>CAMWVR010000004.1 GCA_947177795.1 uncultured Clostridia bacterium | reverse complement strand
TAATGACCGTCAACTTGGTTACTGCCAACGGCAATACCACTACCGACGTAACGACTCAGATTCTCATATTTGAAATAAGTAAGACAGTTGCAAATGAAATAAATCAAATAAAGGTAGAGGAAAGATTAGGAAAACTCGACCAAAAAGTAGGTATTAAAATTTATAGGGATTCATATGTAAATGACAATAACCTTTCAACAATAATAAGTACGGGCAAAGAACTTAATGACTTTTGCGACGAAAAGACCTGTCCTAAGAAAACAATCGAAATTTTGAGAAATTATAATGAAGAATTCTTCCAAAACAAGTCCATAGTGGTTTTATTTAGATTTAGGGCAAGTAGCGGATATTTCTTTAGAGTTAAAGATTTTGAAATCAATGAAAATTCACTGAATATAACTTTGTCAAGAAAACTGCCTGATGAACCAGGCGATTATTCCTGCGACGTAATTACCTGCGTATATATATTGGAAATGGACAAAGATATGATAGAGAACGTTAAACAAATAAACGCCAATGAAATCGAAGAATAAAATATAGGGGGAAAGACTATGAAATTTTTTAAACGCTTTTTTATGGCAATGTTGTTGATCGGCGTATTATCTACGTCATTAATTCTATGCGCTTGCAACAGGCTTGACACTAGCTACACCCTTGCAATGACGCAATACTATTTAAAAGACCAAAATCCTTATATCTCCGATTATTTCAATGACGAAAGCAAGCTCAATATTGCGGAGAAAATAAACTCCGTGGAAGAACTCAAGTCTTTCTGCGAAGAAAAGCATTTGAAAGTCTTTGACGAAACGGATACTTCTCTAAAATACGATAAAGTAAGCAAGAAATTAAAGGAATACGATGAAGAATTTTTTAAAAACTACTCTATCGTATTGATATTTAGATTTAAAGAGACGACTGACAACTACGTTTATGATTCCGTAAGTATTAAAGACGGTGTAATGACCGTCAACTTGGTTACTGCCAACGGCAATACCACTACCGACGTAACGACCCAGATTCGCATATTTGAAATAAGTAAGACAGTTGCAAAGAAAATAAATCAAATACAAGTGCATGAAGAACTTGGCGACCTTGACCAAAAAGTGGGTATTCAAATATATAGATGCGGCTTGTGGGTAAAACCCGAAATTTACAACTCGTCAAAAATATTAAATTCCTATGAGGAACTCATCAATTTTGAAAATTTTGATTTACGAGAAGATCTCTCTCCCCAAGATAAAGAACACCTTCTAACAAAATTAGCAAAATACGATAATGACTATTTCCAAAACAAGTCTTTAGTATTGGTTTTCAGAAGAATAGGAGACAGTAGATTTAGCAGAGTGAAAAGTTTTGAAATCAAGGGAGAGTCTTTAGATATTACACTGTCTCTTCCTATAATATACGATGGAGGCGTAGCAACTGTCGTTTTGGACTATATGTACTATTTTGAAATAGATAAAGAACAAGTTTCACATGTGATAAAAATCAACATAAATCAAATCGAAGAATAAATATAGGGGAAAAGACTATGAAATTTTTCAAACGCTTTTTTATGGCAATGTTGTTGATCGGCGTATTATCTACGTCAACAATTTTGTGCGCTTGCAATCCCAACGATCGCCCAACAGAACAACCGTCGGGTGCGCCAAGCGGAAACGATGAGATTATTGAGCCGTATACTCTTTCCCTAACGCGATTCTATTTAAAAGACCAAAATCCCTATATCTCCGATTATTTCGATGACGAAAGCAAACTTAATATTGCGGAGAAAATAAACTCCGTGGAAGAACTCAAGTCTTTCTGCGAAGAAAAGCATTTGAAAGTCTTTGACGAAACAGATACCACTTTAAAATCCGATAACGTAAGCAAGAAATTAAAGGAATACGACGAAAAATTCTTTAGCAAGCGATCTATTGTATTGATATTTAGATTTAACGAAACCGCCGACCACTCTACTTATGATTCCGTTGATATAAAAGATGGCGTAATGACCGTCAACTTAGTTACTGCAAATGGCAATGCCACTACCGAAGTAAGAACGCACATACGCATATTTGAAATAAGTAAGACAGTTGCAAAAGACATAAATCAAATAAAGGTGAAAGAGAGCATAGGAGAACTTGACCAAAAAGTTGGCATACAGATTTTTAATGATCTAGTTACAATAAAATCCGTTACGTCACCACCTATAATAAATTCGTCGGAAGAACTCAGCATTTTTAAAGATTTTAGTATATATGAAGACGTTTCTATCGAAACCATAGAAAGATTTATTGCGCTTTTAGAAAAATACGATAACGACTATTTCCAAAATAAATCTCTTATATTAATATTTAGAGGAAACCCATCAAGCGAATTCTATAAAGTAAAAAGCTTTGATATAAAAGACGATTTATTAAATATAACGTTATCTACTCCAAAATCAGATGGTTATATTCCAATTCCATGGCCTATTTTGACGTGTGCCTATATGTTTGAAATAGATAGAGATCAGGTAGCAGCTGTAACGAAAATCAACGTAACTCAAATCGAAGAATAAATATAGGGGGAAAGACTATGAAATTTTTTAAACGCTTTTTTATGGCAATGTTGTTAATCGGCGTATTGTCTACGTCAGCAATTCTGGGCGCTTGCAATCCCAACGATCGCCCAACAGAACAACCGTCAGGTGTACCAAGCGAAACTGAACAACCATCGGGCGCGCCAAGCGGAAACGATGAGATTATTGAGCCGTATACTCTTTCTCTAACGCAATTCTATTTAGAAAATCGGAATCCTTATATCTCCGATTATTTCAATGACGAAAGCAAGCTTAATATTGCGGAGAAAATAAACTCCGTGGAAGAACTCAAGTCTTTCTGCGAAGAAAAGCATTTGAAAGTCTTTGACGAAACGGATACTTCTCTAAAATACGATAAAGTAAGCAAGAAATTAAAGGAATGCGACGAAGAATTCTTTAGCAAGCGATCTATCGTATTGATTTTCAGATTTAAAGAAACCACCGACTTCTATACTTATGATTCCATAGATATAAAAGACGGCGTAATGACCGTCAACTTAGTTACTGCCAACGGCAATACCACTACCGACGTTACTACCCAGGTTCGCATATTTGAAATAAGCAAACAAGTAGCAAAAGAAATAAATGAAATAAAAGTGGAAGAAAGCATAGGAGAACTCGATCAAAAAATAGGCATTAAAATTTATGATGATAGTTCATTAGATATAGAGTCCAATTACTCTGCCATTATAAATACTACTGAAGAAATCAATACGTTTTGCGATGTAGAGACTTCTCCGATATTTTCAGACGACAAACTGACTGGACAAAATAATAAAATTATCGAAACTTTAAAAAAATATGATGAAGAATTTTTCCAAAACAAGTCAATAGTGGTTTTATTTAGATTTAGAGCAAGCAGCGGATATTTCTTTAGAGTCAAAGATTTTGAAATCAATGAAAACTCATTAAATATAACTTTGTCAAGGAAACTTCCAAGCGAACCGGCTTTTTATCCCTGCGATGTTATTACCTGCGTATATATATTGGAAATGGACAAAGATATGATAGCAAACGTTAACCAAATAAACGTCAATGAAATTGAAGAATAAACTTTTCATATTATTCGACTTCGTTGCGCAATTATGTATGCCGTGTAGCGTAAAATTAGGTTAAAAATTTTTAATAAATTTTTAAGCTTCTATTGACATGCGGCAAAACCCTATGATATACTATAAATACTCCTAATACAAAAGATTAAAATTTATTTTGATTATTATTTTTATATTTAGCAAAAATTATAGTTAACAATATATATTTATATTGAATATATTATAATAGGAGGGAAAACTATGAAATCTTTCAAACGCTTTTTTATGGCAATGTTGTTGATCGGCGTATTATCTACGTCAGCAATTCTGTGCGCTTGCGATCCCAACAGCCGCCCAAGAGAACAACCGTCAGGCATACCAAGCGGAAGCGAAACCGAACAACCGTCGGGCGCGCCAAGCGGAGACGATGAGATTATTGAGCCGTATACTCTTTCTCTAACGCGATTCTATTTAAAAGACCAAAATCCCTATATCTCCGATTATTTCGACGACGAAAGCAAGCTCAATATTGCGGAGAAAATAAACTCCGTGGAAGAACTCAAGTCTTTCTGCGAAGAAAAGCATTTGAAAATCTTTGACGAAACAGATACAACTTTAAAATCCGATAACGTAAGCAAGAAATTAAATGAATATGACGAAGAATTCTTTAGCAAACGCTCTATTGTATTGATTTTTAGATTTAACGAAACCGCCGATTACTATACTTATGATTCCGTAGATATAAAAGACGGCGTAATGACTGTCAACTTAGTTACTGCAAATGGCAATGCCACTACCGAAGTAAGAACGCACGTACGCATATTTGAAATAAGCAAACAAGTTGCAAAAGAAATAAATCAAATAAAGGTGGAAGAAAGCATAGGAGAACTTGACCAAAAAGTTGGCATACAGATTTTTAATGATCTAGTTACAATAAAATCCGCTACGTCATCACCTATAATAAATTCATCGGAAGAACTCAGCATTTTTAAAGATTTTAGTATATATGAATATGCTTCTATCGAAACTATAGAAAGATTTATTGCGCTTTTAGAAAAATACGATGACGCCTATTTCCAAAATAAATCTCTTATACTAATATTTGTAGGAAGAGTACAAAGCCGATTCTATAAAGTAAAAAGCTTTGATATAAAAGACGATTTATTAAATATAACGTTGTCTACTCCAAAATCAGATGATTATTATATTCCATGGCCTATTACGACGTGTGCCTATATGTTTGAAGTAGATAGAGATCAGGTAGCAACTGTAACGAAAATCAACGTAACTCAAATCGAAGAATAAACAACAAACAAATATGGAGGGATGAACTATGAAAAACACAAAATTCTTATACAACAAAAAACTTTACGCAATTGCATTTATCTTGATAATTATCATTGCGCTGCTATGCATTTCATGTAGCGGAATCATATCAGCGCAAGCAGAAGTCGCGCTGTTCCCTGTCGGATTTGAACAAAAATTATACTCTGATATTGACATAGAGGAAGACTTCGACGATAATTGTGTAATTGTAGTAATGGACAAGTATTCTAGCGAAGTCAATAAAAGTCAAAGCGCTAAATTCTCTAAATTTCCCTTTATAAAATCAATAAAAGACCTAACAAGCCTTACGGGAAATATAGAGGATAAATTATATTTAAATAAAGATAGCTTTCGTCAAATTTTTAAAATAGATCTCAAAGAACATTCTAAACAAAACGTATTAGACGCTATAGAACAACTGCAAAAAATAGATGGAGTGCTATGGGCAGGCGCAAACACATATGATGAACCTGCAGATTTACCCACAGATACTCCAAAAGCAAAATACGGAAACAGATATCAAGATCAATGGGGATTACATGGAACTTACGGTATCAATGCACCTGCCGCTTGGAAATATTCAATTGGTAGCAATACGGTCAAAGTCGGCGTAATAGATTCCGGAATAGAAAAACATGAAGATTTGAATGGCAATCTAGTGGCAGGTTGGAATTTCATAGATGATAGTGACAACACTGAAGATACTTACGGACACGGTACAAGAGTAGCAGGAGTAATAGGCGCAACCGGCGCTACTGAAAACGGCGTGCTTGGAGTAAGTTGGAAAGTAAAAATTGCTCCTCTTAAAGTAGATCGCATATATGAATATATAGATGAAAATGGAATAAAGAAACAACAAGTTAAATTTGATTCTACGGCTATCGCAAATGCTATTACTTGGGCTATTGACAATGACATTGATATAATTAATCTTAGCGGAGGTGGTGAAAGTGAAAATACATCAGTAAAATTTGCTATTATTAATTTTACTGGTCTTTTTGTATGTGCAGCTGGAAATGAGAAAAATAATAATGATAAGATAAATTATTTTCCTTCCGATTACTCTTATGACCAAGAATTTAGTAACAGAGTTATTTCCGTTGGCGCAATATATTCTAATGGTGATATTTGGGATGACGAAGCAATAGGTATTAAATTACCTTATAAAAGTGGCTCTAATTATGGAGCCAATACTGTTAGTATTTTTGCGCCAGGCGGCAGAGATATTACCACTACTTGTCTTAAAAATAACAACTATCCAAATGATATCTCGGGATACACTAACCAATTTGGAGGCACTTCTGCTGCCGCGCCATTTGTAACAGGCGTAGCTGCATTGCTATACTCACAATATAGAGACAGTTCTTTAAATTTACCTAATGCATATATCGCCAAACAAGTCAAGTCAACTATACTAACACATTCAACAAAAGACGACAGGTATAGCGGCAAATGCTCATCCGGTGGTAGGCTAAACGCCGCAGAGGCTATAAAAAACATGCCATATAGACGAAAAGTAATGGGCAACTTCGGTTACAAATCCGATTGGTACCGATGGGACGGAGCAGTGGATTTAAGTATTAACAGAATAACAAGTTTTAAATTCGACGAAAATAACGAATTGGTTTTCACTTCGGCTACAGACTTCTATTTTGTTATGTGCACACATTTTGCATTCAATGCGGCGCTTGATATCACCGGCGCAGCTGTTTTTGAATTAAGAAACAGCGCCGGCGAAATCGTTCCAATTAAAGGAAATGACTCGCATATATGCGAAATAACAATAAATATTTTTTCACTTCCATCCTATACAAACGAAATCATAAGTCTAGATTCAAGCGATCTTGAAAACGATAGATATACATTAACAATGAAATGTACTATGACAAGAAGTGATAAATCATATTCTTACACAAGAACTTTCCCATTTAGCGTAAATCGAAGTACGGGGTGTGTTGCCGATGACTCTTTGATTACTCTCTCAGACGGAAGTCAAGTCGCAGTGCAAGACCTGTCAGGCAATGAAGAACTTTTGGTATGGAATATGAAAACAGGCGCTTTCGACACCGCCCCGATTCTCTTCATAGATAAAGAGGCTCAACGCGAATATAAAGTGACAAATCTATACTTCTCCGACGGCACTTCTGTAAAAGTAATCGACGAACACGGTTTTTGGGATTTTGATCTCAACCAATACGTATTCTTGCGAGACGACGCAGATAAATATATCGGGCATTGGTTTAACAAACAGACTGTGGACGAATACGGTAATCTGACTTATACCAAAGTGCAACTTACCGACGTAAAAGTATCAACTGAAATAACTTCTGCTTGGAGTCCTGTGACTTACGGACATCTTTGTTATTATGTCAACGGTATGCTCTCTATGCCAGGAGTGACCACGGGATTGATAAATATTTTTGAAGTTGATCCTCAAACTATGAAAATTGACGAAGAATCGTATCTTGCGGATATCGAGAAATACGGATTATTTACATACGAGGAATTTGTAGAAATATGTCCTGTGCCCAAAACGATATTTGACGCTTTCGGCGGTCAATATCTAAAAGTAGCAATTGGCAAAGGACTCACGACAATTGACGAAATACAAAACTTGATTTCAAGATATTCAAAATTTTGGGATTAATGCAAAAAGGGGAGAGGCAAATGCCTCTCCCCTTCTTATACATTTAAGCCGCTTACGGCAACTTACGTCCCAAAGAATGATATAGTTCGTACCACTCGCCGCGAGTCAAAGCGATGTCCTTTGCCTTTGCGATTTGTTTTACTCTCTCTGGCTGCGTGGTGCCGTTGATGACGGCAAAACCCGCAGGGTGCTTGAGCAGCCAAGCGGCGGCGATAGCGTTGGGCGTTACGTCGTATTTAAAAGCCAATTCTTTGAGAAGCTTGTTCAATTTGGGATATCTGATATCGCCTATAAATGATTTTTTCTTGCCTTTATACGGCGAATAGCATTGTATCTGCACTTCGTTTAATCTGCAATGATCGAGAGTACCGCCGTCTCTATTGACGCCGGCGTCGTTGAAGCGATTGTAATTCACGCCGTACTCTATCATTGGGCAATGGAAGACGCTTACTCTGACTTGATTATATTTGATTTTTTGTTTGCAACTCGATTGCAAAAGCGTAATTTGACTGCCTGCAAAATTACTTACTCCAAATTCGCCGACAACGCCCTCTTGCGCAAGTCTGTCAAATGCCTTTGCCGTCTCTTCGGGATTGAGGAGCACGTCGGGTCTGTGGATAAGAAATCTATCCACCTTTTCCACGCCCAATCTTTTGATACTCTTGTGTACGCAATCGATGAGGTAGTTGGCGCTGTTGTCGTATCTGTGACAAGACAAATCTTTGACGATACCGCCTTTGGTCTGCAAAATTATTTTATCTCTCAACTGCGGCGCTTCTTTGAGAGCTTTGCCAAAAAGCGTTTCGCACTCTCCTCCGCCGTATATATCCGCATGGTCGAACACGTTGATACCAACTTCCAAATTGGCGTCTATCAACTCTCTGACTTGCGCAGTCGTCAAATCTTTGATACGCATACATCCCTGAATAAACTTATCCATACAACACCTCTTCATGTTTATTTTATCACAACGCCTATTTCATATCAATACGCCACTTGTAAAACTAATCTAAATTGTGCAAATTTTATGTAAAGGAACAAGCCCCAAATGTCACTGCTGCTCGGATATAATCTGTCATTTCGACTGAAGCGCAGCGAAATGGAGAAATCTCTACCAATTTAATAATAGGATTAGACCTCTCGACTGCGCTCGAGGTGACATAAAATCTTTTGTCATTGCTGCTCAAATATAATATATCATTTCGACCGAAGTGGAGAAATCTCATCAGTATAAAAATAAAAAGCATAAGACCTCGCCGCCACGGCGAGATCTTATTATAATTCGTTATTGACGTTCCAGTGTGCTTTACACTTCGCGATAGATTACGATTCTTTCGTCGCCTTGCATGACGTCGCCGAGGTCGGGATTTTGCGCCATGATGCTTTCTATTGACATACCCAAAGTCTTTGCGACCTGCCAAATGCTTTCGCCCTTGCTTGGGAGATATACGCTTATTGCGCTTGCGTTGACCTCGAGACACTCGCCCTCTTCAAGCGACTTGATCACGACGTTTTCGACGGGAGTCTTGGAGCATACCGACAACACGACGTTTGCCGTCAACTCGATTTCTCTGTCTCTCTTGACTTTGTGCGCGCAATCCGTCGCAATAGCGCTGCCGCAAAGGATATCTCCTGCCGACACGCCTTCTTTGTCAAATTGCAGCGAATACGGCAATTCCACTTGAATGCACTTGATATTGCCGCCCTCGCTCATATAGATCACGCAGGTGTTAAGTATGCCTTCGGCAAGTATACAATTCTGCATTGCCACGAGGTTGGAAAGAGTGTTTTGCGTGACCACGCTGCTGATGATATTCTTGATCCCCTCGTCGCCGTCGTCGACAGCCACGCTTCCGCTTATTCTCTCTTCAAAACGCATTACGCCGTTTTGTCTGTCAAAGCTTATCGTCTCTTTGCTCACTTGCAAAGCGTTGGTGGGCGAATACAAGTCTACGATCGCCGATGTCCTATCGATTTGCATGACGAATCCCTGCAAGGATATACAAATTATCATCTTGAGAGTATTGTCGTTTTCTCCGCCCTCAATGATGAGTCTGCTGTCTTTGATATTAGCGGCTATGCAAGCGCGCAAATTCTCTCCGCGAGCCGCAAGTTCCTGCACGAAAGGCAGATTGATATTCTTCGTAGCCTCAACGCCTTCGCTTGAATAGATTACGCTGATCTCCAATTGACCGCTGACAGTCAACTTTTCGTCGTCGTTGTCGACGTTGCAGACCAAGACTTTGGCGTCATAGAAAAGCACGTCGTCGACTCTTGCTCCGCAAGCGTACTCTTCGCTCACTTCCAATTCTTCGTTGACGGTGGCGAGATATCTTTGATAATCTTGCTCTTGACGCAACGCAAGAGCGCCCTCGCCCTCTTCGAGAAGTTCGACGGTGTTGATTTCAACGACCGTTGGCGACAATTCGACGACCGTCTGCACCTTGATTTCCGCTCCCGATACGCTGGATACGCTATCTACTATACTTGCTCTTACCAAGCACGGCATATCTGCAATGACCGCATCGTCGGCAATGTCTTCCGAGAAGTCGGAGATATAGTCAAAACTGCCGAGTTTCCCCTCTCCGTCAAGATAGACGAGTTTGAGCGAAACTCTTCCGCTGATCTTGATTAGTTTTGACAGCGCCTGTACCTTCGTGATTTGAGCGTCGCTCGACAATGCGCACACTTTCGTCACGCCGCCCTTGGACGTGGTGTCAAAGTTGCACTGCGTCACTATTTGTTTTCCGTCAAGATTTCTTTCATAATCCGAGCCTACGCTCTTAAATACTGTATTGATTGCCATATATCCTCCGCACAGTTGTTTTTACACCATAGTATATTGCGTTAAATAAGGCAATATGACAAAAACTATTTTTTATTTATCCTAACGTTGCGAGTCAAGATATCGTTATACGAATACGAGAGCAATTCTTCCTCGCCCTCAATCATGCATCGCACGGTAAATATCGCCGGATAAGCGTCTTGGATATATCCGTCGAATTTGACAAACTTGTTGCGACCTTTGTTGACCTCAAAAGTCAAGGGCTGACCTACGATAAGCCCCACTCTTCTTTTTACTTCATCGATGTGTTTTATAATTTCTCTCATACTGCGATTATGCCCAACTTAATCAAAATAATCACCTTTAATAAATAAAAATATATATTCCTATTCTATTTGTCATTTCGATTAATCTTAATGTCATCTCGACCGCAGTGGAGAGATCTAATGCTTTTATTAATTACCGACAAAATGGAGCCTTACGACATTTTCGTTTTGTCGGTAGCGACGCGGAGAAATCTCAATCCCATATTGACAAATTGCAAAAAGTAAAATATACTAAAACTAACGATTTTTATTCAAACGAGGCTTGTATGCAAAAAAAGACGATATTGATAATTGACGACGACGTATATATCGGAGATATGTTGCAGGAGTTGTTGGAAAAAAACGACTACGCAGTTGCCAGAGCCTATTCGGGCACGGAAGCGCCGTACGTAATTCAAAGCAACCGCCCCGATTTGATTTTGCTCGACCTTATGTTGCCGGGACTTTCGGGCGAGGAACTCTTGCCGAAAATCCAAAACATCCCCGTCATCGTCGTGAGCGCCAAAGTAGATATCGACAACAAAGTCAACTTATTGCTCTCGGGCGCAGTAGATTACGTGACAAAGCCTTTTGATATAAAGGAACTGCTTGCCAGAATAAGCGTGCACCTGCGAGAAAGCGCGCGCAAAAATGACAGGCTTGAATTTGAAGACATATCTTTAGACCTATCGACCTACGTCGCAAGCGTAAAAAATACGCCCCTCAAACTCACCAAGACGGAATTTGCAATACTCTATACTCTTATGCAAAATCCCGACAAAGTCTTTTCCAAGGACGCTATAATGACCCAAATCGAAGACCTTACGCCCGATTGCGAAGAGAGTTCGTTGCGCACTCATATAGCCAACTTGCGCGCAAAACTCAAGACAACGACTGACAAAGACTACATTCAAGCGGTATGGGGTATCGGATATAAATTAAAATCTTAACAAAATATTGACGTTTTTTTATAAATTCCTTGATTTATATACGATAATATAAAGGTACAAAATCCAAGGAGTATTCTATATGGAATATTGTTTAACCGTTGACAACCTGTCAAAAAAATACCGCAAATATCTCGCTCTCGACGGCGTAACTATGCGTATTCCCCAAGGCGCAATTTACGGACTCGTCGGAAAAAACGGCGCAGGTAAAACCACGTTGATTCGCATTATCTGCGGTCTTCAATCGCCTACGGTAGGCACTTATTCAATATTCGGCGCGCCATATACTGGCAAAGAGATTTACAGCGCTCGCAGACGAATGGGCGGGATTGTCGAATCCCCCGCGCTATACGGCAGTATGAGCGCCAAAGACAATCTCAAACAGCAATTTTTGTTGCTTGGCAAACCGTCGTTTGACGGAATTGACAAACTCCTTGAAATGGTTGACCTCAAAGACACAGGCAAAAAGCCCGTCCGCAATTTTTCTCTGGGTATGCGCCAAAGACTTGGAATTGCAATGGCTCTAGCCTCCGATCCAGACTTCGTCGTGCTTGACGAACCTATCAACGGACTTGACCCGCAAGGCATAGTGGAAATAAGGGAAATCATACTCAAACTTAACAAAGAACGTAACATTGCCTTTTTGATCTCAAGCCATATTCTCGACGAACTTTCCAAAATAGCCACGCACTACGGCTTTATCGACAAAGGCAAGATACTCAAAGAAATCACCAAAGACCAACTCGAGGACAGTCTCAAAAAGCGTATCGTATTCAAAGTCGACACCGCCGTTGAACTTTGCTCTGCTCTCGACGAAACGCATCTGCAATACAAACTTACTTCCCCCACCGAAGGCGAACTGTACGGCGAAATAAGCATATCGGCATTGAGCGATATTCTCAAGTGCCACGGCATTACGCTTATCAAAGTAAGCGAAAAAGACGAAACTTTGGAGTCTTATTATATCAATCTTCTGGGAGGCGAGAGTAATGTTTAAACTCCTTAAAGCCAATTTTGCAAGAGTAATAAAAAGCGCGACTTTTTGGATATTGGTAGCATTATACGCATTATATCCCATTATTATCGCGGTTATTGAAAACAGTAGTTTTGAACGTATAACAAGCGACAAAATGCTTTCTCTCAATTACGGTATAGAATGGTTTCCGATGCAAGGAGTACTCATAGCGCTTTTATGCTGCATTATCTTCAGCGCAGATTTTCACAACGGAACTTTAAAAAATAAAATCATTATCGGTCAGTCAAAGACTTATATCTATCTTGCCAACCTTTTGACAATGATGATTTTATCGCTTGCGCTGAGCGTAATTTATCTTTTGGTATTCTTCATATTGGGAATGCCGTTGCTCGGCAAGTTCACGTCGTCCGCAAGTACGATAATTTGGATGTTAGTCAACGGCGCGCTTATGCTTATGACGTACTCTGCGGTAATGACCTTGATAGTAATGGTTAGCAAAAACTCCACCGCCGCAGTAATAATCTCGTTAGTAGTATTGACCTGCGGAGCGCTTATAGCCTTTGCTGCCCACTATTATACAAATAATATTCCGCCTTTCATAAAAGACTTTATGATAGACGAATTCGGCAATTTAATGCGCGACGAATTCGGCGATGTACTTTTGACCGACGTCCCTAATCCGTATTATCCGAGTAAAGCGGTACGCGTTTTTTGCCAATTTTTGCTTGATTTCTTCCCAAGCGGACAAAGTGCGCAAATATCAAACGGAGGATATTCTCACACCTGGCAAATGCTTCTGTACTCACTAGGTTTAATTACAGCAACGAGCGGCGTAGGAATAGCCGTCTTCAAAAAGTCGAATATCAAGTAACAAAATTTTTAAAGGAGGAAGACCCCAATGCTAAAATTATTACGCGCCAATTTCACAAGATTGGTCAAAAGCGCAACTTTTTGGATATTCTTTTCCGCGTATATTTTGTATTCAATCTTGACGCCTATAATAATACGCTTTGTCCCTTACACCCCCATATCTGAATCGAGCGCGGAAATACTTGCTTTCGGATATGGCTTGATAGGTCTTCCCATACCCGCCGCAATCGTCGCCGTTATCTGTAGCGTGATCTTCGGTGCGGACTTTCAAAACGGGACTTTGAAAAACAAAATCATAATAAGTTATAGGAAAAGCCAAATATACGCCGCCAACTTGCTGACGACAAGCATAATATCTATTGCGCTCATTATAGTCTATCAACTATTTTTCTGCATACTTACACTTCCGCTGTTTGGCAAGATCACCGTCCCCGCAAAGAATATATATTTGCTTATATCGGAAGGTGCGCTAATGGTACTTGCATACTCTTCTATATTTACTTTTATCACTATGACAAGCAAGAACCAAATCGCCGCGCTACTCATTTCACTATCGTTGATTATAGTAAGTTATTTCCTCGCCATATTCGTCTTTGACGCTGTTTTGAGCATACCGCCTTATATTTACGTGGACGCAGAATTATTTGGCATACCTTATTACAAAAAAGTTCCCAATCCCGAGTTGCCGGGAAAGGCTACGCTTGACTTTTGCAAATTTATGTTAGATTTCTTGCCGACTGGACAAGACTTGCAAATTACTCTCAACTACGACTTCAGATGGCAACCGATGCTTTGCAATCTTGGCTGGATATGCGCGGCCAACGGCGCAGGTATGCTTATATTCAACAAAACTAATTTAAGGTGACATAACCCCCTAAATTTGCGTTGCGCAATCTCAGTAACGATTGCGCAACGCTACCTAACAAATGCTTTTCCTACATTGACATTACTGCATAAATAGGGATAAAATTATTCAAGAAGACTGATATAAAGAAAGCAAAGGAGAGATTATGGAAATATTTTTGACACTTTTAAGTTTGGCGATTGCCATCGCCCTTATACTACTGACGGCAAAAATACTGATAATGAAAAAAGCCGCAAAAGAAATAAAAGAGCAATTCTCCAAGTTGATTCAAGGCAACACCAACGCTTTGATAAATATATCTTGCGCCGACAAAGATATATCTGCTCTTGCCTGCTCGCTAAATGCAAAGATAAGCGAGTTGAGAGAAAAAGAATTGACGTATGTCAACGGCGATAAAGAACTCAAGTCTGCAATTACCAACGTAGCCCACGATATACGCACTCCCCTTACCGCGATATGCGGATATACCGATATGATAAAAGAAGAAACAAGTCGCGACAAAATAGATAAATATCTTGCGATAATATCCGAAAGAGCAACTGCGCTCAAAACACTGTCGGAAGAACTCTTTAAATATTCTGTCGCAACAAATACGACTTCAGAAAAAAATCAACAATTTGAAAAACTTGACATCAACTGTCTATTGCAAGAGACTTTGTTTTCTTTTTATAACAAATTTTGCCAAAGAAATATCATACCCCAAATTACCGCTTGCGAGAGCGCTGTGCTACGTATCACCGACAAAAACTCTTTGACGAGAATTTTTTCAAACATAATCGAGAATGCGATCAAGTACAGTGACGGCGACTTTTCCGTCAACGTAAAAGAAAACGGAACAATAAGTTTTTCCAACACCGCGCGCAATCTCAACAACGTCGACGTCGGAAAACTATTTGACAGATTTTTTACCGTAGAAAACGGCAAGTATTCCACAGGTCTTGGCTTATCTATCGCAAAACAACTCACAAAACAATTAGGCGGCGAAATCACTGCCGAATACAACGGCGGCGTATTGACGATCATATTTAAAATCTAATTTGACTTCAACCAATCTATTATATTTTCTACGACGATGCCGTCGTAACTTCCCAAGCCGAATTTATCAATCGTGAGTATTTTGTCAATAGTATATTCTCCGATTTCGGCGATTTCTCCCAAATTATAAAAGCAATTCGCCGAAATCGGCGAATTGCTTAGCTGCGTTTCTTGACATTTAAACATTAAAAATCAATCATAAGGATTGCCTAATACATCCACAATTTCTCCGTTAACTTCTCTAATAAAAGATTTTCCGCCGTCATAAGAACGCCAATAATTCCCTAGGTCATCTATAAGAAGTTTGTATTCTTTAAAATAGTATGGCGATTTATCATTGTAATCTGTTTTTTGTCGCTTTCCCTGCCATGTGGTATAGGTCAATTCTCTTTTGTAACCTTTATAATTAATTGTAAAAACTTCTATCTTATTTTTTTCTTCTTCTTGCATTTTTTCTTCTTCAATTTCATGCTGTGTTTTGTATGGAGTAATTATATCTATAATAGTTTTTAAAGCCTCGGAAATATATCTTTTGCCACATCCAATATAGAACATCAAATCTATAAAATCCAACCAGAAAAAAACTATACGCAATACTATATAAAATATATAATAAGCTGGTGCTGTCAAAATATACAATGCAAAACTTGCCTTTTCTTTTCTTTCGCCTACACGCGCTATTATAATATGACTTATAAAACCTAGAATGAGGAATGCCGCTACTCCTATTGTTATAAATACCCATAATGGATCTTCAAAAACTCCAGTGACTCCAGTAATTGCCAATATTGGCAACAATATTATCGACAAAACAAATAAAATCCAACTTACTACTTTCATTTTTCTCTCCTTTTAAATAGGCTTATTGCTCTTGCTTAAACTGACTATAATCAAGCCATAAATTTTAAACGATTACTACTTTTATGATATAATCATTCAAACTAACAAAACTATTGTGGATAATATTGAATTATATAAAAGTTCTTGCCTCATTCACAATGCTTTGGCTTTCTTTAAACAGTTGGTCATACTTTTCCTCATATTTAGCGTGTACTTCATTATACTTCGCAATATCTTTCTTATAGCCATGATTTGCTACAAAGAAATATATAAGATAAAAAATAAATCCAATACCACAAAATAAAATAGAAATAATAGCATACAAAATGTTAAATTTAACTTTTATTGGTTTAGCCTCAGTTTCAAGGTTATGTTTTTTTATAGCGTATTCCTTCATCTTATCTTCTAACATCAAATATCTTTGAAATCTTGAATCTAGTTCATCATAGTTCTTGAGTTCTCTATCTCTACAAAAAGTTAGTTTAACTCTTGAATTTGAAATTTTTTGAGATGAAAGTACTTCCCAACCAAATGCTTCCCATTCTCCAATGTACAATTCTTCCACATTTGAATTCAGTTCGATACTTTTTGTTTCTTTTGCCATAATATCCTCATTTAATGATGTTGATTAGATTTATCCGAGTTAATAGAACAGCAACATCACTTTGCTTGTTAATTATATTCTAATTATAATTAGAAGTCAAGTATTTTTCTCTAATTATTGTTAAAATTATTTTATATGAAAGAATTTGATAGAAAGGTATTTGGAGAAAGGCTTAAATCCTTGCGAACCGAAAAAAACGTCGGTCAAAATTTGCTCGCAAAGGACTTAAACTTAAGCAACGCCTCTATCAGTTATTGGGAAACGGGAAAACAAGAGCCTTGCGCCGAGGCTATATTTAAACTTGCGCAATATTTTGACGTATCCACCGATTATCTTTTGGGTCTGACGGACGATTAGATTTTGAAATATCTTTGATTTTTACTCGTGGGTTTATCCGGCTCGGTCATTCCCACAAGCCCCGCGTCAATTGCAGGATATAAATAGTTCTTTCTAAAACTGTCTTTTGATTTTAAATTAAGTTTTGCCATAAGTTCTTTTGCCGATTGAGGATAACTATCTACGACTTTAAGCAAAGAAGCAATATAATTATTGATATGATTGAAGTGATTTGTCGTATCTTTGACTATATCTTTAATTGCTTTGTTAATGATGTCTAGCATAAATACAATAAAGGCATTGGATTTACCTTGACTTGTGGACTGCATAATTGCTTTATAGTATTCTTCCTGATTGTCTTTAATTATACTTTCTATAGGTATCCAAGCGAATATATCCTTCCAACTTGCAAGCAACGCCGTTTGCCAAAGTCTACCTGTTCTGCCATTGCCGTCTCTAAAAGGATGGATAAATTCAAATTCATAATGAAATATGCTTGATTTTATTAACATATTGACTTTTGAGGTCTTTACCCAATTAAATAGCCCTGTAAGTAACGTAGGCGCAATATCAGAAGACGGTGCAATATGAATCACTTCTCCATCACCGTTATACACGCCAACTTGTCCTGTTCTCAGTTGCCCCGCTTCTGCTACAAGCCCTTGCATCATAACGCCGTGTACTTTAAGCAAATCTTTTATCTCATAGGGGTCAATTTCTTCTAAAATTTTATATGCTTCGTTAGCATTTCTCACTGCCAAAATATCTTCTTGCGGTCCCAATACTCTCTTGCCGTCAATTACGTCAGTGACTTGTTCAATAGACAACGTATTGTTTTCTATCGCAAGAGACGAATGTATGGACTTGATTCTGCTCACTCTGCGCAGTTTGGGAAGTTTTTCCAGTCCGTTAACGCCGTTCAATTGCCCAAGCGTTTCCATAATTTGAGCAACTAAATCAAGCATTTCGTCTGTTAAGTCATAAGGCGGTATATATTTATCCATACATCAAGTATAAAAATTATTAACAAAAAAGTCAAGTATCTTACACGTTATCTTATATGTTATCTTGTATGTTTAAAAATATTATAATATTCAATTCTCCGCTGTTCCTAATAAATAATCAGCAGACACATTAAATTCTCTACATATATTCATAATATAAGTAGTATCAGGCAATCTTTTGTCATTTTCCCAAAGTGATATGCTATCTTGCGTAGTACCAATCTTAACAGCAAATTCTGTTTGGGACAAATTACGCTCTAATCTTAAGTCTTTTATTCTCTTACCTATACTCATATTGACATTATATTGTATTTTGTCGTAAAAAACTTGCATTACGACAAATTGTCGTATATAATATAAATAAATGCGGAGGTCACTATGAAAAAAGAAGAATATAAAGAACGTTTAGCAAATGCAATACAAAAAAGTCAGTATGATTTACCCACGCTTGCAAAGCAAATAGGCATCTCTCAAAAAGCCCTTAACAACTATGCAAACGGAAAGACTCTGCCGTCAATAGTAGTTTTTGCAAATATCTGCAAAATACTTGAATTGGATCCCAATGAAATAATGAAACCTAATTAAACGAATCAACTAAAATTGTCTTTTACTTAAATCTGATATTATATCGTAATCTGCCGGCGCCCACTCCACGCTAAAAAGGTCTTTTGGCAAAAGCCATTTGTCGTCGATATGTTCGTTGAGAGTATAGCAATCTGATAAAGGTTTGCAAAGATACGTATGCAAATTGACGATTACGTCGTCGTATTCATAAGACACGGACATATACTTCCCGCCCACATCAATATCGTAATTCATCTCTTCGAAGAGTTCTCTTTTGAGCGCTTGCTCGGGCGTTTCGCCCTGCTCGATTTTTCCGCCGGGGAACTCATACTTAAATGCTACGGCTTTGTTCTTATTTTCGCCACGCTTGACGGCTAAAATTCTGCCGTCATTGATTATTATAGCGCCCACTACTTGCAATACTTTTTTCATATAAACTTTTCCTATATGCTAATCTGTTAGAGACCTCTCGACTACGCTCGAGGTGACGGGGCGTGCGTCACAACCTAACAATACGCAATGACTTTGGCAAGCAAAGTAATTGCTAAACGTACGGTTGGACTTCGCCCTACCGACCAAACGAAAATGTCGCAAGGCTCCATTTTGTCGGTACTTAATAAACGGTTGAGACCTCTCGACTGCGCTCGAGGTGACATAAAATATATTGTCATTGACGCTCAAATATAATATGTCATTTCGACCGAAGCGGAGCGTAGTGGAGAAATCTCTATCCTTATAATATCATATTTAGCGAAGTGAAACGAAATGGAGAAATCTAATCCGTTTTACCGCTGTTCAGCCTGACTAAACACCCAACCCGCATACTTCGCGCTTACGTTGGCGTCCTTGCAATACTTATCCGCTCCGATCTGCATTGCATACTCTTCTGTCAGCACGGCTCCGCCGACCATAACTTTGCAATTTGGACAATGCTCTTTGAGAAGTCGCACCGTCTCTTGCATATTCTCCACAGTCGTAGTCATAAGCGCCGACAGTCCGCACAACTTGATATCGTTGTCTCTCACTGCGTCGACTACGGTCATAGGCAGCACGTTTTTGCCAAGGTCGATGACCTTATATCCGTAATTTTCAAGCACGGTCTTGACGATATTCTTGCCGATATCGTGCACGTCGCCTTTAACTGTCGCAAGCACGATTTTGCCCTTCTCGGTATTAGTACCGACAGGCAGGCTCTTCTTAACTACGTCAAAACAAGCCTTTGCGCAGTCTGCCGACGCGATAAGTTGCGGCAGGAAAATCTTGCCCTTTTCGTAATTATCTCCCACCCTATTCAATGCAGGTATGAGGTAATCGTCAATGACCTGCAATGCGTCGTGGGTCTTGAGCAGTTCTGCCGTCAACGCGCTCGCTCTGTCAAGTCCCTTTTCTATGCAATAAAATATATCTTTGTCTCCGCCTGCGCTATCGCCCTTTGCGGAATCTTTTTTGACAATCTGCGTACCCACGTAATCCGCATACTTTGCGGTATACGCCATACAATTTTTATCCTTGCAAGTCAGCACGTTAAAAGCGTCGACGGCTTGCATATTCTCGGGTATATTAGGATTGAGTATCGGCAAATCAAGCCCCGCGCGCATTGCCATAGTCAAAAACGCCGTGTTGACAATCTGTCTTGCAGGCAGACCGAAAGATATATTCGACACGCCAAGCGCAGTCTTGATATTGTATTTACTCTTGAGTATCTCTATTGCTTTGAGCGTATTCATCGCCTGGTCGGGTTCTGCGCTGACGGTCAGCGTAAGGCAGTCGATATACACGTCCTCTTCTCTTATGCCATAGCTCTTTGCTCGCTCTATTATCTTTTCGGCGAGGCGAACTCTCTCTTCCACCGTCTTGGGTATTCCCTTTTCGTCGATAGTCAAGCCGACTACGCTTGCGCCGTACTTTGCGACGAGGGGCAAAATAGCCGTCAAAGATTTCTCTTCTGCGTTGACGGAATTGACGATAGGTCTGCCGTTGTAATATCTCAAAGCGCTCTCGATAGCCTCGGGTTTTCCGCAATCGATTTGAAGCGGCGCGTCCGTTAGGCTTTGGATATACTTTACCATTTCGGTAAGCATTTGTTTTTCGTCTATTTGCGGCAGTCCTGCGTTGACGTCCAAAATCTCCGCTCCCGCTTCGACCTGCTCTATCGTCTGCGTAGCAATATAATCAAAATCCCTGTCGATAAGCGCCTGCTTCATTGCCTTTTTGCCCGTGGGATTTATTCTCTCGCCTATCACCTTTACGCCGTCGATATAGACGACTTTGGTTGCGCTGCACACAGCCGTATTATATTTTCTGTTTCGCTTTCCTATCTTTTTGCGTCTGCGAAGTTCGTCAAGTTTTGCAATATACTCGGGAGTAGTACCGCAACAACCGCCGAGTATGCCTACACCCATATCTATATATTTTCCGTATATGCTTGAAAACTCTTCCGCCGATACTGAATAATTCATTTCGCTGTCGGGAAGTCCTGCGTTTGCCTTAATAAACACCGGCAAATCCGTATTGTCGACAAGTCTTTGCATAATTGGCAAAAGTTGCTGAGGTCCCAACGAACAGTTGATACCCAAAGCGTCCGCCCATGCGCTTGCGGTGATTGCAAACGCTTCAACGCTACAGCCTGTGAAAGTACGTCCGCTTTCGTCAAAGGTCATACTTGCCATAACAGGCAAATCGCAGTTTTCCTTGACGGCAAGCAACGCCGCCTTGAGCTCATAAAGATCGCTCATAGTCTCGATAACCACCAAGTCTGCGCCGTCTTTGCCTGCAATCACTTGTTCTTTAAATAGTTCGTACGCCTCGTCGAAAGTCATAGTCCCAAGCGGTTCGATAAGAGCGCCCGACGGTCCTATGTCCAACGCAACGAGTTTCTTACCCGCCGCCTCTCTGGCTATCTTCACGCCTGCTTTTATCAATGTCTCGACTTCTTGAGAATCCTTGAGTTTTTTTCTGTTTGCGCCAAAAGTATTGGTGTAGACTATATCACTGCCGCTGTCGACGTATTCTTTGCAGACGGAATATATCAACTGCGGATTTTCCACGTTGAGCCTTTCGGGGATTGCTCCGCCCTCGAGCCCTCTCTTTTGAAGTTGAGTACCCAAAGCGCCGTCAAGCAATACTATTGAGTTTTTGATTTTATCTTTGAATTTCATACTATCCTTTCTCGACTGCGTATATCGGCGCGCCTTCCGTCCTAAAGACTGGATGCCCTCTGGATCACGTACATATAGTACGCTCACCGCTCGGTTACCGTCTCACGTACGAAAATCACACCAATCTCCGCAGTCTTTACTTAACTTTGACTTTGCCTTCATCTCGCCCTCGCACGGACAAAAATATAACTAATCTCTGCGGTCGCTCCAGTGTGTATATTGTCATATCGAGCGCAGTCGAGATATCTCATCCGTATTTTATCGTCACCCTGAGCGTAGTCGAAGGGTCTATATCCGCTTTCTAATTTTCAATTTTGCGATATTGGCAAGTCACGTTTCCGCAATTCCCGCACTTACCTGCGCACCCTCTCGATTGCATATCCTCTCTTGCGGTTTCCTTCACGCCTATAATTGCCGTAACTGACTTTTGCGGAGTCATCATAAAACTGTCTTCGTTGATAAACACGCCTATGCGTTTTTGCATCTCGAGTACTCTGACGAAATCCTTTTGCTGCTCAAGCGGAAAGTCGCCGTAACCGCAGGAAAATCTCCAAGTCAACTGCTTTGAATTTTGTCTTTGCAATTCTTCGCACAGGTCGTCGCAATAGCTCTCTATAGCGCAAATACTTGCGCTGTCGACTATCACGCCAAGCAAAGGATTTTCGTTCATCAATTTGTTGACGGTTTTTTCTATCTCAAATCCCACCGTCGCGCCGAGAATATACGCCTCGTTGCAGTCTTCAAGATGTCTTGCGATATCCTGCCCTTGCAACGTCATATTTGCGCCCTTCAGCGAAAGCGGCTCTTTGACAAGCGCGTACTTTTTGATTACGCTTCTCGGAGTAATCTTTTCAAGACAAATAGATATGGCGAGGTCTATATTGTTTTCTATATTCTCGCCGTACTGCTGTCCCTTATATCCGAGATATCTCAAAAGTTCGCTCTTTTCAATCTTCATATTATTGCTTATTTCACGCCGTTGAGTTTGTCTATTATGGGTTTTATATTTTCGGTAATTCTTCTTGCGACGTATGCGTTGTTCATAATATAGAGATGTATTCCGTCGACGCCGCTTGAGAGCAAATCGACGATTTGATCGGTGGCGTACGCGATACCCGCCTCCATAAGCGCCTCGGGATCGTCGGCGAATTTGTTGTACATACGCGATATCTTTGACGGAAGTTTAGCCGCCGTAGTCTTGACGATACCGCCGAATTGCGACGCTCTTACAAGAGGCATAATACCCGCTTGAATAGGAACGTCTATGCCTGCAAGACGCACCATATCAAGATATTTGAGATAATCGTCGTTGTCGAAAAAGAGTTGCGAATTGAGGTGCGACACGCCTTTGTCGACCTTGATTTTAAGATTGCGTATATCTTCGACTATATTTGCGCTTTCGGGGTGTCCTTCGGGATAGCATGCGCCTGCGACGTCCATATCACTGTTTTGCTTGATAAATTCCGTCAACTGACTTGCGTATTGGAAGTCGCTCTTGACTTCGCCCTCTATTTTGTCGCCGCGCAACGCAAGCACGTTTTGCACGCCGATATCCACAAGTCCTTGCAAAGCATTCGCCACTTCTTCTTTAGTGGAGTTGATGCAAGTGAGGTGGGCGAGCGGCTCTATGCCGTACTCGTTCTTGACAATCTGGGCTATCTCTTTGGTGCGGGAGTTTTTGCTGCCGCCTGCGCTGTAAGTGATAGAAATATAATCGGGGCTCACGTCCTTGAGCTCCGCCAAGGTCTTATATATCTTGCTTATGTCGTCGTTTACCTTGGGTGGAAAAATCTCAAAGGAATATACGACTTTTTTTTGTTTGAACAATTCGCTGATCTTCATGCTTTGTCTCCAAATCTCTCATTTGAACTAATTTTAGCACAATTCAAAAAAATACACTACTTTTTGAATAACTTTTATTAAAAATTTTGTAGATAAAAATGCCCTGCCGCCTCGCCCAAAATGACGCAAATTCATTGACAAATATATTAAGGGGATATATTATATATATAATAAATTTTAAATATTCGGAGAGGCTATGGATTTTATCGGCATCGAACAAAAGTGGCAAAAGAAATGGGCGGATACAAAACTCTATTCCTTTGACAAGTCAAAAATCAAAGATAAATATTACGTATTGGAGATGTTCTCCTATCCTTCGGGCGCAAAACTTCACGCAGGTCATTGGTACAACTACGGACCGTCGGACAGTTATGCTCGCTTTATGAGAATGAACGGAAAAGAGGTATTCCAGCCTATGGGTTTTGACGCCTTTGGACTGCCTGCTGAAAATTACGCTATCAAGTCGGGCATTCACCCGCAAGACAGCACTCTCAAAAACATAGACACTATGGAAAGACAACTCAAGGCAATGGGCGCGTCTTTCGATTGGGACTACGAGATAAAGACCTGTATGCCCGATTACTATAAATGGACGCAGTGGATATTCTTGCAACTTTACAAGAACGGACTTGCTTACCGCAAAGAAGCTCCCGTCAATTGGTGCCCTTCGTGCAACACCGTGCTTGCCAACGAGCAAGTCGTCGACGGCGCTTGCGAGAGATGCAGCACTACGGTAATTAGAAAAAACCTTACACAGTGGTTTTTCAAAATAACCAAGTACGCCGAAGAACTCCTTCAAGGTCTCGACACGATAGATTGGCCGGAAAAGACCAAGGCTATGCAACGCAATTGGATAGGCAAATCCACGGGCGGAGAGATAGAATTTAAGTGCGAAAGCGGAGACACCTTCAGCGTATTCACTACGAGAGCCGACACGGTATTCGGCGTATCTTACGTCATACTTGCCCCCGAGCATCCGCTCGTAGACAAGATTACCACTCCCGAACACCTCGCCGAAGTAAAAGCATATAAAGAAAATTGCGCAAAGATATCCGAGATCGACAGAATGTCGACGACGAGAGAAAAGACGGGCGCATTCACGGGCGCATACTGCATCAATCCCGTCAACGACGAAAGAGTGCCTATCTGGATAGGCGATTACGTGCTCTACTCCTACGGCACCGGCGCAGTAATGGGCGTAGCAGCGCACGACGAAAGAGACTACGACTTCGCAAAGAAATTCGGCTTGCAGATACGCAGAGTTATCAAGTCCAAAGACGGCTCTGCCGACGAACTTCCATATTGCGAATACGGCGTGATTTGTAATACAAATACGCAGTTTGACGGAATGACTTCGGAAGAAGGCAAAGTAGCCATCGTAAAGTGGCTTGAGAGCAAAAAGCAAGGACAACTCAAGACCAATTACAGATTGCGCGACTGGCTTATATCTCGCCAAAGATATTGGGGCGCTCCGATACCTATAGTATACTGCGACAAGTGCGGCGAAGTAGCCGTACCCGAAAAGGACTTGCCCGTATCGCTCCCCTACAACGTGGAATTTAAACCCAACGGCAAATCCCCTCTTGCAAGTTGCGAAGAGTTTATGAATACCACCTGCCCCAAGTGCGGCGGCAAGGCAACAAGAGATCCCGACACGATGGACACCTTCGTATGCTCAAGTTGGTATTATTTGAGATACCCAGACGCACACAACGACAAGATGGCTTTCGATCCTGAAATCATCAACAAGATGTTGCCTGTCGACAAATATATCGGCGGAGCGGAACACGCTTGTATGCACTTGCTGTACGCGCGTTTCTTCACCAAAGCCTTGAGAGATATGGGATACCTCACGTTCGACGAGCCTTTCAAGTCGCTCGTTCACCAAGGCACAATACTCGGTCCCGACGGCTTTAAGATGTCCAAGTCGAGAGGCAATATAATCTCTCCCGACGACTACGTCAGCAAATTCGGTTCCGACGCGTTCAGACTGTATCTTATGTTCGGTTTCAGCTATATCGAGGGCGGTCCCTGGAGCGCCAACGGTATGGAATCTATCGTCAAGTTCCTCGAAAGAGTTGAGAGAATCGTCGACAAAGCTATATCTTGCAACAACAAAAACCAGCAAATGGGCGCAAATGAAAAGGATCTCAATTATACTCGCAACTACACCATCAAGCGCGTAAGCGAAGATATGAAAGCATTCTCATTCAACACGGCTGTCGCAAGAATAATGGAATACGTCAACGACTTATACAAATACGACAACCTCGGCGGAGAGAAAAACGCAAGCTTCTTCAAGGCTTGCATAAGCGACTTGATTTTGTTGCTCGCCCCCCTCGTACCGCATATTGCCGAAGAACTCAACGAGAAAATGGGCGGCAAGTATTCCGTATTTGATATGACTTACCCGCTGTGCGACGAAAACGCTCTCGTCAAGGACGAGTACGAACTTGCAGTGCAAGTCAACAGCCGTATGAAAGCAAAGATAATCGTGCCCAGCGACGCCGACAACAAGACGATAGAAAATATCGCAATGCAAAACGACGCAGTAAAGAGCGCAATAGACAATATGCAAGTCGTCAAAGTAATCGTAATACCCAAGAGACTTGTCAATATAGTCTGCAAATAAAAAGTAAAATAAAATAATTTTCGAATTAAGTGCTACGGTAATACGTAAGTATGACCTTAAGAAAGTCAAAAGAATTAAAAGGCTTGAGTTAAGTGAATACGGCAAGACGTCTTGCGAACTTAATTAGATTAAAAAAATAATATAGAAATTTGAATTAAGTGACACGACAAGATTGCGTAAGTGATTTGGAGGATAGGGATTTCGTCGTACTCTATGTACGTCGAAATGCGTAGACGAACTTAGTGCGCAATCAGTAGCAAGATGTCGTACGAACTTGATGAGAATTTCGGAGGACATATGTTAGATCTAAAGTTTGTATGTGAAAACATTGAAGAAGTGAAACAAAGATTAGCTCACAGAAACGGCAAGTTTGACCTTGAAGGTCTCGGAGAACTTGCAAGCGAAAGAAAAGCCCTCATTCAAGACGGCGAAACCAAGAAAGCGACCAAGAATGCGGTATCCAAACTCATCCCCTCTCTCAAGGGCGACGAGAAGGCTGCGAAGATCGCCGAAATGAAAGAACTCGGCGAAGATATAAAGGCAATCGACTCAAGGCTCAACGAGGTAGAAAGCAAGATAAGCGAAATCATGCTGACTATCCCCAACTTGCCCAACAAAGAAGTGCCTATCGGCAGCGACAGCGACGACAACGTCGAAGTGAGAAGATGGGGCGAGCCTACCAAGTTTGACTTTGAGCCCAAGGCGCATTGGGACATCGCCGAAGAAAAAGATCTGTGCGATTGGCCGAGAGCAAGCAAGATATCGGGCGCAAGATTTACCGTATACAAAGGTCTCGGCGCAAGACTCGAGAGAGCAATCTACAACTTTATGCTCGATACGCATACCGCAAACGGATATACCGAAGTATTCCCGCCTTTTATGGTCAACAAAAACGCTATGATAGGCACGGGACAACTTCCCAAGTTTGCAGAAGATATGTATTACGTCAACAACGAAGGACAGGACTTCTATCTCGTCCCGACGGCGGAAGTGCCCGTGACCAATCTCCACAGAGACGAGATACTCCCCTACGACGCTTTGCCTATCAAATATTGCGCATACACCGCATGCTTCAGAGGCGAAGCGGGCAGCGCAGGCAGAGACACAAGAGGTCTTATCCGTCAGCACCAATTCAACAAAGTCGAGCTCGTCAAGTTTACCACTCCCGAGACGAGTTATGCAGAACTCGAGCATTTGACCAACTCTGCCGAAAAGATTTTGCAACTTCTCGGCATACCTTATAGAGTAGTTTGCCTGTGCACGGGCGATTTAGGATTTGGCTCGGCGAAGACTTACGACATCGAGGTGTGGATGCCGTCTTACAACAGATACGTTGAGATCTCGTCATGCTCGGACTACGAAGACTTCCAGGCAAGACGCGCAAGCATAAGATACAGAGACAAAGACGGCAAGGTCAAGCTCGTCCACACTCTCAACGGCAGCGGACTTGCCGTGGGCAGAACCACCGCCGCAATCCTCGAGAACTTCCAACAAGCCGACGGAAGTATCGTTATACCCGAAGTATTGAGAAAATACGTGGGCGTAGACAAAATTCAATAATTTATGAAGAGCGCTCTCCTCAAAAGATCCAATAGACTTGAACCTAAGTCTTCCCAAAGAATTTGGGAGTTGGATTTTTTGCGGGGAGTTTGCGTTTTGTTGATGGTCTTTGACCACTTTATGTACGATATCGCCGACCTGTTTGACAAGGCGTGGATAGCCACGGGCAAGGAGAGCGTAATTCAGATCGTGCATCTCGCGCAAGAATATATAAACAGTTCCCTATTGCGCTCCACCACCCAAAATATAGTCGTGTGGATATTTGCCCTACTGTGCGGTATATCCTGCTCTTTTTCACGCAGTAATCTCAAAAGAGGCGTACAAGCGTGCATTATCGCAGGAATAATCACGATAGTGTCTTATTTTATGGACGCTGATATAAAGTTCGGCATACTGCACATGTTTGCTTTTTCCATACTGCTTTGGTGGCTGATAGACACTCTTTGCTGTCACAACAAAATGATCACGGCAGGCGTATGTATGTTCGTCGGCATAATGATAATAGCCATGAACACAGGCTTTATGGCGACCTATGCGGACAATCCTCAAGCCTTTGCCGATGACAACAGCTTGTTTTTTATCGGCAAATTTATGCTCGGCAATCGCCGCGAGTTCTACTCGGGCGACTATTATCCGATATTCCCCACCACGGGATATATGATGTTGGGCGCCGCGCTTGGGGTGTTGATTTATCCCAAGAAAAAATCTCTGCTGCCGCACCTTGGCAAATACGATTGGTACAAGCCTTTTGCATTCTGGGGCAAGATAGCAATATGGGTCTACGCCCTGCACCAAGTCGTCGTAGTAGTCCTACTCGCAATCATCAGCTTTATCTTTATCACACCGGGAAACTTCGTAGTGATCTGACGTATTGTTCCCTCAATCAACTATTACAATGTCATTTCGAGCGAAGTCGAGAAATCTCAATCAATTTAGACTCTGACGCTTGCTACCGTACGGAGAAATCTAATACGGATAGAGACCTCTCCACTGCGGTCGAGGTAACATAGAATAGACTCTTCGACTCCGCCATACGCCACGCTCAGAGTGACGCATTCAAGGCTTAACTCTCGCTTTAAACGAGTCATTCTGAGCGGAGTGCAACGCAGTCGAAGAATCTAATGCAAATTATTATCCGCAACTAAAAAAAGGTGTGTACAATATCGTACACACCTTTTTAATATAACTCCTCTTACTCACACTTTCTTGGGTATATAATATCCTCCCCTATACGTACTCCAATCTATGCGCGGATGTTCTGCGTCGATTATCGGACAGCCGAAATTTTTTGGCGGCGGTACGCCGAGACTTTTGGAAGCCTCTTCTATCGAGGCAAACTCCTGCCAGGAGTCAATGCCTGCTTTTGTGTTGGTCGTCACTCTATGAGCGCAAAGCAACCTGCCGTCGACGACTTTTGCCAACACTCTGCCGTTTACCGTATATTTAAAAAATACGTCTTTGGGTATATCTATTTTGGGTTTTGCTACTCTCGGCATACTATTCTCCCTTCGGCTCGTATCTGTCGTCAAAATATTCTTGACCTATTACTTCTATCTCGTAAGCAAGACCTCTCGCCTTGTAATTTGAGTAATACTGAGGATAAACAACAAGTTTCGGTCGCGTAACAACGCCCTTTATATCCTCGTTGACAAAGGTCTCGTCAGTAATGAGGCTTGAAATATCTCCTTCGAAAATTATCTCCTTTAGACTGAAGTTGTTGAATACGGCGCGCTGGTCTATATAACGTATATTAGGCGGCAACTTCAACGTTTGTATGTCGGTATTAACGATACACTTCTCATAAAGATATTCCAAACTGTCGGGAAGAATGAGCCTGCTCAGTCCTCTTGCTGAATTGATTGCAAAATTATAGATACCCCTACATCCGTCCATTACGGCAATCGTATCATTCTGATGTAATTTCGGCGCATAATACAACGTAAAATCATCTTGGCTTTTTGAATATAGAAATCCGTTGAAACTATCCACGTACGGATTATTCTGCGGGAAATAAATTCCCAATACGTTTTGATGCGAAAGAATACCTTCAAAATACTCCATATTGTTGCCAAAATGAAGATTAGATTCATAAGGCACGTTACAGTTGTCGTAGATAATAGCATTTACTTTACGTCCCTCGTAATACTCGGGAAGATAAATATGCGAGCGCGTATGTCTCCCGAAAGAACTGACTATTCCGTCGGATATTACTACGTCGTCCGTCATATAGTTTAGAGCCAATTCCATAGAATCCTGCGCCGTGTCGTTGTCCATATCCCACATTGTTTCCGTTGCGGGATTGTACCAGCCTCCCACGACGACGCAGTTAGCGGGCAAAGTATAGGACGGCTCCGTCAGCTTTGAACCTACCGTAACCCATTGCTCTTCAATAAGTTTTCCCCTGTCATAAAATTTAACTTTGCACCACTTAAATTTTGCGACCATATCCAGTATCTGCGCGCTAAACTTTTTCATTGCCTCTTCAATTATATCCTGGCGGATATTACGCAAATCTTCAAGTTGTTTGAGCACTTCGGTGAAGACGTTGGGAGTGTCGTTGAGATCTTTTTCCAATACGCAAAGAGAGCCCTCTACGTCAAACGCCTTGCAATTCTTGCTCACGCTCTTGAATACTATTGAGTTGTCGACTGGGTCGTAGCCTGTGAGTTGCATATCTACGTGACCTCTGAATTCCGTGAGATTGTTGGGTATTGCAAAAGAAATACCGCCGCTATAGTTGAGTATCGGCGAGACGTATTGCGCCTTAGGAATGCTTTTGCTGTTGTAACAAATAAATTCAAGGCAATAATTATATCTCTCTGCGTCCGACGCCGTCGACGTAATGACTATCGTGTCGGACAGCGAATTGTTTTGAGCAAGCGTATAGCTGCGATATGCCTCAAGCAGACCCGAATCGCTGTGATATTTGTACTTTAAAATCATATATTCTCCATTCTTAGGGGAAAGAGCGAAGACACTTTTATAATATATCCCAAATGCAAAAAGTCAAGGCTTTTGTGACAGCGTTTTAGCATATCAATAAAAATAATTAAAATATAAGCGATACAAATTCATTAATTGTGTGTAGTAATTGACGAATAATATTCAAATATTATATAAGGATGGCAAACTATGAGAAGTTCAAAAATTTTTTTAGTTACTATAATATTGATTGTCGCAATGACTTTATCTGTCGCACTTTGCTCCTGCAATGACAGTGAATCGCCTTTGGTAGATAAAAGTTCTAAAGATTTTGAATTTAAGTATTACGAATATGGCGCAAGTCTTATAGATTATGCGACGATAATAAAATCTGTAGAAGACCTATCGGCATTTTACGAAGACACCTCTTCCCCGATATACGGAGAAAATGAATCTGACATATTCAACGAAAGAATTTTAGAAATATTTCAAGATTACGACGAACAGTTTTTCAATAACAAATCCCTCGTTATTATCTCCAGAGTAAGAACGTGCCTCGGTTTAGACAGTGATATCAAAAGCTATGAAATCATTGACAACACATTGAATGTCACCGTATCGGTAATAGTAGTAGGAAACAAAGGTTATGCAACCGCTATGACTATGCATTTGTGTTTATTGGAATTTGACAAAGAAAAATTATCCAACGTAACTCAAATCAACGTCGAAGAAATCAAAGAAGTAATTTAATAATTACTGCGTACTCAATCTGAATACAACCACGCTGGAGTCGTCCTTCAATCCCATAGCTTTGGCTTGATTGATTATTTCGTCGCAAATCTGCTGAGGATTGAGCGTCGCAAGCGTAGTGACGATATGCTTGATACCCGCAAGCGTAAGCGTATCCATAATTCCGTCGCTGAACATTACCACCATTTCCCCGACGGAGAGAAGCTGACGGTTGACTTGCGGAGTCGCCTCTTCCACAATGCCAAGCGGAAGCGCCTTGCTGTCGATGACCTGCACGCTGTCAAGTCTCTTAATCACGCTTTGTACGCCGCCCTGCTTAATAAAGTCGGCAGTGCCGAGTTCAAGATCGACGACGCACATATCCAGAGCGTTGAAGTTGTCTTTGGAGATGACGGAGAGCAATCTGTTGACGAGTTTTAAAGAATTGACGTTGTCAAACCCCGCCTTGTAATAAGAGCTGACCATATTGAGCGCCCGCTGACTGCCCTCTCTCGCGTCAACGCCGCTGCCCATTCCGTCGCACAAGGCGATAAGCACCTTATCGTGCTTGAGTTTTGTCACGGTATAGGTATCTCCAGACGCAGGCGAATTGGGTTTGGTACAAGTCGCCGTAGCGTAAGTTACGTTGTATTTCGGCGTATTGACGAACGTCATGCAGTATCTGCCGTCGATAGTTTTTTTCTCTTCCTTGAGTTGCATTTGCGTATTTGTCAGTTTAGACAGCACTTGCAACAGCGCTTTCTTTTCTCTGTCTCTTTCTCTGACGATAAGGGATATCGTATGCTTACCGTTTTTGACGATCGACATAACGTCGCTGCACACGATATTGTTATATCCCAACTCCTCGACTATTCTCTCGTCGAGTTTGTCGTCAATATTGACAGCGCTTTTTACTTCCTCTCCGAGTTCGGAAAGAAATTCGCATACGCCCATAAGTTGAGACGATATAAGATTTTGATCCACTTCCAATTCCCTGCCCGAATTGTATCTCACGTCATAAGACAACGCCGTTTGATTGCAAGTCGCAAGCAATGCGGGCAACTGAATACACTTGGACGATATGACGGTGGGCAGATCCTCTATCGTGACCTTGCCCGAAGTAAGCACTGTGCGCACGACGCCTTCAAGCGCCTGCGACAATTCCATGCCCATCATACCTTGACAGTATTCTCTGTTGATACAGTTGCCGCACGTCTTGAGCATTATCTCCTCGGCAAGCGAGGGTGCGGCTTGCATCGGCGGAGCGTAGCGCACTACGTTTTGGGAATACACCTGCGACATCTCGCCGAATACTCCCGACACCGTGGACAGACGACCTGCAAGGTCGCGCCTGGTCCTGTTGACGAGTTCTCTTGCGCTCTGTCTGCCGTCTCCGAATTTAAACGACGGCAGTTTTGCCATGACCTTATCCGACAATGCCGTCACGATAAGAATACCTACGGCAAATCCTATAAGGTTGAGCCAATACACGCCCTTAAAAGCGTTGAAATAGATCCCGCATATAATATGTATCATCACAGCCGCCAAAGACGCCACCCACTTGTTGACGACGAATACGTAAGCGGCAAAGAAAATCAGCATTATCGCGCCCGCCATTGCAAGATTGATGCCCGAAAGACAACCGCCTATTGCAATCGCCCCCGCAATGACTACGCCTTGAGAAAAAGAAAAGTTGCGAAATAAATAAGGTATAGCAAGTCCCAACGCAAGATAATAAATATTGAAGCCGTATATATCGAGAGAATGGACTCCGCTTGCAATGACCGCCAAAAATACGAATCCGCCCACTCTTTCGTCTACGCTCAACTTTCTGCCAATGCCTCGCACGCACACGGCGTAACATATTACGCAGAAAAGCATAGCCACCACGACTTGCGACACGAGATAGACTATGAAGTCGACCGTCGCAGTCATTTTGAAGTCAAGCACCGCAAGGGGGAGCAAACACAACACGCAATAGCAAATAAGCGCTTTGAGACGCATAGGTCTTGCAAACAAATAATGCAAATACTTTGCAATCAGCAAAATTATCACGGGCGCAACGGCGTAGAAAATACCGAAGAGCGAATGGTCGAATATAAGACATATCGCAAGATAGCAAGGGCAAATCACACCCACGCTGAATCTGCAATAAAACAAAGCGACCAGCAGAGGCAATGCGTAGCCCCTATAGTCGCCCACGATCTGCGCTCTTTGGCATAATACCGTAAGCAGCGCAACCAAAATATAACTTTTGACGTACTTCAATGCCGTGTTGACTTTCATATCTCCACGATACCGCATACTTGATGACGAATTATGCAAAGTCTTGCAACATTAGCACTTGTTTTGTATAATTATTTCTTAAACCAACATCGTTCTGTCATTTCTTTTTTTCTTACGTCATTTCGACTGTAGCGTAGCGGAATGGAGAAATCTAATCAATTCTTCTTACTTCTTCCCTTTTATCTGTTACTTAAAAAAGGCTCGCCTAAAATCCACGCTCCGTCAGATCCCGACATATCGAAAGATAAAAGTCATGCACTTTTTGTCTTTTCTTTTTACTCGACATGAAGTCGATTATTTGAGTATGCGAAACCGATTCGTCAAGGCAATTGCCCTTATACTCGCCCCACTTGGACGATTCTACGCTTACGACTCCGTCGGATTGTTTGTTTTTTTCCACGTTTTGAATGATTCTGAGCGGAACCCCCAAGACAAAGTCGTCTCGGCTGCGTTTCATTATCGCCGAATAACTTTGAGAGTATACGGATTTGCAAATCACGGCGTTATTATACTCGCTTGCGGGTATCTCTTTGAGTTGTCTCAGCACTTCGAGAGCGTTGGGATTCTTATCGCCGAAAATCCTGTACCAAAAGTTTAACCAAAACGCCACGAATTTCAACAGCCATTTTGGAAGAGAATACAACTTCGTGGCAAGTCTGGATCCCTTGTGCGGCGAACAAATCGTCGTAAGCGACGCAACGCTATCTTGCATATCCAGCCTCTCTATCATATATCTGGCGTCGAGTCCGCCCTTGGAATGCGCAATAATGTTTACCTTGTCCACATTGTGTAAGGTCAGTATTTTTTGTATTTGTTCTTTCAATTGCAGGGCGTTGCCGTCAATCGTGCCAAACCCGTCGGTATCGGATGTATAAACTACGTAACCGGCATCTTTCAAGGCTTTTTCTATTTGACCGAAAGCCTTAAAATATTTGAAGTCTTTTACTACTATTCCGTGCGCCAACACTATAGGATATTTGCTCATAGTTTTCTCCCTTTCGTTGCGTCTGATTTAACAGACGTCAATGCAAGTTTATTTTTATGCGTCAAAAACCTCTATCTGCCAAGTCTTGACAAAGCGAAAGATAAAATTCATATATCTTTTGTTTTTTCTTTTTGCCCACCAAAAAGTCTATTATTTGGCGGTGCGACATAGGCGTATCCGTGCAATGTCCTTTATATTCTCCCCACTTGGACGACTCGTGAGTCACTGCCCCGTCGCACTTACTGCCGTCGATTTTTTTCATTAAAGCAAAGGGTATTCCCAGGAGTATATCGTCGCCGTATTTATCCATTCTCAACGAATAACTCTGAGAGTATACCGATGCGCATACGACCTCGTTTGAGTATTCCTCGTCGGGAATTTCTTGAAGACTTTTCAATACTTCGAGAGAATTGGGCTTTTTATCTCCCAAAATCTTATAAAGACCGTTTAGACAAAAGGTAAAGGGCTTTAATATACATTTGGGATAAGAATAAAATCTCGTAGCAAGTCTCGTGCCTTTGTGCGGAGCCGATATGGTGGTAAGCGAAGCAACGTATTTTTCCATATCGAGTTTTTCTATCAAATATCTTGCGTCAAGTCCGCCTTTTGAATATGCGATTACGTTGACTTTTTCCGCGCGTCTCTTTTGAAGTAAAATCTCGATTTGCTCTTTCAATTGCAAAGCGTTGTTTTCCACAGTGCCAAAACTGTCGGTACGCGCCGTATAGACATCGTAGCCGGCATTTTTCAACACTTTTTCTATGCTCCCGAATGCTTTGAAATATTTCATCTCTTTGACGAATATTCCATACACCAGGACAATGGGAAACTTGCTTGCCATATGCTCCTTATAGACAAAGCCCGCGCAAACACGGGCTTTATTGAATTTAATTATTGTTTTGGTTGTACGGTTGCTCTTATTCTGCGAATACCCGCCGAAGACGACTGTTCTTTCTCAATCGTGAAGTGACCGAGCTGTCCCGTATGCTCAGCGTGAGGCCCTCCGCATATCTGCAAATCCACGTCGCCTATTTGATATACCTTGACCACTTCGCCGTAGCGAGAGCCGAATACGCCGACTGCATTTTTCTCCCTTGCTTCCTCGATAGGCATTTCCATACACACGACGGGAATATCTCTTGCAATCGCCTCGTTGACCGCATCTTCGACGGCTTGCTTTTCTTCCGCCGTTAACGGACGCGGGAAGTTGAAATCAAATCTCAATCTCTCGGGAGTGATATTGCTGCCCTTTTGCTGAATGCCGTCGTCGCCAAGGACCTTTTTCAGACTTGCCAGCAACAAGTGCGTTGCCGTATGCAAATAAGTCGTCATCTCGCTGCTGTCGGCAAGTCCGCCCTTGAACTTCTGTTCTGCGCCCTGCTGCGACTTCTTGATATGCTCTTCCTGCGCAAGTTTATATCCCTCTATATCCACGCCAAAGCCTTTTTCTTTGCATATCTCCACAGTCATCTCGATTGGAAAACCGTAGGTATCGTAAAGTCTGAACGCCGTCTTGCCGTTGAGGGTATCTCCCTTGACGAATTGAAGCACCTTGTCAAGCTGTTTGATGCCGTCTTCCAAGGTCTTGGAAAACTTGTCTATCTCCTTTTCGAGTTCATCGTATATCTTCCCGCTGTTGACCTTCAATTCTTCGTATACGTTCTCGTATTGCTCGACGTAAAGCTTTGCAATGCTTACCAAATCTTGCGGAGCAATGCCCAATTGACGGGCAAATCTCACGCTTCTGCGTATAAGTCTGCGCAATACGTAGCCTTGGTCTACGTTGGACGGAACGACGCCTCTCTCGTCGCCGAGAAGGAAGGTAGCCGTACGGATATGATCGGCAATTATACGCATTGCCCTCGTGTCTTCTTCATTCTCTCCGTACTTCTTACCTGCAAGTTCGCCTATCTTGGCGATAGCGTCTGCAAAGAGGTCAGTCTCATACACCGACTTAAAGCCGTTGAGCATGCAAATGGTGCGCTCCAAGCCCATGCCCGTATCGACGTTGCGTTGAGAGAGCTTTTCGAATTTACCATCTGCGTTGCGGTTGAATTCCATAAACACGTTGTTCCAGATCTCCACCCACTTTCCGCAATCGCAGCTTGGGTCGCAATGATCGCCGCAAGCCTCTTTACCCGTGTCTATAAATATCTCCGTGTCGCTTCCGCAAGGACCCGTAGCGCCTGCGTACCACCAATTGTTTGCCTTAGGCAAATAGAATATCCTGTCTCTTGGTATCCCCAGACTAGCCCAAGTATCCGCCGCCTCTTCGTCGCGCGGACAGTCCTCGTCGCCTGCGAATACCGTGACGGCTATCTTCTCCACGGGTATCTCCAATACCTTGGTCAAAAATTCAAACGAAAAGTTGATAGACTCTTTTCTGAAATAATCTCCCAGCGACCAGTTACCGAGCATCTCAAAAAAGGTGCAGTGCGTAGCGTCGCCCACTTCGTCTATATCTCCCGTGCGCACGCACTTCTGCACGTCGCAAAGCCTCTTGCCGCCGGGGTGCTTTTGTCCCAAAAGATACGGCACGAGGGGGTGCATACCTGCCGTCGTAAAAAGCACCGACGGATCGTTTTCGGGTATCAACGACGCCGACGGAATAATCTTGTGTCCTTTCTCCTCAAAAAACTTAAGGTATTTTTCTCTCAATTCGTATGACTTAATTTCTTTCATAACGTACCTTCTTGAATTTTTTACAACTATATTATATATAAAGCCACCTCAAATAGCAACTGATTTATCATTTCAAATTAAAATGGCGAACGCAAATTGCGTTCGCCACAGTCGCTGATTTGATCATCGTCAATCCGTCCTGAGTGCGATTACCGGGTCTTTCTTTGCCGCGGCTCTCGACGGAACGATACCTGCGATAGACGTCAGTATAATACTCAACGCTATCATCAGCAGAGCGTGCAGCGGGTGCAGCATACATATGCCCGTGATAGTCGGCTCTATTGCGGTGATGATGAGATTGATAGGTATGCTCAAAATATACGTCACGAGCACGCCTATTGCGCCTGCCGCAAGACCGATAATAAAGGTCTCGGCGTTAAATATATTGGAGACGTCTCGCTTTCTCGCGCCGAGCGAACGCAATATACCAATCTCCTTCGTACGCTCCACTACCGATACGTAAGTGATAATACCTATCATTATCGACGAGACGACGAGCGACACCGACGAGAAGCACACCAACGCAATGGTAATGATATTGATGATCTGACTGATCATATTTATCATGATAGCCGCGCTGTCGGAGTATTTGACTTGCGCCTTACTCTCTTGCTTATGCGAATTATTCCATGCGTCGAGATCGCCGAGTATCACGTCTTTGTTGTCAAAATCGCTTGCATAAATGCTTATCGCGCTTGGAGTCGAACTTACGCCTATCATTTGCGTGACGACCTTTTTAGTCATTGCCGTAGACGCGCCGTTTATGATATTCATGATATTGTTGAGATCCAAGTTGGAAAAATCTATGCTTGACGTGTCGTATTTTTCGCCCGTAAGCGGATTATAGTCCACTTCTTGTTGGAACTTGGCTATCTCGCTGTCGACAGCGTCTGCTCTCATGAGCTCCGACAGCTCTTGAGTATACGCAATACCGGGATATATAGGGGAATAGTCCTTTCCCTCTTTGGGACGGATTATGCCGACAACCTCGGCTTTATAAATATCCTCGTTGCCGTCGTTATACATCTGTCTGATTTCTTTGCCTGATCTCTCTGCAAAATAAGTGACGCCTTTATCGTTTACGGTCTTCTTGTATTTTGCTCTTGAGTTGGGAATAAGGAATGACACGGGTTCTCTGTTCTTTCCCGTTCCCAATATCTCGTCAAAAGTAAAGTTGCCCGAAATTGCGGCGTTACTTGCAAGACCCATACCCTCGAGATATATCGATACGAGCGAGTTGGTTTTGTCCACGACGAGCACGAGGTCCGTCGCCTTAGAGGGGTATCTGCCGCCTATGATATCGAAGTTGCTCTCGATGTATTTTTGATCGCCGACAAGTTCTTGCCAATTGACCGTCTTGAAATTAGTGCTTATCATCTTGCCGACGTCGTAATTGTTTTTATTGATTACCGTATACGAATATCCGTAATTGTAATAAACGCTGTCTACGAGTCCGTTTTGCTCCCACTGCGTCTTCTTCTCGTCGAAATACGTCATATACTCGTCGCTCAAATCATTCTCGTGGATCATATTGCCCAGCAAGGTAAGCAAATTGTAAGAATAGACTTTCTCATCGACGGGATACTTCTCCTTATCGGGATTGAGCATTTGCATATAAGTACCCATGAGACTTTCCATACTCGTTGCGCTCGAAGTGATAGCTATGGGATAACCCGAAAGCATGGTCTTTTGCATATTGCCGATATATGACGAAAATCCGTTGGATATAGCAAGGACCAAAGCCACGCCGATTATGCCGATAGATCCGGCAAACGCCGTCATAAAGGTCCTGCCCTTTTTCGTCATAAGGTTGGTAAAGGACAACTTGATTGCCGAAGCAAAAGACATAGACGTCTTTTTGAGCAAATTCTTACGTTGTCTTCTCGCCTTATGCTTGGAGAAATCTATCTTGGCGATTTTGACTTTCCTTTTCTTTTTCACGTCGCCTGCGCCGCCCTCTTGCGCAACTGCGTCGTCGAGTTTTTTCTCGGGATCGTCCTGCGCCGCAACGTCGTCGGTCGTCAAGATATCCTCCACGCCTTCTTCCTTGCCATTCGCCGCCTTTTCTTTTTCCGAAGAATAAGGATTCGTGTCTGCGACGACGAGTCCGTCTTTAAGTCGAACTATACGGTTGGAGTATTGCTCTGCAAGTTCGGGATTGTGCGTGACCATTATAATGAGCTTGTTATAAGATATCTCTTTGAGAATCTCCATTATCTGTACGCTGGTGTTGGAGTCGAGCGCGCCGGTAGGCTCGTCTGCTAGAATAATGCTTGGATTGTTGATAAGCGCTCTTGCGATAGAAACTCTCTGCATCTGACCGCCCGAGAGTTGATTGGGCTTTTTATGTATGTGTTCGCCCAAGCCCACGTCCTCGAGAGCTTTTACTGCGCGTTGGCGTCTTTCCTGCTTGCTTACGCCTGCGAGCAAAAGCGCCATTTCCACGTTGGTAAGGATATCGACGTGCGAAATCAAGTTATAACTTTGGAAAATAAAACCTATTCTGATATTTCTATAAGAATCCCAATCGACGTCGGAATAATGCTTGGTGGAAATGCCGTCGACGGACATATCTCCGTCGGTATATCTGTCAAGACCGCCTATAATATTGAGCAACGTCGTTTTTCCGCAACCCGACGGACCCAATATAGATACGAATTCGCTTTGTCTGAATTCCAGATCAACGCCTTTGAGCGCAGGAACGGTGTCTCCGCCGTTCAAAACGTAGTCTTTTTTGATATTTGTCAACTTAAGCATACTTCCACCTCTATCTCTAGCCTATGTATTATATTTTTCACAAAAAAATTATGTGATAAACCTTTGTTCCCTATATTTCCTTAAATTTACCGCCTCGACCACACCTATTGTCACCTCGACCGCAGCGGAGAGGTCTCTATCCATACAAATCGTTTCGTCTCAATAGCTTTACTCCGCCGTCCTTTCACCGCAATTTCTTATAAAATCGCAAGACGGCAGACATTCAAAGTATATATTTAAAGTTTAATATTTTTAAGTTGCAAAATCAAGACCTTTTTGCCCGTTTTGTTAAAATTTTATGTAATATTTACAAAAGCGCTTTTAATGTAAAATTTACGTATAAATCGAAAAAACGCAACCCCGCAAGGTTGCGTTATATTGCGTTGTTTAATTTTACTTCTTCACAATCTTTTTGACCTCAGCTGTCAGCTCTGAAGTTTTTGATTTTATCATTGCGAGCTCTCCGTTAGATTCTTTGTAATCATTTTACCACACTTCCAACGGATTTACAATAGCAATAACCAAAACTTTTACTTATCGTCGCTATTATTTTGCGCTTTGGTCGGGTCTTCCGTGAGTTTTTCTACAATACCTCCGAATCCCGTCTTACCGTTAAACTTAACGGTTTTTTTGACGAGTTGACGCTCGATAAGATTGAGAGTCGTGTCATAAGGTTGATAATAGTCTACCCACTCGCGCTCAATACGCGTAGTTCCCATATTTTCCATGACTTGAGCGATAAGATCTTTAGCGTAGTTCAAACGACGCTCGTTCTTGATTCTATAAAGGCATGGAGTATCTGCGCTTGAAATAATATGAGATATATCTTCGACCTTATATTTAGTATCTTCGAATTGAGTCGGATCGAGCGGAAGTTGGATACACAGCGTCTTACCTCTTATTACGAATCTGGCTACGCATACCTTGCCAAAGCGGTAGCTTTCGCGTTTCCAGCTCATTCTGTCTTTTACTTTTTTATAAGACAAAAGTTCGTTTTTCAATTCCGTATACCAAGCGTTGGATACGTCGTCTATCTGAATGAGTTTTGCCGTAAAGCTCTTGTTAAAACGAATTACGTTGTGTCCGTCAAACATTACTTCCTCTTCCTCTTCGTCCTCGTCGACGGCATTAGTAGCCGCTATTTCGGGCTCTGCCGTCACTTCTTCGACAGCGGGAATAGGCAAGAACTCTACGTCGATCTTGACGGCAGCCGTAACTACGAATTCGTATACTCCTTCGACGAGTTCTCTCTCTTCGTCGTCTATAGCAAAGCGAGCAAGATAGTATCCTTCGTCTGCGAACGTCGATATTCTGACGGTTTCGCCTGCGACGAATTGATTCTTTTCTTCGCCTGCGGCGTTGGTCAAGACGACTTTACCGCCGACTCCGTTAAAGCGTTCGTCAAAGGTAAATACTTCGGGCTCCGGCATTGGCTCGGTTTGAGCTTGGAATTCGGCTTTGACGACGGTATTTGCCGCGACTATAAATTCGTATACTCCGTCAAAGATCATTTTTTCGCCGCTTTCGGATTTAAAGCGCGCGACGACGTTTTCGTTTACTTCTACCGAGATATTGGATAGAATATACCCATCGTTGGCGTTGACGACGACCTTTACCGTTTCGCCGAGTTTGAATAGCGACTTCTCCATATCGTTCTCGTCTTTCAACACGATCTTACCCGCCGCATTGTCAACGACTGCGACGACCGTCGCAATATCGGGCTGCGTTATGACTTCGCTTCTTCTCTTCACTCCCAAAATAAATATTGTTGCCAACACTGCGAGCAAAATTATCAAAACTATCAACACCGCCATTAAAACGATGAGAGAAGTTTGACTGATCTCAATTGCAAGCAATGCATTATTCATTAACGCTGTCATTCTTTCTATACCTCCTTACTACTGCGCTTATGACTACTATTGTAAATATTGACGCCGCCGTTGCCAACGCTATGTCTATATACACGAGCAAGTCGCTCGAGATTGCCGCCGTCGCTCTTTCGTATATCTCAAAGTATACGTTTGCTATCAAAGCGTTATATCCTTCCGCAGCGCCGACGCTTGCGACGAGAATATATTGACCTACTTCCTCCGGGGGATTTTGTCCGTCGGTAGAGAGCGCCTCGCCCGTCGGAACCCATTTATTTAGCGCTTCGCTCCAAGCGGCCTTATAATACGTCCAAGTAATACTGCCGTACGCCGCCTCTCCTTCGGGCAAGCATTTATCGGAACCCGACACCCAACTTTGAATTATCGGTTGAGTCTTCCAATAGTTGTATTTAGAATTAGATATGCGAAGCACGAACTGCGTAGAAAGCGGAGCGTAATATTCGCTGCCCTCCACGTCCGCCTGCACGATATATACGCCTGCGTCTGCGATTTCGTCTTTGCTCCAGCCGCTAAACGCGGAGTTTTCCACGACTTGATATTTACCGTTTTTGAATACGGGTTCGCCGTTGGCGTCGAGTACAGCTTTATAGTAAGTATACTTGATTTCTTCGCCGTAAATTGCGCTGCCCGTAGGCTTATTGACAGGACTGCCGTAGACCCAATCCACGATATCAGGCGTCATTAACCACTTATTTTCGGCATGTTTGACGGCAAACTCGCAGTCGTTATTATCGTCGAGTACGTTATAATCGTCAATCTCGGGATAGTACGCCAAAAGATGATACTTAGCGGGTTTGAGCTTCTTGAGAGCTTCCGCAACCTTGGCTATATCCGTAAAGTATCCTTGAGCGTCTACGTATCCGTTGAACTCGCCGATATCGTTATAAGATTCGTCTACTATCTTGTAATATACGGCGACGCCTTCTTGAGTATTGAGCGGAAGGGCGTTGAGTCCCGAATTTTCGGCGTCGAACGATCCCCATGCCCAACCGTTAATAGCGGGTTTATTCAACCACTTGTTGTCCGCCTTGCTTACTGTGAACGCGCTCGTCGTAGTTTTACCGCCGAGATAGTTTCCGTCGGGATCTTCGGAGATAGTCCAATCCACCTCGTAGTTACCCGCATGAAGCTCTTTGAGTACGTCGTTGAGACGATCCGTATGAGACGTTGCCACCAATTCTCTGACGCCGTCTTTCATCGCATATACGCTTGCGATAATATCGCCGAACTGCGCGGCAGGCGCGCTCCAATATCCTCTGAAGTCTGCGTATGCGTATCCGTTGATATGGCAAGATTTAGAAATGAAATCATTCTCGTTAGCCACGATAGTAAAGGGCAGCACCGACTCCAATCCCAAGAATCTCCCGTGAGCGTCTTGAGGTACGCTTACTTTGACTAGGTATTTGCCTATAGACAGATTATTGATTGCGTCGAGAGTAGAGAGCGTGATACCGTCGATGACGTCGCATTTGCTCTCGTCCAGTATATATTTTTTATTGAATTCATCGTATTCGAAGTCATAGCCGTCTTTGAGTTTATATACCGTTGCGCTTATATCGTTGTGATGATATTGCGCCTCGGGTCTTTGCCAAAATCCCAACGTAAAGGTTTTCCACTGCCACTTACTGTCCGTTGCCGTAATTTCGGGTTTGATTACCCACCCGTTGACGTTGACGGATACTTGGAATCTCAAATCGTCTTCGTTCTCGCCTTCGATTTCATAATTGTCGTTTTCGTCCGCAGTCCATACGAGGCGGTAATTGCCCACTTCGAGCAAAGCAAGTTGGGCGCTTAGATACTCTGCGGAGATTTTCTCGATTATATGCGCTCCGTCCGTTCCGTCGCTATTGAGCATTATTACCGTTGCGTTGGGACTGCCAGATGCCAGCCCGGGCGCTTTCCACAGACTGCTGTCAAAGGCTCCCCACTGCCAGCCGTCTATAAATGGCTTATCGCCCGTCCAGGCGTTGACTCCTCTGTTTATTATAAACTCGATTGCGTCGGGATAACTTATTTCTTTAAAGTTGCCCGTGGCGTTGGGATCCGTAGCCGACCACTCGATTCTATATCTACCTACGGCAAGACGGTCCAAGGTATTGGCTATACTGATAGAATTGGAAATACCGTCGACAATGACCTCGGGATTGTTCCAGGTCGAGTCGTATTTGGTTATCTTTGCCACCACGAGTCCGTACTTTGCTACGGGAGCGGTAAAGTAATCTACGTCGGCGTCTTTTCCGTACTCGCCCCAAGTCCAACCGTACTCTATGCCCGACGTTTCTTTCTTGTCGTTTGGACGCATAGTAGCAAGTTTATCGGGGTCCCATTGGTTTTCGTTGACGTTTACTTGGAAGTTAATGTATTCGCGCGTTATGGATTCGTAGTTGGTATCTCCCACGACCGTCCAAATTACGTAATACATACCTGCGTCGAGAGAATTCATTACTATATCCAGCGAATACAACGCTACGTTGCTTCTTACCAATACGCCGCCCACTCCGTCTTTACCTTTGTATATCGCAGCCTGCGACGTACCGTAATTGGGAGAAGGCTCTTTCCATATCGGACTTCCTCCGGAAATATCGTTGTCGTATTCGCCCCAAGTCCAATCGTTGACAAACGCCGTATTATCTTTATCCCCGTCTTTCCAACCGTTTTTGTTTTTGATTACGGAGAAGTTACGCGTTTCGTCAAAGCCCTCGTAGTTTGAGGTAGCTTTTACGAAGAATCTGATTTTATGCTCTCCCACTTCGAGTCTCGACAGATGATTGGTTACCGACAAAGCTGCGACTGCGTCTCCGTCGATATAGATAGAAATCTCGCCGAACTTGCTTGCGACTTCTTTCCAAAGCGATTCGTCATATTCATTCCACTCCCACTCGGTTGCGTTGTCGACGATCGTCGGCGACTTGCCGTCTGCGTATCCGTTCACAGCCCGACTTACTTTCAACGTGATTGTATCAAGCGCCGTTTCTTTAAAGTTAGCCGAAGACGAAAGCGTGATTTTCAATTTATATTCTCCCACGTCCAAAGCGTTGAGTTTGGAATAGAACGAATCCAAAGCAATCAAATTGTTGTTGATTTCCCGTCCCAACACCCAAGACAGCGTAGCTATAAGTTCTTCTTCGGCGCTGCCGCTGATCGGACGGGTAACGACGTATCTGATATCCATATTCTCTTCTTCGTTGATAGGCGAACCTATATTGATATCTTCGAGTTGCAACTGCGAATAATCCCAGCCGTTGTCTTTTATCGACGGCATAGTCTTAAAGCCGTTGTCCGCCATATTTATACGGAAGAACAAATCCACGGACAAGCCTCTGTAATATTCGTCCGAACCCACCGTGATTTTGACGAAATAAACTCCCGTGTCAATCGGACAACCCGTCAAGGACGAGCCTATGACGTATTGACCGTTGTCCTCGTTGAGCGTAGCGACGTAATAATCGACGCTGATCTTGCTCTCGTCCACTTCGTGCACGAGATTTACGCTGCTCTTATCGAAGTCGTGCGCCGTCTTGTCGTAAGTCCAATCGTTCATACTAGGCGCTTCGTCTGCCCAAGCGTTTTGACCCAGATATACCCAAAAGGCTCTTGAACCGTATTGAGCGGAATAGTTATCGCTGCCGACGGTCGTCCACCATACTGTATATTGGTTTCCTCTCTCGTCACTTGAGAGTTGAGCTATTTTTTTCAACAAGTTTTCATACGTCAACGAGTTGCTAAAATCTATTATATCGTCGGACGTTAAAGTATCGCTCAATCCGTCGACGTACTTGCCGCCTTGAGAGATGCGGTAGCCTACGTTTGGACTGTCAAGTGTGCTGTCAAAGCGGGCTGTATATTTGGGAATCAAACCTTCCGTACTCGATCCTATCGTATAAGCGTCGACGGTAAAGGTATCGCTGAGAGTATTTGCGGCTTTTGTGACCAAAATCTTACGTTGATCGTCGATTGCAAGATAATTGACACCGCCTCTTTCGTTGCGCTGTGCGGCGTCGCCGTGTACTCTGAGCATATAAGCGCCCACGCCGAGCATATTGACGAGTTGAGCGTATGTATACTTCGATCCCGGCGCGACAGCGTTAAAATCAATGATATTTTCGAGCTTTACGCCCTCCACCGTCACGACGTCCGTCGTATTGTCGGTATACAGTACGTATTTAAGTTGAGTTTCATACTTTGTTTCGCCGGTGTGTATGTGACGGCCTAGTTCAAATTCCGAATACGCCCAGTCGGACGCAGTGATAGTATCCGACCAAACGTTGTTTGCAGAAGCAATCGTAAAGGGCACTGCGCCTTTTGCAAAAGATTCCTCCGTATTGTTTAGACCCGTAAAATTATTATGACCGTAGACGGTAGCTACCAAATAATACTGTCCTGCGGGAAGAGTCGCAAGTTTTTTCGCAACGTCTATAGGTAGTTTGAAGTGTCCGCCGTCTTTGGGGTCGACTCCGTTAGTCAAGAAATTCCCGTCGGCGTCTTTTTCGAATTGGAAGTGGAAATCGTCGCCGAAATACACAACGTTATACCTATCGTCGCCCGTAGCGCCCGCATTGATAGAATAGATTCTGAAGTCGAATCTTCCCGATCCTGTCTCACGCTCCGTCGACGTAGTATAGTAATTGGGTATTGCGTGGATCTCTATAGGACTTCCGAGACTCCAATCGTAATTTTCATATTGATTCCAACTCCAAGAGGTAATACTCGGCGACTTAAACCAAGTGTTGACCGCCTTGGATACGGTTATCGTAATAGTCTGCTCGTATTCATTCCAATTGCCGTTCTCATCTGCGGGACAGTATGCGTGCAAGGTATATACTCCTGCCGACGCAACTCCAAACTTTGAGATATCAGTGACGTTCTCTCTGTCGTCGTCTTCGCCGTTGCGTACGGGCACGAGAGTAAACTTAAAATTTTCTTTGACGTTGCCGAATTGCGTTTCCCATACGATATTGTCCAAATTGATCTCGCTGTTCCAAGACCAATCCGCCATATAAAGCGGAGCGATAGTTCTATTGTTTGCGGCAATAATCTTATAAGATATCTCAACGATTTTTTCGTCGTATTCCGCCGTCGCTCCTTCCGCCCAACGGTATAGTTGATAGTCTCTATCGGATATTTTAAGAATAGCCTTCTTTTCGCCGTTATTCACGTTGTCTTGACCCGTCGGGTAAGATACCGTATAGTACGATTGCTCAAAAGCCAACTCGCCGTTGAGATACTTTATCGTCGGATATATATCCAAGCCCGTGTACACTATATCATCCAGCGTCGGCGTACTCAGCGTTCTATATACCACTACGTAAAAACAGCATTGTCTGCGGGCGTCGTCGTTTTCATTGACGAGCGACTTACGGTTTTTGCACGTCAACTGATAATACACGGTATATAGGTCGGGCGTATTCATTGCGTAATCTTTTTGGAGCGCGTCCAAATTGAGATACGTATTATTCCACATACGGTTAAGGTTGTAAGAAATTTCAAAATGCTTGTCGAAGAAAACGTCGTAATCAGACTTTTCCCATATTCCCACGCGCTTGGTGTTACCCACCGTTGCGTCGTTGAGTCCCAACATGTCTTGCAGTTTGCTCGTAGAGCTCAGCTTGCTCAAATCAAATAGGGCTTTGTTTTCCTTATAGGAGTCCGATGCGATTGTCATGTCGTATTCAAAGGTCATGCCCTTCAATTGATTAATAGCCTCGCTTTCTTCCGTCACGAATTCTTTTTCGTATACGGTAAAGGCAAAGCTTTGTTGGAACGTATCGAATTTAGTACTGTCGTTATTCTTAAAGTCAACCGAATATATGATCCTATAATTGCCCACGGGCAATGCGCTATTGATATACTCGCCGTATTTATCAATAGATATAGGGTCTCCTTTCTCATCAGTCGACAGTATCAAAGTACCGCTGCCGCCGATGATATATTGCGACGTCAGCTCCAAACTAAACGTGATATTCACGTCGTCTCCCAGCGCGACCGCAGGAGCTTCGGGCACGTCGTGAGAACCGAATTCCCAAGCCGACGCCATATGATAAGACGGCGCGTCGTTACCTTTATTTCCCTGTGTCGTAAGCCAGTTGTTGAGCTTTACGATATACCAAGTTTTGTTGATCGTCGCCAAGGATTGATCGGCGTTCGGATATCCGTAAAATTGACGGGACGAGTCGTTCGTCACGACGAATTTATAGTTGTTTTTTGCTTTTTCCGTCAACTCGACTGTAAATTGATCGGTATACTCGCCCGACTCGCTTCTGGCCGTACCGGGGAAACTACACCGAAAAATTCCCGTTTTGTCGTCGTGCGCGTCCTTGATAACTTCGGTAATAAGAGTGAGTCTAAACTTCATCTCCTCGCCTTCTGCGCGGACAAAACTGTTCCAAAGCCCGTCTCTTTGCTCTATCAACTCTCCCAGCGTATCGTCGGTTTGTTTATCGGTATACCAAGAACTTTTATATTTATAGAGCGAAGTACCCTGCTCACCGGGGACTTCCTTTCCGGGACGGAGATTGTTGAGAGTCATGCCGTCCGTAACGCCAAGACGGAAGATACTCGAGTCTCCCAAATCTATTTCCGTCTTATTTACAGTGACGGTCATCGTCGGCACGTCTTTTGCGTCCCATTCTCCGTACTTCACGTTGGGTTGAACCTGAATAGTATATATACCCGCTTCTTGAATAAGCGAGCCGATAGAACTATAATCTTTCTCGATACCGTTGCTGTCTACGTAATGCGTTACTTCCACCGTATAGTCGCCCTGTATTTCCAAAGGTATTCCCGTGATTTCCGTCTCGTGAGCTTGCAACGACCTGTCTTTATACTCTCTCGTCTTATTCTCAAGAGTGACGGACACTATCTTTTTGGCGTACATATTTATTACGTCAACGCCCTTGCTTGCGGCATTGCGAAGCGACGTAACGTTACTGCCTGCGTCTGCGACGCTCATCAAAGTCTCGGTGTAGGTATTATTAAAACTCGTATCCGTAAACCAGCTGGTCTTAGCGTATCCCGTTTGTTCCGTCATAGACGGGAAAGACTGATCTTCATATACCCATACGTCGTAATCTTTACGCACGTATTTAAAAGTGTTATTATAAAGATTACCGTCGTATTTTGCCAAATTTCCCGTATATAGTCGTTGCATCTTAGCTTCTTCGTGGGCTTTATACTGATATTCGTTTTCCGTCGTATCCCATTCAGCCACGTTAGGCAATATATTTATTAAATAAGAGTAGTATTTTCCTGATCCTACAGAAAAATCTTTCGCAGCCTTTTGTAGTCCGCTGTTAGCGTAAGTTGCAGTATTAACATAATAATTATCGTAATCTGCATAATTGCGATAAATAAACAATCGCGTTACGTTAGATAACGAATAAGAAAACCCGTCGCTAGCCACTATCGGATTGTTAGATGGAAGATAGAAAACGAGACCCGTTGTTCTTCCCAAAAAAGCCAGTCCTTTACTTCCGACTTTTGCGACGTCTCCCAAATTAAACGTCCATATCGGCGCATTATGAAAAGCTCTGTCTCCAATTGTATTAACGGCGTCGTCGGGAATCGTAGTGTGCCATACCCAACGATAATAGAACGCCTGCCTGCCTATATCGTATCTCAACTTTACTCCGCTTTGGACGCCCGCTATTATGCGCATTCCATCTGCGTCGCCGTTTGCCGTTGCCCCATTTACGGCAACGTTACTGCCAAGTTGCGTTTGCGTAGTAAATTCGCTGAAATCGTTTTGCAATTCGCTGCCCGAGCAATCGATATAATCAAATTGTCCCAAGCGATTATCCGAATTTTTTGCAAGGTCTACTTGCTTAGGTAATATTACGTTATAATTATCCGACGCATTGACGGTATCTCCGCCGCTCTCTGCTCCGTGATATCCTACCATATACCATCTGCCGATTGTATAACTTTCATTAGACGTCAGTCCGCTGGCAAGCAAAGTTGTTCTTAAGAGATTTTTGCAAAATACAAAACCGTCTGCGGTGCGAACCAACCAAGAGCGTCCCTCTCCTTTGACGTATACGTTTAGATATGCTTCGCTTATCGAGGCCATACCTTTAACTTTATTGACGAAAGTGCTATTGGCGTTAGACGGCAATTCGATTTCAACTAGTTTTCCGCAACCGTTAAATGCATTGGCATGAAGACCGCCCCCGTCGGCTCCGAGTCCCGAGGGTAAGGATATATGACACAACGCATTTCCGACTATGGCCCTATCTCCTATCGACGTAATGCTATCGGGAAGCGCCACGTCATACAATCTATCGCAAGCGGTAAACGTGTATGCGGGAATTGATTTCAACTTTGTTGCTTTGCTCAAATCTATTCTTTCCAACCAACCGTTCCTAAACGCAGTTTCCACGGTAGAATCCACCATGGTAGCGCCTGAGATGGAAGATAGATTACTGCCTTCATCTGCCGTAATAGAAAGCCATATAACCGAAGCGATACCGTTTGCGGTACTCGTCGAACTTGCATCGATTGACGTGACTTCGTTCGGCAAAAGCAAGTGAACGTATTTACCTATGGCGTCGGTAGAACTCATACCGTTCCAAACGCCGCCTTCGATTTTCATTGCGCTAGTACTGATATATATATAATCTTTTGATGGAATACCAAGTTTATTGGCGTATGCGCCGGCTTTTTCCGACGAAGATGCCATAACGTAAGTTTGAAACTTATTGAATTTCGTTAATGCCGTATTTGAAATAGGCGTATCGCTTTCGCCTTTAAAACTTTTCTTAAAAGCAGGTAAAGATAACCATGCGCTCACTGACAAGAACGCAATAAGGACCGCTGCTAAAACTACCCAAATAATTTTTCCCGATTTACTCTTCGCCGTATTCATGAATTTATCTCCTTCACAAAAACCAAATTATGTTTGTTCTAACTTTTCCTTGTTTTCCCCTTATTCTTTTTTCTTACTCTATTTCCCTTTATTTATTTACTATCCGTCAATCCGTTCCGCTACAATGCTAAGTCCAAAATGACAAAATAATCGCCTCGCATATTACTACTTGGGATAAAAGTTGTCAACCGTTTTTTGATATTTTTTTACAAATTCCATATTTTTCCGCATCGTTTTGTAAAGTTTTACAAAAAATTGACATTCTTTACTATTTTATCGTCCATTACAGTTTCGATTCATCAACTTTTATAACTTAGATCTCAAAAATTATAAAAGTAAAGCGACAGCGCTCAGTCAATTTCACTTTCCCCATTCCAAAAAAAGTATACTTTTACTGATTAAAAAATATTGACAAAAAAACCTCTTCAAAATATAATAAATCCATCAAAAATCGCTTTTTCGCGTCATTAATCGCGTCAGTCAGTAAAAGTATACTTTTTTTGGAATTAACATTTTATTTACTAAAATTATAAAATGCCATATAAAAATAACCAAAAAATTTCACAAAAATGCAACGCTGTCGCAGTTATCCCACAAAAATAGCAGTCTCGATACCTCGAGACTGCCCTGGTGTGTGAATATGGCAAAATCTACGCATAGATAGGCGCGTAGTACATAATTATCTATCTTTTACCGTTTATTAATAACTTTAAATTTTCCCAAGACCAAGTATATATTTTATCCGTTGAAAGAGCTCCCCTTGGTTTTACTACATTACCGTCTGCTCGCCCACATAAAAGAAAATATGGGACTCCTTCTTCCTGTGCAATTGTTAATTCTGCCGACACCCCTGTTGCTGTATTAGTATAACGACCACAAATAACAATTACTACATCACACTTTCTAATTCTCTGCCTTGCATAATATTTCCAATTTGATGTAATAGCTTCCTTTATGGACATATCATTAATTGAAAACGGGGAATCTGGATTTTTGGCTTGGCCTACTAAAGCAACTTTTAATTCCTCGTCATGATCATAGTCAAAACTTATAAAAGCTTTCTTTCTCATATTTGTACTCCTAAATTCTTTCGTTTTTTACTAATTGCCAATAATGCGCTCCAAGCGCCGTTAATTTACAAGCTTTAGAATTCATCGCTGCGTAATACATATGTTGCTCCCCTACAGGAACAACCAAGTTAACCCTTACCATTTTCTGCAATATTGCAAACTTTCTAGTGTTCTCATTATCTGGACACATACTATCTGGCTCAAATGTAGGATTTAATTTAAACTCTTCATTTGGATTTGTAAACAATGAAGTTATCTGTCTAAGATCGTCCATTGCTATTGACGGCAATGCTTGTCTTAAACTTACAAATTGCTCGACATTAGTTTTGAAAACTGGACGCTGTGACCACGCCCCCAACGATTGGTCTATATGAGCATAAACGCTACCAGGGGTTATTTGTCCCAGAATATTTGCACCACTACCATTTAAAGCATCAACCAATAAGTTAGTAAAAACACCATGCCCCCTTTCCTCAAGCGCATATTGACCTTTTGTACAAGCGCTTAAAATAGTAACCCCTTCTCCAATAATTGAATTGCTATTAAAATATTTATCATCTCCAGCCGCCCCAGCATGACAACAATCAAATATTAAAATTTTATTTTTAACCTTAGACTTATTACACCACTGCATAATATCATCCATTTTTATTCCATTACGACCTCTTAATTTGACGTCTGAAGTTATTATGTATCCATTGTTATCTTCTGTGTATCCATGTCCGGAAAAATAAAATAACGCTAACTCATCTTCTCCCGAAAATAGTTCCATTATTGCATCTTCCAAGTCACTTTTCGTAACAATATTATTTTCCGAAGTTGATAACATTTTCTTAATATCAAAATTCAACGATCCATCGGCATTACGTGATAAAATATTTGCAATCGCACATGCATCATTTACACAGCCATAAAGATCACCCACTTCAACATAATTATCTATTCCTACTATTAATGCTTTTCTCAAGTGTGCACTCCTCAAACTTGTTAATC
>CAMWVR010000003.1 GCA_947177795.1 uncultured Clostridia bacterium | reverse complement strand
CAATACCGATTTAGAATTTTATGTATTTGTTAACATATTTTTTGCGCTATTTTAGTTAAAAATGCAAAATGCGTATGATATCAAAACTAAATATCATACGCATTACTGTAAATTGTGAATAAAACAATATATTATTTAAACACGCTTGTTATGCTATCGTGATAACAGCTGCCTCTATTGACGTCTCTTCTGTTGATTGCCAATATATCTCCAAATTCATAATAAGTCACCCATATAGGGGCTGTAACTACAAATATACTATGACCTGCATCAGCAGTGCTAGGCTCATCTTGAATAGGCGAATTTGTCTCAAAGATAGGATAAAATTTTTTATTCAGAATAGCCAAATTCTTGTATTCGATATTATCATCAGATGACGCAAACATAAAATTAATCAGCAAAATTACGTTGTATTCAAAATACTCCTCCGTATATCCTTCGCCTAAGATATTAAAATTTTCCAATTCTGCTAAAGACGTGACTATTTCTAATTTTGAACTATAATCCCAATTCTTTACATCCTCATACAAATCACATACCCTTATGGCATTGGAAAAAATTGTATCATACTGAGGCACTACGTTTTTGTTGACGTCGTCCTTTGGACAACTGCAACAACCAACCAGCGCGCTTATCATAATGGACAACAATATGACTGCTGTCAAAATTTTTATAATATTTTTCTTCATATTTCCCTCCTTATTATTTTTAATTATATCATCCACATCTATAGCAGTCAATACCGATTTAGAATTTTATGTATTTGTTAACATATTTTTTGCGCTATTTTAGATAAAAATGCAGAATGCGTATGGCATCAAATAAATACCATACGCATTGCTGTAAACGGCAAACTTAAACAATAGATTATTTAAATACGCTTGTTATACTATCGTGATAACAGCTACCTCTATTGACGTCTCTTCTGTTGATTACCAATATATCTCCAAATTCATAATTAGTCACCCATATAGGTACTGTAACGACAAATATACTATGACCTTCATCAGCAGTGCTAAGCTCATCTTGAATAGGCGAGTTTGTCTCAAAGATAGGATAAAATTTTTTATTTTGAATAGCCAAGTTTTTGTATTCTATATTCTTATCAGATGATGCAAACATAAAATTAATCAGCAAAATTACGTTGTATTCAAAATACTCCTCCGTATATCCTTCGCCTAAGATATTAAAATTTTCCAATTCTGCTAAAGACGTGACTATTTCTAATTTTGAATTATAATCCCAATTCTTTACTTCGCTCATACTACATACCCTTATGGCATTGGAAAAAATTGTATCATACCGAGGTACTACGTTTTGATTGACGTCGTCCTTTGAACAATTGCAACAACCGACAAACGCGCTTGTCATAATGGACAACAATATGACTGCTGTCAAAATTTTTATAATATTTTTCTTCATATTTCCCACTCCTTATTCTACATACCACGCTATTGCGCCGTAATCATCATCATTAACTATCTTTTTATCTACTTGTTTTAGGTCTAACCTAAAATTTGACTTAGGAAGTAACACAACTGTGTATTCAAAAAACTCCATATTAGTTTTGCCACTTGCCTGCTTCATCAACACGTCGCTAGTCCCTACAAAATTAAGAATCAAATCATAATTCGTATGTATATTTTTTCGCACGTTGCCGCCCCAAGCATTTGTTTTTGAATTAGCCGACCATATTGCAACCGCCCGGATTTTATTTCCGCCTTTTGCAGTAAATTCTTTTGGAGATATCACTATGCCTTGCGAATTATTTGAATTATAAAACACACAGCAAGAATTATTGACTACAGACCTTGCTCTTTGGTAATTGACAATCCCCGCGCCGGCTCTATCGTCCCAACTATCAGTTTGCCTATAAACACCGGTAGCAGATGCTATAAGAACTGCTGACACTGCTTCAGGAAATATTTGAAGCCCCGGACTTTCTTCTAAAAGTTTTAATATAATCCCCGTTACGATTGGCGCAGACAAACTAGTACCAGAATTTGACTTATTTATATCCCGCACCAACCTACTTCCATTTAAATATAAACCAGTGCCTGGCGCAGCAAGTGTCGGCTTGTTCATATTTATATCACTCTCAACATCATAAGATGAGGTATTTTTTATATATGCATCTTTTGTAGAATTTGCCACTGTGATGGCATTATAACCAGTAGCCGGCGGATTTACGTAATGATTAGATTTGGCGCCTTCATTGCCCGCACTGGCAACGAATATGACTCTATTGTAGCGCACTTGAAAATCCATAAAAGCGCTAGTCCAAGTATATTTGCCTGCATCTGCAGGCCTACCCATACTTGCGTTTACAACTAAACAAGAGTTATCTATAAACCAATTCATTGCTTTAATATATGATGAAGCATAACCTGCATGATAAATATAGACCGTACTAATTCCCCTTGCTACACCCTCTGAACCGCATATAAGTCTTGTAACATATTCAGCGTGTTCGGAATCAGTAGAAGAATCTCCGGCAGCGCGAATATTTAAATGGGCTAATTCCGAATGACTGTTATCTGTTGTAACGCCTTCTGCCTCCATTATCCCCACTATTTGTCCCGATCCCGTATAGGTTTGGTCATCTGCGCCTATATCTTTCAATGCGTCATTCATATCATATCGCGTTTCGGAACTTGTTGTAGCAGCCTGCTCTTTTAACTCAATAGGCGTTGACACATGTATTTCGCTAATGTCGGAATTTGTCTTGACTCCATCAATAAAGACGTTTTCATATTTTTGAAATGCCGACGTATCCTCATAAGTAATCTGCACGTAAGGCGAGTAATCGCTTGCGACAACTTGATAATCTTGAGAATTTGCGTCAACTCCAATAGATGAGAGAAACTCTTGATTTTTTGAAGAGTAATATGCTTTTGACTCGGCTCTAAAGTCTTCCATAATGCTGTCGACTTCTGCCTTTGAAGCCTTTAAATCGGTAAATTGGGCAAATGACTTATCATAAGGCTCATAATCTAATACGTATACAGAATTGACATTTTCGCTTGGCTCTATTGCGCTAACAAATTCGGCGCTGTCTGCGGCTTCTGCCAACGCATCTGCCGAATCATAATAATAATGAATTTCCGGTCCTGTTGACGGTTGAGACGAGAAACTGGGGGCAAGTAAAAACAGCATCGCGCATACAAAGCACACGATAAGCAATGAACTTACAAGCCACTTTTGAAAAATTCTTTTTTCCATAACATATCCTCCTGTTTTATTATTTTTCTTTATTATCACATAAGTTTCTACAAGTGTCAATACTGTTTTAAAAAATTTAGGTATTTATTTAACGTATTTTGCTCTATTTTAGATAAAAATGCAAAATGCGTATGATATCAAATAAATACCTTACGCATTTTTGTAATTCTATATTAGTGCGGCTGATATCAGCCGTTGAACAAATTTGCTATCTCACTTCTTTGGAATCATATCAAAACTGTCGGGATAAAGCTCGCTGATGTTGGTAGTGACGACGTCGCCTTTGTTGTTGGACACGAATATCACGAGGTCGTTGCAAAACTCTTTGATAAACTGTCTGACGATACCGCAAGGATAAGGCATACTCTCGCCCGAGCCTACTATCGCCATTGCCAAAAAGCCCTTTTCGCTGCCTGCGATCGCAGTACCCATAGCCACTTGCTCAGCGCAGATCGTAGCTCCGTAACTGACATTCTCGATATTGCAACCGACGTAAATCTTTCCGCTCTCGCCCATAACGGCGCACCCTATCTTGTATCCCGAATAAGGCGCATGCGCATTCTTCATTACGAGCAACGCATTCTCAAGTAATCTCTGTCTTTGCATCATTGTGGTAATACCTCCTTTATCTCCAAAATACGCTGAGATCCTCTCTGTTCAAGACTCCCCAACGCTCATTTTGTCTCACGATAGCTTTGCCGTCGGAAAACGGCGTTGCAATATCGTAGATAAAATCAACAATCTGATTGCCCTCTTGGTCTATATATCCGCTCTTCTCGCCTACGGTGACCGACGCAAGCCCCTCTCTGAACGAAGTTGCGCAATCGTATTTAAAATCTATGACGAGATTGTTTTGTCTGTCAATATATCCCAGCTTGCCGTCCTTTTCGACGCAAGCCCGCTCTTCAAAAAATCCAAACGCCTCTTCATAGGACGGCGGGACGATGACGTTGCCTTTCCAATCCTTATATCCCCATTTTCCCTTGCGGCAAAACTTGATAAGGCTCTTTTCCGTAAGCGGCGGCCTCTCGATCTTTTCGACAGCAGGGCGCTGTCTTTTGCCCATGATTATCTCCGCCCAAGTCATACCTGCATAAAGCTTGGTCAGATATTCGTTGAGAGCGTCGTTCTCACTTTTTTGTTTTTTATTTTTGTTATCCCTGCGTTGCGACTTGTCAGAATTGTTTTGCGACTTGTCGCGAGAAAAGTTCTGTTGAGCGTTCTTGCCGTTACGAGCGTCGTTTTTATCCTTTTTCTCTCCGCCGTTTTGGTTATTCTTTGCGGATTGCTGCGGCTGAGAAGCGTCGTCTTGAACAAACTTCACTCCATACTTTGCCATAGCTTTGGATATCTCTATGCAATTCTTTTTGCCGATATTTTGAATTTTGTACATTTGCTGAAAAGTTCTGCACGCAAGATCCGCAACTATATTTATTTTACCTGCTTTAAGAGCGTTGAAAGTTGCCTCGCTCAATTCAAGATCCTCAATAGGACGGGCAAGATCTTTTCCCTTATCCTTGTTGGTCTCAATGATTTTTTGAGCGGCGCTTTGGGCGTCGAACTTCTTTTTATTATTATTCTTGTGATAAAACTTGTTTTTTGACATAAATTCCTTACTAATACCGTCGATACCTTATATCTGCGTATATTTTAGCATAATTACAAATGATTTTCAATCTTTCTTAATTATATTTCTCTAATATGCAGTATTTTTTTGTTTTAATTTTTAAATATAGTGTGTTATAATACTTTTATGAAACGAAAAATCTTTGGGATATCCTTAATATTTTGTTTGGTTCTCGTCTTGGGATTTGCAAGCGTATTTTCCACGCATGGCGCAGCGACGGCGGAAAACGTCGACGTGCTGGTCTCATTGACAAACGACAGCTTGCTGACTGCGCATGAAGATTATTTTGCATATACCCATTCAAAAGGCATTTATCTTGCCAAAGACAACAAGTTGTTGAGCTATGAAGAAAAGAGCGATTTTGACGGCTTTATAGATATTGCCATGAACTCGACGCACATACTTGCGCTTGCTCAAAAGGGAGACGACAAATATCTTTGGGCATATGAATACAACGATATGCGCATTGCAAAGATCAACTTTACGCTCACCGATTTGCACGTGGAATACTTAGTGGGAATATACGCAAACGAAGACGGCTTTTACGCCTTGGAAACCAACAAGTTGATACATATATCGCTCGATCCTCCCAAAGTAATTTCGCAATACTTCAATTCAAACACCGATTGGACGCTCAATCCCGCTTATAAAGACGTCAATGATTACGCAGTGCTCAACAATACTCTATATTGCATTTTGGACGGAGACTTCTATGCGATAGACGAACAGAATTTCCACTACCCCGATTTATCGAAATTCCTTATGCGCAGCGGAGATTACATAGGCGTAAGCGTAGCAAACGACAGAATATTGCTTTTGAGCGAAAGCGGAATTTACGAATATAACGATGCAGACTCGTCTATATCTCAATTGATAGCTGACGGGCTCGACGGCAACAGCAAAATCTGCTGGGCGTACGACAGCAAAAACGATACGAGATACGTCTATACCAAATCCAATCTCAACGCAGTCAATATGTACGTTTACACAACGGGCAATCTCGAATATTACGGTTGTTTTGACAACAACGTATACACCCACCCGACGGAGTTCGATATTATCAAGCTATACAAGACGGGCGCAGAAGTGACTATGTATTCTTCCCCGAGACATTTGCAAAGAATGGGAACGATACCGCAAAACAGATACTTTATCGCTCTTAGCGAAAGAGACGACTTTATATACGTCTATTATCACGATGAGAGCGAAAATAAAACTCAATACGGTTATATCAAAAAATCGTCAAGTATAACTCTGTGTCCGGCAGAAAAAGAAGGACTGCTAGGTTCTTACGCTCAACCGCTGCATGAAAATACGCCGATTTATAAATATCCATTCGAGGGCTCGGGAAGCGAAAAATTGCTTGACGCTTCGATATTCATGCAACTAATCGTCATCGACAACGTCGGACAGGACGGCAATTTCACTTGGGGGTGGTACAAAGTAGGTTACGTAGACGTCAACGGCAAGACTCAATACGGATACGTAAAATCTCAAAACCTTTCGCCTTATACAGAGCTAACTGCTCCGTCGCTTTCCAAATCCGTCAAATTGACTTCAAAGAAACTCGGACAGTATATCACGCTCTACGCTCTGCCTTTTGAAAACGAAGAAGACGCAATAGAGATAACTCAACTTCCCGAAGGTTCTTCTGTGTATCTCAAAGAAAAGTTCGACAAAAAGAGCGAGTGGACGGCCGTGTATTACGAGGGCAAGACCGCATACGTAAGGACTGCCAATATAAAAGCGTCGGGGCTAACGTCTTGGCAACTTGCTTTGGTAATCACTATCCCCTGCGTGGTAGTCGCAATTGCGATAGCGGTGGTTTTGATAGTGGTAGCAAAAAACAAAAAGCTTAATTATAGACCATAGTTTCACGACTCAGAAGACTGCAAAAGACGTTGACTTTTGCAACGCATATATTTATAATAAAATCTATATTTTACATAGTTAAAAGTTTATAGGAGGTTTGGCTATGAAATTGACAATGACACAAAAAATTCTGGCTAAAAAACTCGGTATGCCTTTTGAAGAGGCGATCACGGCTCTTTCCGCCGGCACTCTTACGCTTGTGGAAGTCGACACAGCGCTCTCCAACGACGTGACTGCGCCCGTGGCAATCGACGTGTTTAACAAGGCAGGCGGACAACTATACGACGCCGACAAAGTGACCTTCGTGCTCGACCACTTCACTCCCAACAGAGACATTCAATCCGCAGAGCAATGCAAATGCGTCCGCGCTTTTGCAAGAGCCAAAGGCGTCAAGAATTTCTTTGACGTAGGCACGATGGGTATAGAGCACGCTTTGCTTCCCGAAAAAGGTATTGCAAAACCTTGGTCCGTCGTAATAGGCGCAGATTCGCACACCTGTACGTACGGAGCGCTTGGCGCTTTTTCGACAGGCGTTGGAAGCACGGATATTGCAGGCATAATGCTATCAGGCAAAGTATGGCTCAAAGTACCGTCTGCAATCAAGTTTAACCTTATCGGAAAGCCTAGCAAATATATATCGGGCAAAGACGTGATACTTCATATCATAGGCATGATAGGCGTAGACGGCGCACTGTATAAATCCATTGAATTTGCAGGCGACGGCGTAAAATATATGACTATGGACGACAGATTTACCATATGCAATATGGCAATTGAATGCGGAGCAAAGAACGGAGTCTTCCCTATTGACGACGTCACGCAAGAATACGTCAAAGTCTCATGTGGTAAGACTTTTGAGACCATGCAAGCGGGTGACGACGAAGCTTACGAACAAGTAATCGATATTGACTTGTCTAAAATCAAGCCGACCGTGGCTTTCCCGCACTTGCCGTCAAATACCAAAGCCGTAGAGGACGTAAAAGAAGAAATCGTCATCGACCAAGTAATAATAGGCTCGTGTACCAACGGCAGACTATCCGACTTGGAAGCTGCGGCAAGAGTGCTCAAAGGCAAAAAAGTAAACCCCAACGTGCGTACGATCGTAATTCCCGCCACCAACAAGATTTATCTTGAGGCAATGGAAAAGGGATATATCAAGACTTTTATCGAGGGCGGAGCAATCGTATCTACCCCTACTTGCGGCCCCTGTCTCGGCGGACATATGGGTATCTTGGCAAGCGGCGAAGTGGCCGTGACGACTACCAACCGTAACTTCATAGGCAGAATGGGCGCAAAAGACAGTTATATCTATCTTGCCTCTCCCGCCACGGCAATGGCTAGCGCAATTGCCGGCAAACTGACCTGCGAAAGCAAATTGGAGGTGTAATTATGTTGAAAGGAAAAGTTTTTAAATTCGGAGACGATATTGATACGGATATCATAGTTCCCGCAACGTATCTGTCTACGTTTGACCCAAAAGAACTTGCAAAGCATTGTATGGAATATACCAATCCCGAATTTTACAAAGAAGTAAAAGAGGGAGACGTAGTTGTTGCAGGCAAAAACTTCGGTTGCGGTTCTTCTAGAGAACACGCTCCGATAGCGATAAAGGGATGCGGAGTGTCGATAGTCATCGCCAAGTCGTTTGCGAGAATATTCTATAGAAACGCTCTCAACATCGGTCTTTATATCCTCGAATGTCCCGAGGCAGTCGACGGCATCAACGCAAACGACGAAGTGAGCGTGGACGTCGACACAGGAGTAATTACCAACTTGACGAGCGGTAAGACTTATCAAGCCCAGCCCTTCCCCAAGTTCATTCAAAATATAATCGAATGCGGCGGACTTATCAACGCAATTAAAGCAAAAAAGATTTAGGAGTAATACAATATGAGTACCTTTAATATAGCGGTAATCAAAGGCGACGGAATAGGTCCCGAAGTTACTGCGTCTGCGATGAACGTATTGACAAAAATCGGAGAAAGATTCAATCACAAATTCAACTTCACGGAAAGCGTATGCGGCGGTTGCGCATATGACAAATACGGCGAACCGTTGCCCAAAGAAAGCCTTGACATCTGTCTTGCAAGCGACAGCGTACTTCTCGGCGCAGTAGGCGGCCCGCAATACGACAATCTCCCCTACGAACTTCGTCCCGAAAGAGCGTTGCTCGGCGTGAGAAAGGCTATGCAACTATACGCCAATCTCCGTCCTGCAAAAATGTTTGAAGCTCTCAAGAGCGTATGCCCGCTCAAAAATCCAAAGAATATCGATATCATGGTGGTAAGAGAACTTATCGGCGGTATCTACTTTGGCGAAAAGGGCGTGAGAGACGGCAAAATGGGTCGCGAAGGATACGACGTAATGGCGTACGGAGAATTGGAAATCGAAAGGATTTGCCGTACGGCTTTCGAACTTGCTCAAAAAAGACGAGGCAAAGTGTCTTCCGTCGACAAGGCGAACGTCCTCAAGACATCGGGAGTATGGAGAAAGGTCGTACACGAAATACACGAGGACTACCCCGACGTGGTTCTCGAAGACGTACTCGTAGATAACATGGCGATGCAACTCGTAAGAGAACCGTCGCAATTCGACGTCGTAGTCACGGGCAATCTCTTCGGAGATATCCTCTCTGACCTTGCGTCGCAATGCGTGGGCAGTATAGGAATACTTCCGTCGGCTTCTATCAACGAAACCACGAGAGGACTCTACGAGCCTATTCACGGCTCTGCTCCGACAATCGCAGGCAAGAATATCGCCAACCCGATAGCGACTATCCTTTCCGCCGCAATGATGCTTAAATACGCATTCAACCTCATGGAAGAAGGCGATGCAATAGAAAACGCCGTCGAGAAAACTCTCAACAGCGGAGCAAGAACGGCAGATCTCAGAGAAGAAGGTCTTGAAGTGCTTGGCACGAGAGAGATAACGGATTTGATAATAAAAAATATCTGATTTGCTAAAAAAGAAAGACGCATATAATTAAAATATGCGTCTTTTTATAAGTCGTTTATTCCAACACTGCGTCGACACATATTGGCAAATGATCCGATATGCGACTGCTTCTATCGAGATTATTATGAAAATAATCCGACGCCAATACTCTAAACGTCAAAATTTTTGCTTTATCCGCATTATTTAGAAATATATGATCCCACGTAGGGTCGTCATATAAATATCCTCTGGTATTATCAAATTTGGTATCTATATCTTTGATAAATTTTACGTCAACGTATTTTGCTGATATTTGCTCGTATACAAAGGCTCCGCAAGGTTTGCCGTAACATTTATAATACGTGAGGTCATTTTCTTTTTTATATTCCGCCCCGCTTGCCTGTCCTAAATATCTGCTGTCTTCTCTCTCCATAGAATTGTAATCGCCTGTCATAAATATCGGACAATTATACTTATTCTCCAACGTTTCTATAGTCTCAAAAAACTCTGCCACTTGACTCAACATTATCGATTTTTCTTTTTCGTAGTCATTCATTCTTATAAGATCAAGATGGGTTGACGTCACTATCATTCTTTTGCCGTCTGCCAAAGTGTCAAATACCCCGTAAGTAACTACGCGACACGCATTTTTATCACCCTTTGAGTACTTTACGAGTCCGCTTTCTAAGAGCTGAAGTTTTTTCTTATTGTATATTATCGGCGTGCGATTTTCTGTAAAAAGTGAATTTTTAGGCTGCACTATTTCATAAGTTTCGCAAATCTGTGGCATTAGATATTTGTACCAATCTTTGCACATTTCCTGCGCGCCTATTACGTCAGGCGAATAATGTTTTATTGCCTCTGCAAATCTATGCGCCCTTGGTTTTACAGGTTCTCCTCCCCAACTCTTCATACTGACCAAAACATTTGCCGACATAATTCTCACTGCGGAAGCATCGGCAAGAAAGTTATCCTCAAGTCTCAACGACGCAAATTCTTCGTCGTCAAACACGTAACAATCTTCTGCTTCCAACGTACATCCCAGCAAAGATACAGATACCAATGTCAGTAACAACACTACAATTGCATAAATAAATCTTTTCATTTCAATATTCCCACAACTTACGCGCCACGAAATAAAAAACGAGAGTCAATAATACACTCTCGCTTTCTTATTTGATATTTTGGCTTATAGACCTTTTTCAATATAAGCGACAACGTCTCCGACGGTCTTAAAAGCAAGGGCGTCATCGTCGTCTACTTGAATGCCGAATTCCTCTTCGATAGACATAATAATCTCTACTATATCAAGAGAATCTGCAAGCAAGTCCTCTTTGAGCGAAGTGGTTTGCGTAATTTTGCTTTGCTCCATACCGAGTTGATCGGCGATAATTTTACTCAACTTTTCAAGTACCATGTTGTCCTCCGATTGCCGTAATTATAGGTCGTCTATAATTATACCATTATAAACATTCTCTGTCAACCACAAAAAACGCCGCAAGTCAAGCTAGCTCTGTGATCTCGATATTTTTACAATGCGAACAAACGCTGACGACATATTCTCCCCATACTCTCTTAGATAAAATATCTTCGGGAAGCCGTTGAGATAGCAAATCTTTTGACAAGCCTTTGCCCGTCCATTTTGCGTACGCCTCTATTGCCGTCCAATGCTCAATACTTTTGCATACCTTGGGAGATACTTTCCTATCCGCGCGCTCGATATCCACGCCAACTTTATCATCTGAAAACGCCATAACGAGCACGCCGTCCGTATGACTTACCGAAACGTATCCGTTAGGCTTACCGTCGCCTATCAACTGCGGCGCGCCGTTTGGCAAATGCACTAACGTATAGATCTCGCCTTTTACTTGAGAATATCTCTCCAACGCTCTATCTTTGGCTTGCTGTAGATCGGTATATTTGACAATATATAAGTCTATCAAGCGGATATTTCCTCTGCGCTTGCGAGGGCGTCCATAAAGAATGCGTCGACTTGGTCCATAAACTCTTCGTCAATTGCAAACACCGTCATTCTCTCGCAATACTCATAGCCCACGTTGACGTTGTATTCAAAGATATTGCTCTTGCCAAGCGAAAGTTGAGTTTTCTTGCCCTTGTGAAGTCTCTTGATTTCTTTCTCGACTTCAGGCGGACGGGAAAGCGTGTGACCTCTGTCGTCCAAAATCTCAAACTTTGCCTTTGGATTTTTGTTCTTTGCATAATGAACGGCAACCGAGCTGTCGTACGGCACAGTCTTATCGTCAGTGCTGTGCATGACGAGTACGGGACCTTTATATTTATTTACGCCGTCTATGCCCTTATACAACGCTTTCTTACCGTACAATAAGAAGTAATGGAGATACGTCCAGGGTTTTACCAATACGACGGCTTTACCGGCGTATCTCGTCATTTGATATTTGCATATACCCCAAATATCGTTGAATCCCGACAAAGTTGCCGCGCCTGTAAGTTTCTCGGCAGTCTTGCTGTTGAGTTCGCTTGCAAGACCGTAACCGCCCCAACTGTGTCCGTATGCCAACATTTTGTATTTCTTAAGTTCTTTTATGCCGTCAAGATACTTGATTGCATTATCCAAATCCACTTGCGATTGGGTAAGTCCTTTCAATCCCTTACCTTCGCTCTCAAAAGTACCCGTGCAGTCATATCCAAACACCAGATATCCCTTTCTGGCAAAATAGTCGTATCTATTGAGATAGCCTGCTCTTGAACATCCTATGCCGTGCGCCACTATCAGCACCGCTTTGTATTCGGTGATATCCTTGTCGACGACAAAATATGCAGCCAAGTTGTTTTTACCGCTCTTGAATTTGACGGGATAGGTCTTAAGATTGGGAAAATCTTCAGGCGTCAAATGATGTATCGTCTTGTTGACGCGTCTTCCAAACACAAACTTGAAAATGATAGCGGTGACTATCATAGGTATTATGATAGTAATTGCAAATACTCCGTATATAAGTATTATCAAAAACTCCAAAAATTTGTTATTCTTCTTCATATATTTATTATAGCATAGGTTTTTGTAATTGCCAATAGCAAAGCGAAATATTTGCATAATAAATAATATGATTGAAAAAAATAAAGCGCTCCTATCGGAACGCTTTATTATCGATAAAATTTCGATTATTTTTTCTTTTCAGTGTTTCTCACAAGTTCCAACTTTGCCATTTCAGCGCCGTCGCCGCGTCTTTGACCAAGTCTGATTATGCGAGTATAACCGCCTCTTTGACCGAGCTTGTTAGCTCTGTCTGCATAAAATACCGCATGCTCTCTGAAAATCTTCTCAACAAGCGGGTGCTTAACGTCTTTTGTTCTCTCTTTGAAAGCAGACTTGCTCTCGCCCTCGCCCTTGATCTCTTGAAGATCTCTAAGGCTTGCCATAAGCTTTCTTCTTGCAGCCAACTTTCTTGGGCCGTCGTTGACAAACTCCATTACGACTTTTTCTCCCTTGTCGTTGGTGACCGTCTTTTGCACCTTTACGGTATCTTCATAAGTATTTATAGCGAGAGTCAACATGCTCTCGGCATAACTTCTTACCTCTTTTGCTCTATCAACCGTGGTCTCGATAGATCCGTACCACAATAGTTCTGAGGCTTGATTTCTAATTATGGCCATTCTTTCTTCGGCTGTTCTGCCCAACTTTCTTGCCATTGTCCTTTACCTCCTATTATTCATCCTTGTCCTTGAGTTTAAGACCAAGGTCGTCAATTTTCTTCATAACTTCTTCGAGCGACTTCTTACCGAGATTTCTCACTTTAAGCATGTCGTCTTCAGTCTTTTCCGTCAAATCCTTGACAGTGTTGATGCCCGCTCTTCTCAAGCAGTTGTAAGATCTTACCGACAAATCCAAATCTTCGATTGCCATTTCGTAAATCTTTGCCTGCGATTCGTTGTCTTGAGAGATGAGTATCTCTTTTTCTGCCATGTTGTCAACGAGTTTAACAAAAATACCAAGGTGATCGTTCATAATCTTGGCAGCCAAACTGATGACCTCATTTGGCGTCGACGTACCGTCTGTCGTAACGTCAATAGTGAGCTTGTCAAAATTGATGTCTTGACCTTTTCTGGTACTCTCTACCTGATAACTTGCCGCGATAACAGGCGTGAAGATAGCGTCTACGGGTATGTATCCGATGCCTTGCTCCTCGTCTTTGTTTTCGCTTGCGCCAACGTAGCCTCTGCCTACGCCGATATAAATTTCCATCTCAATGCTTGCGCCGTCTTCGAGAGTACAAATCTCAAGTTCGGGATTGAGAATCTCTATATCGTCGCTGTGAGATATATCTGCGGCTGTAACTACGCCCGGCGTATATTTGTTGATAGTACAAAGTTGTTTGAAGTTCTTGTCCTCGGTATAAGCCTTTATTGCAAGTCCCTTGATATTGAGAATGATGTCCGTGACGTCTTCCTTAATACCGGGGATAGCGGTAAACTCGTGTTGAACTCCGTTTATTCTTATACCGACGGGAGCAGCGCCCGGCAAAGCGCCCAAAAGTATTCTTCTAAGACTGTTGCCGAGAGTAGTACCGAATCCGCGTTCCAACGGCTCGACGGAATATCTGGTTTTTCTACCCGGCTCCATATCTTCTTTATTGATATTTGGTTTTTGAATTTCTATCATTGTTAGCCTCCTATTCAATGTTCAATGACCGAGACTGTCACAGCGTATTATTATTTAGAATACAACTCGACAATCATGTGCTCTTCAATCTTTTGCTCGACATCTGCTCTTTCCGGCAAAGCGATTACGTTGCCCGTCATAGTAGCGTTGTCAAAAGTCAACCACTTAGGAAGATTGAGTGTCTTAGCCTCCTTGATACCACTGAATACCTTTTTGTCGGCTTTGTTTTCTTTGACGCCAATTACGTCGCCCTTCTTCACAAGGAAAGAAGGAATATTTACGCACTTGCCGTTGACGGTAATCAAACCGTGGTTGACGATTTGTCTTGCCATTGAACGGGAAGATGCCAAACCAAGACGGTATACGGTGTTGTCAAGACGTCTTTCCAAAAGGATAAGCATGTTTTCACCGGTAATACCTCTCATCTTCTCGGCTTTGTCGTAATAACCTCTGAATTGCTTCTCGCAAAGTCCGTAGATTCTCTTGGTCTTTTGTTTTTCTCTCAACTGAGTAGCGTATTCGCTATTCTTCTTACGATCGGCGCCGTGTTGTCCCGGAGGAGTGCTGTTCTTTGCAAAAGGACACTTTTCCGAATAACACTTTTCGCCTTTCAAAAATAATTTTTCGCCTTCGCGTCTGCATTGACGACAATCAGGACCTGTATATCTAGCCATATTATTGCAAACCTCCTATTACAGTCTTCTGCGCTTTGGTGGGCGACAGCCATTGTGAGGGATCGGAGATACGTCTTTGATAAGCGTAACGTTCAATCCTACGTTCTGCAAGGCTCTGATAGCAGACTCTCTGCCGCTACCCGGTCCCTTGACATATACTTCTACGTTTCTTACGCCTGCATCGTATGCGACTTTACCTGCGTCTTCGCTTACCATTTGAGCTGCAAACGGCGTAGACTTCTTGCTACCGCGAAGTTGAAGCTTACCGGAGCTAGACCAGCTGATAGCGTTGCCTTGCGTATCGGTAATCGTCACGATGGTGTTGTTGAAAGAGGCGTGAATATGAGCGCAACCGTTTTCGCCACGGCGCTTATTTACAGTACGTTTTTTTACAACTTTTTTAGCAACTGCCATTATTCAATACCTCCTTATTTCTTCTTACGGCTAACGGTCTTCTTCGGACCCTTTCTTGTACGAGCGTTCTGCTTTGTACTCTGACCGCGTACCGGCAATCCCTTACGGTGTCTAACACCGCGGTAGCAACCGATTTCCTGCAGTCTCTTGATGTTCATCTTGATCTCGCGCTTCAAATCGCCTTCAACCATGATATTGTTGCGGTCGATGTATTCACGAATCTTGTTTACTTCTTCATCAGTCAAATCCCTAACTCTTGTATCAGGATTTATACCTGTATCAGCGAGAATTTTGTTGGACGTAACTCTTCCTATACCGTAGATATAAGTAAGACCTATCTCAACTCTTTTCTCATTTGGCAAATCAACGCCACTAATACGAGCCATGAAAATACCTCCAATAATTTAATAAATGTTTTTATTATATTATTAAACGCTACGAGAAGTTAGATTGTCTGTTGTATTTGGAATGAAACAACCTATTAGCCGCTCCCCAACGATTAATGTCTTTTAGCCTAGGTATTATAACACGATTTAATAAATCTTGCAAGCATTATAATACAATTTTTTTTATTTTTTACGCAATAAAGGAATTATGGATAACTCCATAATCCTTTTAAGCCGTTTTTGAGCGTTTTACGCTCATTCTTATAATTAAGAGAAATTTTAGCCTTGCTTTTGCTTGTGCTTTTTGTATTTTGAGCAGATGATCATAACTGCTCCGTTTCTCTTTATTACCTTGCATTTGTCGCACATCGGCTTTACTGATGGTCTGACCTTCATTGTTATATCCTCCGTTAATCTACCTTAATTCTTATTACGCCATACTATTCTACCTTTGGTAAGATCGTATGGACTTAATTCTACTTTGACTGCGTCCCCTTCGAGAATTTTGATATAATTCTTTCTCAATTTTCCCGACAGATACGCTACGATAACGTGTCCGTTTGACAGCTCTACTTTGAAATTGGTACCGGGCAATACTTCTATTACTTTTCCCTCTGCTTCGATTACGTCTTCTTTGGACATATATACCTCCTATTCAACAGTATCAAGTTTTCCTAATCTATCCGCAATGCTCTTATCGTCGACGTACGAATTGATATCGCTTGCCTCTTCTATGAGTTTGACGTGCTTGACGTTCTTTTGCTTTGGACTGTCAAGCTTTCTCGACTTACCGTCGGCAATCAGCACGTAACTTTCATTGAGCGTTGCGATGACGACGAAATACTTTTTTGCGTCGTGACCGCTCTTTGATTGCACTATGTCTCCAACTTTAAAAGCCATCTTTACCTCACAGCGACAATATCTCAACGCCGTCTTCTTTTATCCACACTGTGTTTTCGTAGTGCGCCGACGGCAATCCGTCTGCCGTGACTATCGTCCAACCGTCGTCCAGCATATACACTTCGTGCGTACCCATATTAATCATAGGTTCGATTGCGATCGTCATGTTCTTACGCAATCTCATTCCGTGTCCTTGTCTGCCGTAATTGGGCACTTCGGGATCTTCGTGCATATCCTTGCCTATTCCGTGTCCTACCAAAGCTCTAACTACTCCGTAGCCTCGGGATTCCGCATAAGCCTGTATCGCATGTCCTAAGTCGCCGAGTCTGACTCCCTCTTTGAGTATATTGACGCCCTCGAAGAAACTCTGTTTCGTAGCTTCGACGAGTTTTGCCTTTTCCTCGCTGACCTTGCCTATCGTAAAGGTTCTTGCGGCGTCGCCGTTATACCCTTTGTAGATACTTCCGCAGTCCACGCTGACTATGTCGCCCTCTTTGATGACTACTTTGTCGGAAGGAATACCGTGTACGACCTGTTCGTTTATCGACGTGCATATCGATGCTGGAAATCCATTGTATCCCAAAAACGACGGTATCGCATCGCACTTGACTATGTAATCGTGAGCTATCTCGTTTAGCTGAGCCGTCGTCATTCCCTCTTTGATAGTATCTTCGAGGAGATTGAGCGTATCTCTGACGATCTGATTAGCCTTGCGCATCAACTGTATTTCGTAATCCGACTTAATGGTTATCATTCAATATCCTCACTATGTCGTCGAAAACTTTGTTCATCTCCTGCGTGCCGTCCACGTCCTTGAGTATTCCCATATAGCTATAGTACTCGATCAGCGGAGCAGTCTGCGCATTGTAGACTTCAAGTCTAGCCTTTACGGTATCTTCTTTGTCGTCGTCTCTTTGATATAGCTTTTCTCCGCATTTTGCGCACACGTCTTTGTCATACCACGATACGTGATAGCTCTCTCCGCACTTGCACATTCTGCGACCTGCGATCCTGTCCACGACGAGTTTTTCGTCGACGGCTAAGTTGACGGCGCAAGTTATCTTTGCGAAATCATTCAAAGCCTTTGCCTGCTCTATCGTTCTCGGAAAACCGTCTAGCAAAAATCCCTTCTGGCAATCCGCCTCGGAAAGTCTTTGTTTGACAAGTCCGATCACGACTTCGTCAGGCACGAGCAAGCCTTTGTCGATATAGCCTTTAGCTTCTACGCCCAAGGCCGTGCCCGCCTTGATATTAGCCCTCAATATGTCTCCCGTGGAGATATGAGGTATGTTATACTTCTCACATACTTTCGTCGCTTGGGTGCCTTTACCTGCTCCCGGCGCTCCTAAAAATACCAAGTACATAGATCCTCTTTTACTTGAGGAAGCCCTTGTAATGCTTCATCATGAGTTGTCCCTCAAGTTGTTTGTTAAATTCAAGCGCAACGCTTACCGCAATCAGCATACCCGTGGAGGATATAGCGTTGTTTATTCCCAAGCCGCCGCCTATCAATTGGAAGAGAGCCGCCGGCACTATAGCTATAAAGCCGAGGAACAACGCGCCGAACAAAACTATTCTGTTGTTGATTTTTTGAAGGTAGTCGCTCGTGGGTTTACCGCTGCGGATACCTTGTATCGAGCCGCCGTACTGTTGCAAGTTTCTTGCCACGTCTTGCGGGTTGAACTGTATCTGCGCATAGAAATATGCGAAGAATATGATCAGAACAAGCATTACCAAATAGTAGAATACCCAGCCTACCCATTGCCACTGCGAACCGGTAGTACCCGGATAGCAGAACGTCATATAGTTGGCGAAAGCTTGATTGTCTTGTCCCGTAAATTGGAATATCATCATTGGGATCGTCATAAAGGACGACGCGAAGATGATAGGCATAACGCCCGAGCTGTTGACTTTGATTGGTATGAACGTCGACTGTCCGCCGTACATCTTATTGCCCTTGACTTGCTTTGCGTAGTTGACTTTGATTCTTCTCTCTCCGCCGTCTACGAATACGATAAACGCAAACAAGAACAACACTACCAATAAATAACCAAACAGATTCCAAAGTTTCGTAGGATCGTTTTGAATTTGCGGAATCGTATTTACGAGCGCCAATCCAAACGACGACAGAATACCGCTGAAGATTATCAACGACGTACCGTTGCCGATACCAAGCTCTGTAATTCTCTCGCCCAGCCACATAACTACCGTACTGCCCGAGACGAGCAATGCGATGATCATAATAGCCGTAAGCCAACCGTTCTTTTCGCCAAACATAGGATCGATATAATCTTTATAAGCTACTACGATACCTATTGCCTGCACAACAGCCAAGGCTATTGCCACGTATCTGGTGATTATTGTGATTTTTTCACGCCCCTCATCACCTTGTTTTGAAAGTCTTTCAAGCGGTGGAATGATAAGTGTGAGCAACTGCATTATGATAAAGCTGTTGATAAACGGCAAGATACCAAGCGCGAATAGCGTGAGATATTGCATTGAGCCGCCGCTCATCATACTCAAAAGTTGAAATATCGTGTTGCTTTCTCCCGTGCCGCCGAACTGACCTGCGTAAAAGTCCGCAGTAATGCCCGGAAGCGGTATCCAACAACCGATTCGGAATGCGAGAAGCAATCCGAACGTTGCGAATATTTTGTTTCTGATGCTTTTATCACTAAATGCGTTTTTAATAGTTTGCCACATTATAGCACCTCTGCTTTGCCACCTGCTTTTTGGATTATTTCTGCAGCTGACTTAGTAAATTTGTTTGCTTTAACCTCAAGCTTTTTAGTCAATGTACCATTGCCAAGAACCTTCAAACCATAAGGTTCAACCTTACTAAGAACACCCTTCTCAAGGAGAAGTTCTGCCGTAACTACCGTGCCGTCGTCGAATACTTCGAGATCGCTGACGTTGACGATAGAATATTCTTTCTTGAAGACGTTGTTGAATCCTCTCTTGGGGATTCTTCTTACGAGAGGCATTTGACCGCCTTCAAATCCCGGTCTTACTCCGCCGCCGCTACGAGCCCATTGTCCCTTGTGGCCTTTACCGGAAGTCTTGCCGAGACCCGAGCCGATACCTCTGCCGAGTCTTTTAGACTGCGTCTTTGCTCCCTCAGCAGGAGCCATATTGTTCAATTTCATATCTAATCCTCCCTTACGCCTGCTCAATCATTACGAGATGAGAAACTACCTTGAGCATACCCTCGGAACAAGCGTTAGATGTGATAACGTTGCTGCTTCCGATCTTCTTGAGACCCAAAGCCTTGATTGTATCTTTTTGCTTTTGCGAGCAACCTATCGTACTCTTTACGAGCGTAACTTTGATCTTTTCCATAAGTCGCCTCCTATTAGCCTATAATGTCTTCGACGCTCTTGCCTCTCAAAGCGGCGATTTGCTCAGCCGTCTTCATCTTTGCAAGTCCGTCAAAGGTAGCCTTGACACAGTTGATTTTGTTGTTGCTGCCCATAGACTTCGTTCTCACGTCCTTGATGCCTGCGCATTCAAGTACCGCACGGACAGGACCGCCTGCGATAACACCGGTACCTGCGCTAGCCGGCATTATTATGACCTTGGAACTTCCGAAGTTGCCTATTGCCTCGTGAGGAACAGAGGTGTCCAACTTGGCGATCTTGATCATGTTGCGCTTTGCTTCAGCCGTTGCCTTACGGATAGCCTCCGGAACTTCGCCTGCCTTGCCCATACCGAGACCGATCGAACCTTGTCCGTCGCCGACTACTATAAGAGCCGCAAATCTCATCGTTCTACCGCCCTTGACAACCTTGGTTACGCGGTTGACGCAGATGAGCTTGTTGAGCAATTCTTCTTCTTGATTGTTAAATCTCTCTTTTCTAGCCATTTTGGATCTCCTTAGAATTTAAGTCCGGCTTCTCTTGCGCCGTCTGCAACGCTCTTAACGCGTCCGGTATAGAGATATCCGCCTCTGTCAAATACAACTTCGGTGATACCTGCTTGCAAAGCCTTTTTAGCAACTGCCTTGCCTACTTCGGCTGCGGCTTCTGTCTTGGTCATATCCTTGACTTTCTTGATCATATCCTTGTCAAGAGTCGAGCAAGAAACGAGCGTCGTACCTTTAACGTCGTCAATGATCTGCACGTTGATATTGTTGGTACTTCTGTATACGTTGAAGCGAGGTCTCTCGGCTGTGCCGCTGATTTTAGATCTAACTCTTTGATGTCTTTTTTGCCTGATGGCATTCTTATCAATCTTACTAATCATATTATCTCACTCCTTATTTCTTACCCGTCTTGCCTTCCTTACGTACGATAACTTCGTCTTTATAACGAATACCGTATACGTGGTAAGGATCGGGATTACGAACTTTTCTTATGTTGGCAGCCATTTGACCCACCAACTCTTTGTCGATACCCTTTACGACAACTTCCGTCACGGAAGGACACTCGTAAGTGATACCGGGTATCTCTTCGATCTCAACGGGGTGCGAATATCCTACGTTGAGTACGAGTTTTTTGCCTTGCTTGGATGCCTTGTAACCTACGCCGTTGAGAATCAAAGATTTCTCAAAGCCCTTGGATACGCCTTCTACCATATTTGCAATAAGTTTTCTGTAAAGACCGTGCATTGCCTTAACGGGCTTATCATCGTTGGGTCTTGTTACGTGAACTTCTGCGCCCTCTACTTTTACGGTGATGACACTGTTTACTTTGAGAGTCAAAGTACCCTTTGCGCCCTTTACCGTAACGATATTTTCGGGCGATACGCTTACTTCTACGCCTGCCGGGATAACCACGGGGAGTCTACCAATTCTTGACATATTCTTACCTCCCTATTACCAAACGTAAGCGAGAACTTCGCCGCCGATATGTGCTGCGCGAGCCTTCTTGTCGGTCATGATTCCCTTGGAAGTGGAAATAATTGCTATTCCCAAACCGTTGAGAACGACAGGAAGTTTCTCTGAGTTTGCATATACTCTCAAGCCGGGCTTGGAAATACGCTTGATTCCGGAAATGACCTTCTCATTGTTAGGTCCATACTTCAAATTTACCTTCATAACACTTTGAACTTCGCCTTCAACTACTTCATATCCGTTGATATAGCCTTCTTCCGTCAAGATGTCGGCGATAGCCTTCTTCATCTTGGAGAGAGGTACTTCGACGCTTTCGTGTCTTGCGACCAAAGCGTTACGGATACGGGTGAGCATATCTGCGATTGGATCAGTTATCATCATAGTAAATACCCTCCTATTACCAACTTGCCTTTTTTACTCCGGGGATCTCGCCCTTGTAAGCGAGTTCTCTGAAGCAAATTCTGCAAATTCCGTACTTTCTTAATACTGCATGCGGTCTTCCACAAATTTGGCATCTTGTGTATGCTCTTGTGGAGTACTTTGGAGTCTTTTGCTGCTTGTTAATCATTGCTTTCTTTGCCATAATCTATCTCCTATTTCACAAAAGGCATACCGAGGAGCGTCAACAACTCCTTAGCCTCTTCGTCTGTGTTTGCCGTAGTGACGACGATAATGTCAAAACCTCTTACCTTCTCTACCTTGTCGTATTGGATTTCCGGGAAGATGATTTGTTCTTTAACGCCCATTGCATAGTTGCCGCGTCCGTCGAAAGAATCGTTTGGCACGCCCTTGAAGTCTCTTACTCGAGGAAGAGCGACTGATATGAGCTTATCCATAAAGTCGTACATCTTCTTGCCTCTCAAAGTAACTTTTGCGCCAATCGTCATACCTTCTCTCACCTTGAAGTTTGCAACGCTCTTCTTAGCCTTGCATTCTGCGGGAGCTTGACCTGCGATCAACTTGAGTTCTTCAACTGCCTGTTGAAGGCTCTTGCTGTTATCTTTTACGTCGCCGAGACCCATGTTGAGAACTACTTTCTCGAGCTTTGGAACTTGGTTGACGTTCTTATAATTGAACTTTTTGATCAATGCAGGAACTACTGTTGATTTATAGTATTCAAGCATTCTGTATTCTCTATTTTCCACAGTCGTTATCCTCCATTAGTTTTCTGCCACGTCAGTGGTCTTCTTTGCCTTGGTGGCAGTCTTCTTAGTTGCCTTCTTAGCGGTCTTTGCTGCTTTTGCGGGTTTTACGTCCAAAGATGCTCCGCACTTCTTACATATACGGGTCTTGATCTTCTTGCCGTTTTCGTCAACGCTGATGTTGTGAGCAACTCTCGTAGCGCTGTTGCAACTCGGGCAGAGAACCATTACGTTGGATACGTTTATAGAAGCCTCTCTTTCGATAATTCCGCCCTTTTCCTGAGCGTTGCGGGGCTTAACGAAACACTTTACCGTTCTCAAGTCAGAGCCTTGCAAAACTACTCTTTGGGACTTGGTATCTACCGCCAATACTTGACCTGTCTTACCTTTATCGACGCCTGCGATAACTTTGACAGCGTCGCCTTTCTTAACATTCATACTCATATTGGTCTACCTCCGTTAGATTACCTCTGGGGCAAGAGAAATGATCTTCATGTAATCTTTTTCTCTCAACTCTCTGGCAATTGGTCCAAAGATACGAGTACCCCTAGGTTGTTTTTGATTGTCGATAATAACGGCAGCGTTGTCGTCAAATCTGATGTGCGAACCGTCGGTTCTTCTGATACCTTTCTTGGTTCTTACGATGACTGCTTTGACTACGTCGCCTTTCTTAACTGCGCCGCCTGGGGTAGCCGTCTGCACGGATGCCACGATTACGTCGCCTATATTACCGCTTCTACGGAACGAACCGCCCATTACTCTAATACATTTGATCTCTTTTGCGCCTGAATTATCAGCGACGACCAATTTTGTCTCCGGTTGTATCATTCTCGGGGTCCTCCTTACTTAGCCTTCTCGACGATTTCGACTACTCTCCAACGCTTATCCTTGGAAAGAGGTCTTGTTTCGACGACACGCACGGTATCGCCAATGCCACATTCATTTTGCTCATCGTGAGCCTTGAACGTCTTTGTTCTATTAATGATCTTGCCGTAAAGAGGATGCTTAACACGCTCTTTGATAGCAACAACTACGGTCTTATCCATCTTGTCGCTGACAATGACGCCAACTCTGGTTTTTCTAAGATTTCTTTCTTCCATGTCTGTTATCCTCCTTATTTAGCCTTCTTAGCGGATTTCTTTACTGCCTTGTTCGGCTCTTCAGAAATTCCGAGTTCTCTTTGACGGATTATCGTCTTTACTCTTGCAATATCCTTTTTGCAAATTGCAAGTTGATTTGCGTTCTCAAGTTGACCTGCTTTATGCTTAAAGCGAAGATTGAAGAGTTCTTCTTTCAAAGAATTCAATTTGAGATTAAGTTCTTCGTTTGTCATTTCAAAAAAATTACTTGCTTTCATCTGCGCTCACCTCTTCTCTCTTTACAAATTTGCACTTAACAGGCAATTTGTGCGATGCAAGTCTCAATGCTTCGCGTGCGACTTCCTCGTTTACGCCTGACATTTCAAACATTACGCGACCGGGCTTAACTACCGCTACCCAATACTCTACGCTACCTTTACCGCTACCCATTCTGGTCTCTGCCGGTTTCTTCGTGATTGGCTTGTGGGGGAATATATTGATCCAAACCTTACCGCCTCTCTTAATATAACGCGTCATTGCTATACGGGCTGCCTCGATCTGATTTGAGGTAATCCAGCTTGGCTCAAGCGCTACAAGTCCGTACTCGCCGTATGCAACCTTGTTGCCCTTGTTAGCCTGTCCCGTCAATCTGCCGCGGTGTACGCGACGTCTTTTAACTCTTTTAGGCATTAACATTACGCATTACCTCCTTCCTTGTTTTCCTTTACGTTCTTTCCGAGTACTTCGCCCTTGTATACCCATACTTTAACGCCGATAATACCAAACGTCGTATGAGCTTCTGCCGTACCGTAATCGATATCTGCTCTCAAAGTCTGAAGAGGAATAGATCCCTCGTGATAGCTCTCGGAATTTGCAATTTCCGCTCCGTTAAGACGACCGGATACCATAGTCTTAATACCCTTTACGCCGCCTTTCATTGCCTTGGAGATGCATCCTTTCATTGCTCTTCTGAAAGCAATACGCTTTTCAAGTTGAGCTGCGATGTTCTCTGCGATGAGTTGAGCGTCCGTGTCGGGTCTCTTAACTTCCATTATATTGATGCTTACGCTCTTCTTGGGAGCAAGTTTCATAACTTCTTTCTTGATTTGCTCAACGCCTGCGCCTGCTTTACCAATCATAATACCCGGCTTTGCGGTATAAATCGTAACTATTACGATATCGTTTGCCGAAGAAAGTATTCTGCTGATTGTAATCTTGGAGATAGAACATTGATAATATTGCTTTTTCAAATAAGTTCTGATCTTGTGATCCTCAATGAGGTTCTTAGAAAAGTTCTTTTTGTCAGCATACCATTGAGCGTTCCAATCTTTAATTACGCCTACTCTCAATCCGTGTGGACTAACTTTTTGTCCCATTTTTGATACCTCCTCGATTATTCTGCCTTAGCCTCATCCAAGATGATGGTGATGTGGCTGGTGCGTTTGTTGATTCTTGCAGCGCTTCCCTTTGCTCTTGCTCTGATACGCTTGAGTATCGGGCCTGCGTTGGCGTAGCACTCTGCTACGTAAAGCGTGGTCTTGTCCATATTCAAATTGTTTTCTGCATTTGCAGCCGCCGAATTCAACAACTTGATGAGCGGTTCGCAAGCAGCCTTGCGGGTAAATTTGAGTATTGCCAAAGCCTCTTCGTAATTCTTACCTCTGATCACGTCAAGCACGATTCTGACCTTGTCGGGAGAAATTCTGACGTACTTGGCCGTTGCGCTCGGACGCTTGTCTGCGTTCTCTTTACGAGCGGCAGCTTTTTCTCTTAATCTCTTTGCCATATTACGCCTCCTTATCTCTTACCTGTGGTTTTTTCGCCTGCGTGTCCCTTAAAGGTACGGGTGGGAGCAAACTCGCCGAGCTTGCAACCTACCATATCTTCGGTGATATATACAGGCACGTGCTTTCTGCCGTCGTGAACGGCTATCGTGTGTCCTACCATCTCCGGGAAGATTGTGGAAGATCTTGACCAAGTCTTGACAACCTTCTTTTCGTTGGCATCGTTCATTGCGATAATTCTCTTTATAAGTCTTTCTTCGACGAAAGGTCCTTTCTTTACTGATCTACTCATTTCGAATCCTCCTAGTTCACACGCTTGATGATGAACTTATTGCTCTTGTTCTTCTTTCTGGTCTTGTAACCCAAAGCAGGTTTACCCCAAGGAGTTACAGGACTCGGCATACCTATAGGCGACTTGCCTTCGCCACCGCCGTGCGGGTGATCGCAAGGGTTCATGACGACGCCGCGGACTGTAGGTCTTACGCCCATATGACGTTTGCGTCCTGCCTTACCCAACGAGATGATCTCGTGTTCGAGATTGCCGACTTGACCAATCGTAGCTCTGCACTTGATAGGGATATATCTCATTTCGCCGCTCGGGAGTCTCAACGTTGCGTACTTGCCTTCCTTAGCCATGAGCTGCGCGGAGTTTCCTGCCGATCTTGCAATCTGTCCGCCCTTGCCAGGGTGCATCTCTATGTTGTGGATGACCGTACCTACGGGGATCTTCTCAAGAGGAAGCGTATTGCCCGTCTTGATGTCTGCGTTCTCGCCGCTCATTACGGTGTCGCCCTTCTGCAATCCAAGCGGAGCGATGATATATCTCTTTTCGCCGTCCGCATAGTTGAGGAGTGCTATGTTAGCGCTGCGGTTAGGATCGTACTCTATGGAAGCGACCTTTGCGGGAATGTTATCCTTATTGCGCTTGAAGTCAATTATTCTGTACTTTCTTCTGTTGCCGCCGCCGATATGTCTTACGGTAATTCTACCGGTCGCATTTCTACCGCCGCTCTTGCTCTTGGACTCAAGCAAGCCCTTTTCGGGAGTGGTCGTAGTAATTTCGGTAAATTTGGATACCGTCATAAAACGACGAGCAGGAGAAGTAGGTTTAAATCTCTTAATAGCCATTTATCTTACCTCCTAATTATGCCAGACTCTCAAAGAACTCGATCGTCTTGCTATCTTCTGTCAACGTCACTACTGCTTTCTTGTAAGCGGAAGTCATACCCTCTGATCTTCCCATTCTCTTCTTCTTGCCGTTTACGTTGACGGTGTTTACTTTTGCTACTTTAACGCCGAATATATCTTCGACAGCCACTTTGATTTGAGTCTTAGTAGCATCGCTTGCTACTTTGAAAGTATATTTCTTTTCTGCGATACCGTCATAACTCTTTTCCGTAAGGATAGGGGAAATAATTATATCATACTTATTCATTCTTGTATGCCTCCTCTATTTTGTTTACTGCATCGACAGTGAAGATACACTTCGTATTTGCCGCCAAATCGTACACGTTGATAAGGCTTGCGTTGATAAGCGTCAAGTTTTGAATGTTTGCGCAAGCTCTCTTGACTGCTTCGTCGTCGTTGCCCACAACCAACAAAACCTTTTTATCGATCTCCATTGCCTTGAGCATTTGAGCGATATATTTCGTCTTTGCCTCTTCAAGTACCAGCTTGTCGAGTACGATAAAATCGTTATCGCTTACCTTTGCGCTCAAAGCCGACAAAGTAGCCGCTACTTTCATTTTCTTATTGATCTTTTGAGAGAAATCTCTGGGCTTCGGAGCGAAAACCACACCGCCGCCTGTCCATTGCGGGCTACGGATACTACCTTGTCTTGCTCTACCCGTTCCCTTTTGTCTCCAAGGCTTCTTGCCTCCGCCTCTGACTTCCGTACGGGTCAAAGTGGACTTGGTGCCCTGTCTCTTGTTTGCCAATTGAGCAACTACTACTTGGTGGATAAGCGGCTCGTTGTATTCAACACCGAATACGCTGTCGCTAAGTTCGATCTCGCCCACTTTCTTGGCTTTTATATCTAAAACATTAACCTTCATTTTTGCTCACTCCTTTAACCGTTTTGTTTTACAACAACGATGTTACCCTTTGCACCGGGGATAGCGCCCTTGATGAAAAGAAGATTACGCTCGGCATCGACTCTTGCCACCGTGAGATTCTTGACGGTAACCTTTTCGTTACCCCAATGTCCCGACATCTTTTTGTTCTTGAATACTCTCGAAGGAGTAGAACAAGCGCCCATAGAACCTACGCCTCTGTGGTAACCCGAACCGTGCGCCATAGGTCCGCAGTGATGATTCCATCTCTTAACGGCGCCCGTAAATCCGTGTCCCTTCGAAGTACCGCTTACGTCTACCAAAGAACCCTCTGCAAATTGATCGCACTTGAGTTCTTGTCCGAGTTCGTAATTTGCGACGTCGGTCTTAAACTCGCGGAGTACTCTTCTGGGCGTAACGCCTGCTTTCTTGTAATGACCCTTTATCGGCTTATTGACGTTCTTCTCTTTGATGTCGCCAAAGGCAATTTGAACTGCCTCGTAACCGTCATTGTCAAGGGTTTTCTTTTGCACTACCGGACAAGGTCCCGCAAGCACTATCGTTACAGGAATAACCGTGCCGTCCGGAGCAAAAATCTGACTCATTGCCAACTTTTTTCCAATGATTGCTTTATTCATAATAAAGTTCATCCTCCTATTTATTTTGCAAAATCGCTCTACGCAATTTTATTTGACTGATTTATTAAAGCTTGATTTGAATATCGACGCCTGCCGGCAAATCAAGTTTCATAAGAGCGTCTACGACCTTTGAAGTAGGATTGATAATATCAATCAATCTCTTGTGGGTGCGAAGCTCGAATTGCTCTCTGCTGTCCTTATATTTGTGGACTGCTCTGATGATCGTAACTACTTCTTTCTCCGTAGGGAGCGGAATCGGTCCCGATACTTGCGCGCCGCTTCTCTTTGCCGTCTCGACGATTTTTTCTGCCGCTACGTCGATGAGGTTGTGATCGTAAGCTCTCAATTTGATTCTGATTGTCTGTGCTGCCATTTTTAACTCTCCTTTTTTACCTAACTTATTTTTTACTATACACTTCCGTGCGTTCCGCCTCCGTCTTTTTTAAAAAGGCCTGCAGTTAGCCTTTTTGTTAGTCGCCCGATTGTCGGACTCTTGTCAGCGAAAGTTCTCCTCTTAAAAAGCGGTAACCTCCCGCCTCGTCCCTATATGACGTAAGCCCTTGTATTCTACCTTAATAAGAAAAAGTACGCAACTATTTGACACAAGTTGAATTGTAAAATTTATGTAAATTTTTAAAAATTGTGTAACTTAGTAAGTAATATGGCTGAAACAAGCGTCAATGACAAAGGCGAGAGTTCTATCTCGCCTTTAATATTTACATTTGTTATTATACCTTTTTCGTTTCACACAAATGCGGGGACTGGTGCAGATTTTGTCTTAGCAAGAGCGACCGAGCGGTGAGCGTACTTGCCGTACGTGACCCCGAGGTCGACTCGCTGATTAGGCAAAAGGTGCGCCGGTATACGCATTTGCTCAGACTATGTTCAAAGCATTACAAACCCAAAATCATTGCGGTATTGTACAATTCCTCGTCAAACTTACGCGGCATCTTAAGCGCCTCTTCGATATCCACGTCGATAATTTGATTTTGTCTTACGCCAACTACTTTGCCGCCCTCTTCTTTCATAAGCAAGTCTACGGCTTTTACGGCGCATCTTGCGGCAAGCACACGGTCGGACATTGTAGGCGCGCCGCCTCTTTGGATATATCCAAGCGTGGTGGTCTTGATAGAACCTGTCACACCGTTGTCTTTAAGGTGTTGCTTGAGGTCTTCTGCTTTGCATACGCCTTCTGCAAGTACGATGATATCAGAAGTCTTGCCAACTCTTTGGTTAAGGCAAATCTTCTTGACGACTTGCTTGAGATCGTATTGCACTTCCGGCACGAGTATTATTTCGGCGCCACCGCAAATACCTGCGTAAAGCGCAATGTCTCCGCACTTTCTGCCCATTACTTCAATGATACAAACTCTGTCGTGCGACGTCATCGTATCGCGAAGATTGTTGATAGCAGACACGACTGTATTTACACTGGTGTCAAAACCAAGCGTATAATCTGTATACGACAAATCATTGTCGATAGTGCCGGGGATACCCACCACCTTTACGCCAAACTTCTTATACAAATCTTGCGCGCCTCTGAAACTTCCGTCGCCGCCGATTACGACAAGACCGTCAATGCCGTAAGCCTCCATATTCTCTACTGCAATCTGCATATACTTATCTTCGACGAACTCGGGGCATCTTGCCGTCTTGAGAATAGTACCGCCCCTCTGAATGATATCCGAGACGGAACGCTTGTTCATCTCTCTGATATGATTGTTGATAAGTCCGGTATATCCGCGCTCGATGCCGTATACGTCCAAACCATTGTAGATTGCATAACGAACTACTGCTCTTACGCAGGCGTTCATGCCCGGCGAATCGCCGCCGCTTGTTAAAACTCCGATTTTCTTCATATGTCCTCTTATAAACCTTGCAAAACTCGGCAATATACCCAATATCGCAAGTTGTAAATTTTTTATCTACTGTATTATATCAAAGGCAAATAAATATTACCACAATTTTAAAGGTAAAATTTGAGAATTTTTTTACCAAAAATAGTATATAAGCAAAGCGGACGGCAAACGCCGTCCGCAACTTACTTTTATGAAAACTCTACGCAATTATATAACTTGAAGCGGCGATCGCATCGGATTGATTATTAGTTCCGCTTTTCATAGTAATACTTTTACTCGTAAACTCATGAGAACCCGCCAAGCTTATAAAGATATAATTATCATAACCGCCCTTATATGACGGCTCGCCCGTTTGTCCCCACAAAGATAAATTGTCGATAAGGAAGTTGATACCCACGTCGTTTATCTCTTTAAAAGCTCTATAATGTTTATAGCAAACGCCTGTATACGCCTTTCCTTTGTCCAGCGGAAGCGTCATCGTCTCCCCTATGCAATAACGGGATACTGTAGAAATAAATCCCCAATAATCGTCATAGCCTTCGCGTTCTGTCCCAACAAACCATCTTTGGGTTGCGTTTGCTACGCCTCTTTTTTCATAGACAGGAGTATTAAACTTCAACGTCATATACCCGCCTTCATTCAAAGTAATGGCGTCTTTGTCTATTTCATACCCATAACTATGCTTATATTGAATGCACGTATCAAACTCAAACCATTCTTTAGGCAACTGTCTGTTTATAGGGTTTAACAAGGTTTTATTGTCTTCCATACGGTTATCTATAAGGGTCATGGGCGTCATATCAAAGGATTTAAGAGTATATTTAGAAGTCGGAATAACGGTCGTCTCAAGTCTGCTTATATAATGATCATAAGTTGCATCATCGGTAGGGAAATAATAAAACGCAACTTTGATCTTTATCATACCTGCTCTGTGATACTTGCCCAGATAATTCTTGACATACACGCAATAGCTAACGAGCAGCGACATAGCGTTTTGATTATCTCGTCTGGATGAATAGACGTAATCTTTTTCGGCTCTGCTCAGCAAAGCTCTGTCGTCATTGACCAACTCAGCGTAGTCCACTTGACTCTTGTCCACTTCGTTAAATAGATAGATAGGATACAATATAGCTTCGTCTTGAGCAAATCCCAACAATTGCCAAGCAAGCACGTTGGAATCGCTATCTCTTTCGGGAATCAAGACGTTGCTAGAACTCAATGCGTTTTCAAAGACGTCCCGATTTTGCTTTACCGTCTGCAAATCAGTTATTATGCCGTTTGCTCCCGACAGATCGCTGGCGACAAGTTGCTTTTGACACCCCTCAATATTGACAATACCGGAGCCGAAAGAATCGCACGCTGTAAAACAACAAATCAAAGCGCTCGACAAAACCGCCAAAACTATTACCCAACATACTTTACGAGTAAATTTTGTCTTAAGCATTATTATCCCTCCTATCAATTACGTCTCCTTGCACTTAAAGTATAACAAACCATTTTAACAATGTCAATACCCGATTTGACAATCAACTCGTCTTATTTTCCATAATGGACTTTTTGAATAAAGACCGCGTCTTGGCAAAAACTATTACGCCGCCTATCAACAACATTACGCCCAATACTATCAAAGGCGCTACGTATCCAATCGGCAAAAGCACTTCAGTAGACAGTTGTGTCGCAATACCTTTTGTCCAAAATGCGACGTAAGCTTTGCCAAATAAATGACTGCACAATGCGCTCAAAGCTATTCCGACAGCGTATTCAACGATAATGATTGCAAATACCTGAATAAATAGCAAGAGCGCAAAATTCTTTTTGCTAAATCCAAGCGAGCGCAACACATTGTACGACTTGGCTTTTGACGAAATCAAATAACCGAATGACACGTAAGCAATCGCAGCCATACATATAAAAGAAATCAACATAATAGGCAAAAATACGATATAACGGTAATTCTGTAAAATACCATAAATATCCGACGTGCAGTAAATGCTTTCGGCGTGTACGGTCATAGGTAAATAATCCCAAAATCCCATGCTTGCTCCCACGGAATCGATTTTACGGAATAATCCGTATACGTTTTTGACGTCTCGCATATTAAAATAGAATCCCTTAAGCGAACTTCCAAAAATACCCATAGTGACCGTCTGAAACAAAAAATCCTGCATTTGAGGCGCAAGAATAATACATTGCGCCATATTATTAACATTTTCAAAATACTCGTACTCGCTCGTATTACTATTTACGTCTTCAAAGTCGGTATAATATATCCCTTCTTCAAATATACCGCATATCTTAAAGGTTGTGTCCTTTGCGATTATCTCCTTGCCCAACAAATCATTTAAATCATCCGTCCTATAATCCACGCATACGTTTGCCAAATATTGAGCGTAGCAATACGGCAGCATACATTCTTCGGATTTTTTGGGCACGTCCCCATACAGAACGTCTGCGGCAATACCGACATCGGAATTATATGCCATAGCAAACTTGATTTTTGGAGTAGAACCGAATTTTTCAAAATATTTTTCTCTCTCAGCTACGTCTTCTTTTGATGATTTGACATCAAACTCAAATACCTCGGCGCACTCCACTCCCAAATTTTTCTTAAACGTCCTTGCCAAACGCCTGTCGATATTACAAAAGCCGTTGTTTGCAAATACCATTACGTCCTTGCTTTGACTTTTGTTTAGCGAACGGGTATATGCAAGAGCTTGGTCTCCTATCACACCAACGGTAAAAATCACGCATAGAATGCAAATCATGATAAAAGTGATCATTGATGCAACTATCTTACCTTTGTTTTTCTCAACTCCCCAAAATGCAAGTCTCACAAGCGACCTGGAACGCAATTTGCTTTCTCTTCCAAAGTCGACTTGCTTGTCTTGTCGACAAGACTGAAATTCTTCTTCGCAAGGCAAATTACAACTTTTGACTTCTCCGTCAAAAAGCTCTACTGTATAATCTGCGTATTTTACGTTTAGTTTTTCATTGTGACTTACCACTATCACAAGCCTATCTTGAGATATCTCTTTGAGCAAGTCCATTATTCTCGCCCCGTTCTTGCTGTCGAGATTACCCGTGGGCTCGTCGGCGAAAATCATTGCGTCCTTTTTTGCTATCGCTCGTGCGATAGACACTCTCTGCTTTTCTCCACCGGAAAGCTTAGAGACCTTTTTATCGGCGTAGCTTTCCGGTATGCCGACTTTTGTCAACAATTCTTTGACGCTATCGACCTCATACTCTTCTCCGCTCGCTTGCATCCCGAGTTCTATATTTTCCCGCACTGTCAGCCCATTGATGAGCATATAGTCTTGATATACGTTGCCACAGTATTTCCGTCTGAAATTTTCGCCGTTTTGAGCAGTAATCTCCAAGCCGTCAAATTCCACTTTACCCGAGGTCGGAAAATCGAGCGCGGTAAGCAAATTTAGCAACGTGCTCTTTCCGCTTCCGCTCTCTCCTTTGACTATCACAAGTCCCTTGTCAGGGAATGTCAAACTGACGTCATTGAGCGCAACTTTGTCATTATACGCTTTGCTTAATCCAATAACCTTTAACATAACGCCTCCGTTTAATTACTCCGACTGTTTGTTGGATACAATAGACTTGCCAAAAAGCGATTTGATCTTGATTACAACTATTATTGCGGCAAGCAATACAGATGCCGCTAAGACAATTGTAGGCGCAATATATCCCATAGGCAATACGACCTCGTTGGTCAAATTTGCCGCAATGCCGAGTTTTGATTTAACGTACATTTTGCCAAACAACTGACAGCAAAGCGCGCCAATGCCTATGCCCAAAACGCATCCTACGATTATCAGTAAAAATATCTGCATCGCCAATATCAAAGCTATATTCCCTTTTCCAAAACCAATAGAACGCAATATGTTGTAAGCATTACCCTTAGACTCGATAAGATAACTTGCGGAGACAAATCCCATGGACACCAAACCTATCAAGGAAATAACCGTAAGAGGAATAAATACAAAATATATGTATCCATAAATATTCTCATAAAATTTAATTGTCACGTTGATATTTTCCGTATATGCGCAATCAACGTTGTCATGCTTATCACTGCTCCACCATATCTGCTCGTCATTACCTTTTATTCTTATTTCTTTTATAAGTTCATAAGTGTTTTTTACGCCGTTCATATTAAAATAAAAACCCATCAGTCTTTCTAATTGAACGCCTTTCAAAAAATTATCATAACAGAATTGAGATGAAAAAATGATAAAGAATTCATCATACGGCAAATCTAATATCCCCTTTACCGTCATCCCGTCAAAATCTTTATATTCTTGTGAATTAAAAGCTGAATAATGCGTATACGCTAAAGCGTCGCCCACCTTTAAATTTGCAATATCTGCTACCTTTTGCGAAATATAGACCTCTCCATACTCAAGAGGAGTATACTCTTTTGCATAATCTCGATATATGTCGTAACCGTAAAAATTAACATTACGATCTTTTACATAAAAATTGTTTGATACATCACAAATATTGCTTCCTAGCATATCATTCATCAGTATTTCTTTTACTTCAGGTGAGAAAATTGCGCAAGTTGCCAACTTATTCGTATCTTTATAGTACTGTCCTATATCATCATGTGAAAGGCTTTCAAAATCCGTATAATACGGACCTTCTTCAAATATCCCGCATATCTTGAAATCAAAATTATCATCCTGATTCTTTCCGTATTTTATCGTCTTGCCTATCAAATTCTTTACGTCATCGGTCTTATAATCTATAAACACCTGGGCTATGTATTTTGCGTAACAATAAGGCAACATGACCTCGTTGAATTCTTTTGGAAAATCGCCGCATAACACTTCGACGTCTAGCCCTATATCTTGATTGTATAATAATTCCCCACCAACGGACGGAATAAAATATTTATATTTTTTACAATATTTTAACTCTTCATCTTCGTCTATCTTCCCAAGATAAAATTGATAATCCGACATATAAATTTCAGAGCAACCGATACTTAAGTTTTCTTTAAATCTATTTACGCCCTCAATGGTTGCATTTCTTTTATATAAAATTCCGGCTATAAAATTTTTGTTTTGACACTTATTGAGCGAATGAGAATACGCCAAATTTATATCGCTAAAAGACACCGCCGCAAACACCACTGTTAAAATGCAAAATATTACAAATGATACGATTGACACAACTGCCTTGGCTTTATTTTTTTTAAACCCCCAAAACGTAAGTTTAATAATCGTCTTGGCTTTTAGTTTGCTTTTTCTCGTAAAAGATGAGACGGCATGTTCTATCCGGCATTCTTCAGGCAAATCGCAATTTTCTACCACTCCGTCGACGAGCTCGACAGTATAGTCAGCGTATTTTACGTTAAAACTTTCGTTATGGCTTACTATAACGACAAGTCTATCTTTGGATATATCCTTAAGCAAGTCCATAATTTTCTCGCCGTTTTGCGAATCGAGGTTACCTGTCGGCTCATCTGCAAAAACCATTGAATCTCTCTTCGCAATGGCTCTGGCAATAGACACTCTCTGTTTTTCTCCGCCGGAAAGTTTTGACGCTTGTTTTTTTAAAAATTCCTCGGACAAGCCTACTTTGCACAACAATTCTTTTATCAAGTCTATAGAATTTGATTCGCCGTAAGCCTGTAGCGCAAGTCCGATATTATCGCCTACAGACATATCCTCGATAAGCATATAATCTTGATATATATTACTGCAATGCTCTTTTCGGTAACTTTCTCTATTTTTTGAATTGATCTCCACACCGTCAAACTCTATGCGCCCCATCGTAGGATAATCGTGCGCAGTAAGCAAGTTAAGGAGAGTGGTTTTTCCGCTCCCACTCTCCCCCTTGATGATCACAAGCCCTTTGTCGGGAAAAGTTAGATCGACGTCAAATAACGCAACTTTGTCTTCATATTCTTTCCCAAGTCCGGTTACTCTTAACATTTAAGCCCCCATTCACATATTTATTTTAACTTTATTCACTGAAATTGAAGGATGTGTCCGTATTTTCTACTGTCGACAAAGACGAAGCGACCAAAACTTTTGCAAAATACTGACCGCCGGACGCAGGTGACATGGTAGCATTTATAGCTTTGTTTTTAAATCCGTCTTCCCATGAAACAAGCACTGTAAGCTTATCTTTATCGGTGTTCAAACTAAACGACGGCTGACCTACTTGTCCCCAGACATCCAACTGATTAAAGACAAAACCAAAGTGACGCTCTTTTATATCTTTACGCACTTTATATGTAGCATAGTATAGCGCAGTGCAAGTTTTTCCTTTGTTTTTAGATAAGTCTGAAAGATTATTTGAAGCTCCTGATCTAGTAATTTTCATAGGCTTTCCAGCGTATCCGTAGAGTGAATTTTCGTCTTCTTGATTTGAAATTGAAAAACCCGGATTGCAATTAGGAGCAGGAAATTGCGAAACATAATCTAGATTAACGTATCTATAACTATCCCATGTTATATTTACGTCATTGTTGCTGAAGTCTACGTTTTCTCTCGCTTGAAGTCCAGTTTCATAAACTGAGCCACCCATTATATTATTATTTTTTTGATTATGCAGTTCATTCATAAGCGTGAAACCGTCTTTTTTCCACCGTGCCGGCATCATAGTAAAACTCTTAAGAGTGGCAATACTTTCAGGCGCTACTTGAACGTCCATTCTCACTATGTAATAATCATAATTCGGATCTGTTGAAGGAATGTAATCAATTCCCAAATGCATTTGAACTCCTGCAATAGGGATCATTTTCTGCAAACCATTCCTGGCAAAAGCGAAAAATATGATATCAAACGTCATATAATCATAATCTTCTTCCGCCGCATACTGCACAGTATCAGCTGAGGCAGTGCCTCCCATCGTGAAACAAACAACTAAACTTACTAAAACTGCAAGAAGAATAATTGTCTGAATTTTGTAAAATACTTTTACTTTGTTCATTGTTGTTTCCTCCTATATTTTATTTTTGTTTTTCAAGGGGAATCATTCTGTTTTTTCTTCTTCTTTAGTAAAATTAGTTCTTGTATAAACATAGTAACACATCTTTAAATCAATTACAAGATGTAATGCCAAAATTTTACAAAACTTTTTTAACTTTTCTTTAATGTTGAGATTAAAAGGATGAGATCTCTCGACTACGCTCGAGATGACATTGGATGATTGGTCGATACGACATTATTGTTACTAAATAGGCAAAAAGCGATATTTGCAATTATTACATCATAGTTTTTGGTTTAGTAAATATGTATGTTCAACTTACTTTCACTAAAAAATATGGCAGTAATATTACAAATATCGCTTGAGCATTTTTCCATTTACATGACGCCTTTTGCTCAATAGACGTAGAGTCGAATTAAATACTAAAGGTCTCTGATGACTATATTATTTGCTCCGACGATAGCTTTGATTTGATTGACGAAGTTGTTTTTGGGATTTACGCCCTTATCGTACTGCATAGGCTTGTCTGCGTCAAACATCTTGAATATGACGGTATCGTTGCCGGGATATACTTCCAATATCTCCATGACTTGTCTGAATTGCTGTCTGTCGTCGACCTTGATAAATACCTTGTGTTTTGCAAGGCTTGGCTTTTGCTCGGCTTCTTGAAGTTTGACGTCGCTTTCTCCGCCCTCTCTGCGCCAAGGCTCTACGTCAATAACGTTGAGATTGATACGACCGTTGTTGCGTTTGACAACGGCTCTTATGAGGACTATATTGTCGTTGACAAGCAGGCTTCTGTTCTTCTCATAAGTCTTTGGGAAGAATACGCCTTCCATTTCGCCGTATAGGTCTTCGACGGTGGCGTACGCCATAATGCCGCCGCTCTTGGTGGTCTTCTTCTCTATCTTGGACAGCATACAGCCCATTGTGATCGTCTTGTTCTCGTATTGCTTGATGAGTTGTTCTTCGCTCTCATCGAGCTCTTCTTCGTCAAGGTTTTTGGAAAGCAAGTCTGCAATCTTGGAGATATTGAATTCAAACTTTTTAATCTCCTCTCTGTATTCGTCAAGAGGGTGTCCGCTGACGTATACGTTGAGCATTTCTTTCTCAAGCGCCAAAAGTTGTTTGTCCCCGTATTCCTTGAGATAAGGGATATTATCCTCTTGCGTGGAATCGTCGTCTTCAAGCAAGCCAAATAGGCTCATTTGACCGTTGGACTGCATTTTTTTATCGTGCATACTTACAAGCATAATGGATTCGTAACTTGCAAGCAACGCCGCTCTCGTATGTCCGAAGCAATCGAAGGCGCCCGCCTTGATAAGACACTCCATCATCTTCTTATTGATCGTGCCCGCAGGGAGTCTATTGAGCATTTCGCTAATAGACTTATACTCGCCGTTTGCATTTCGCTCGTCGACAAGCGCTTTCATTGCCGCCTCGCCGACGTTCTTGATACCGCCTAGTCCAAAACGCAATCCGTCGTTGTTTTCTACGGTAAATATTACGTCCGACTTGTTGATATGCGGCGGATATATTTTCTTATCGTAGTTTTTGACGTATCCAAGATACTTGGCGATTTCGTCGGACTTTGTGATACGGTTGTTGATTACGGCGGCAAAGAGTTCAAGCATATAATATCGCTTGAGATAAGCCGTCTGATAAGTCAGCGTAGCGTACGCCGCGGCGTGCGACTTATTGAACGCATACTTTGCAAAGTCTGCCATTCCGTCGAAGATCTTTTCGGCGCTTTCTTTGGAAATACCTCTCTTGATTGCGCCGTCTACCGCAGGAGCGGCTTTTTTTATGACGATACCTTGGTCGTTGACGACTTCGGGCACGGCGTCGCAACCGTTGACGAAGACGGTCTTTTCGGCGTTCATGACGTCGACTTTCTTCTTGCCCATTGCGCGTCGCAAATTGTCTGCTCTGCCGAGCGTATATCCTGCGCACGCTTGCACGGCTTGCATAACTTGCTCTTGGTATACGAAAAATCCAAAGGTTACGTCGAGAATGCTCTCAAGTTGAGGTGCGTCATACTTTATCAAATCCCTGTTGGCTCTTGCGTTGAGATAATCGTCGATACAGCTCATAGGACCGGGACGATATAGCGAAATACCGGCAATGACTTCTTCCAAGTTCTTGGGTTGATAACTCTTCAAAAAGCCTTTCATGCCTGCGCTTTCAAGTTGGAACACCGCCTCGGTTTCGCCAGTGCCGATGAGTTTGTATACTTCGGGATCGTCGTATCCCAACTCTTCGAAGTCTATCTTTACTCCGTGGTTTTTCTCGACGTATTTGAGAGCCTTGTCTATGTCCGTCAAAGTCGTCAGTCCCAAGAAGTCCATCTTGAGCATACCCAACTCCTCGACTTCTTCCTTTTGGAACTGCGTAGTTATATCGGGACCGTTGCGTTGCAAAGGCACGTGGTCGCTTATGACCTCTTTGCATATTACGACGCCTGCGGCGTGCTTTGAACAATTTCGCGGCAAGCCTTCTATCTTGAGCGCCATATCTATGACCCTGTGCATTTCAGGATTGTTTTCGTATATCTCGATGACTTCGGGATTGCGAAGTTTGAGATCGTCTTCCTTGGTGCTTGGGTCTCTGCCGAGAACTTTATCAAGCGTCACGCCGGGAGCGTTGGGAATAAGTTTTGTCGTGGAATTGACGATATCCAAAGGCACGTTGTATACTCTCGCAACGTCCTTAATTGCGCCCTTGGCTTTCATTGTGCCGAGCGCCAAAATTTGACATACCTTGTCTTTGCCGTATTTGCGTATTACGTAATCTATTACTTCGCCTCGCCTGTCCATGCAGAAGTCAATATCGAAGTCGGGCGCCGAGACTCTTTCAGGATTGAGAAAACGCTCGAAGAAGAGTTGATACTTGAGTGGGTCGAGATTTGTTATGCCGATAGCATACGCAATAATCGAGCCTACGCCGCTGCCACGTCCAGGTCCGACGGGTATGCTTTGAGTGCGCGCATAGTTGATAAAGTCCCACACTATTAGATAATACTCGGCAAATCCGGTGCGGATAATGATGCCCAATTCATACTCGGCTCTCTCTCTTATCTCGTCGGTAATCGTATGGTATCTGCGCTCCAAGCCCTCGTAGGCAAGCTTGCGCAAATACTCTTCGGGAGTAGATCCGTCGTCGGGTTTATACGGCGGATACAAGTCCTCTTTTTCGATACGCACGTTGCACTTTTCCATGACCTCGACGGTATTTGTGACAGCCTCGGGACACCAACTGAATATCTCCATCATCTCCTCATAACTCTTGAGATAGAATTGGTCGTTGCCCATTTCCATACCCGTAGCGTCGTTGATGGTCTTGCCCGTGTTGATACGCACTAGAATGTCTTGCGCTATGTAGTCTTCGCGATTGACGTAATGCACGTCGTTGGTCGCAACCAACTTGACGCCTATATCATTGGCAAGGCGCACTAAGTCGTTGCGAATAGCCCTCTGCTCGGGCAAACCGTGGTCTTGGAGTTCGATATAAAAATCTCCATCGGCAAACATATTCTTAAGTCTCAACGCATACTCTTTTGCACCCTTATAATCTCCCGAAGACAAAAGTCTGGGAATACGTCCCGACAGACACGCCGAAAGACATATCACGCCTTCGCTGTGCTTCTCAAGCAAATCGAGGTCTATTCTCGGCTTGTAATAATATCCGTCGATATACGCAAGCGAATCCATCTTGACAAGGTTTTTATATCCCTCGTTATTTTTGGCAATAAGCACCAAGTGATTACGCTCGGCGCTGATATTGCTTTTCATATCGTCGCAAGTATAGAACTCGCAACCTATTATAGGCTTGAGGTTACGCGCGTTGGCGGCTTTATAAAACGTATATGCGCCAAACATATTTCCGTGGTCGGTAAGAGCGCAACCCGGCATACCGAGTTCTTTACACGCGTCAAGAAGCGGAGACTTCTTGCCCTTGGTAATTCTCGCAAGTCCGTCCAAAAGCGAATACTCCGAGTGAAGATGCAAATGCACGAAAGGCTTTTCGTATCTATCGTATACGCTGTCTTTCGTTTTATTTTCGTCGTTAGAATTATTTAGCTCGGAGACGTTTTCTGGACTTGACAAAGCCTCTTTTGCCTTGTCTTCCGCCGCGCCGTCGTTATTCGGCTTGTCCGAAAGCATATCTTCAATGCTGTCCAAAAGTCCTTTGCTCATACCGTCTTTGTTTTCTTCCATTATATATCCTCTTTGCTATATCCTTGCCTGTTCATACTGTTGAGATTTCTCCACTTCGCTATTGCTACGGTCGAAATGACAAAAGCGAATGTCAACAACATTATTGTCACCTCGAGCGTAGTCGAGAGGTCTCATCCTTTTATTAAGTACCGACAAAATGGAGCCTTGCGACATTTTCGTTTAGTCGGTAGTCTATCTGCGTTTTTGCTCTGCCAAAGTCAATAGTTTGTTGAGATACCTAGACAAACTCGTCTTGCTCGTACCCAATATGTCTGCAAGTTCTTGCATACTTGCGTCGTAATTCTCCGCTCTTGCGACAGCCACCGCCTTGAGTTTTTCGTCGATCTTATCAAGTTCACCTATCTCTTGCAAATACTCTATTGCCTGCAAATATTTCTGCGCGCTGTCCACGGCTTTTTTATAATGCGCCATATAGAGATTACTCTGACGGTTGAAGTCGTTTTCTTTTTCTCTTTCCGCCATAATATTGTTGAGTTGAAGCACGCTGTCCACAGCCCCTGCCAAAGCGAGCATATCCGCAATATCATTGCCGCTGCGCGACTGCAAAATATTGACGCTCTTGCGCTCATATACTTTGACGGATATATCCATATCCTCAAGCGTCTTGACGATACGATTGCAAAACGCCGTATCGGAAAAGAATATCTGCAAACAGTAATTGGGATATTCCTCGTCGGGGAATTGCAACTTTGCTCCGCCGTAAAGTATGCCCTTGAAATAAGCCTGAAATATTCCTTTGTCAAGTATGCTTTTGAAATATCCCTCTTCGTCTTCAAAGACGAATTTATCTCCCTCAAAGTGCGACAGCGACATTGACGAAAGCAACTCGTTGGCGTATTTATCCTTTATCTGCAACTTGGGAGTCTTCTCTCCCTTTCTGCCGTCGACGACAAAAAAAGTCTCTCCGTCCGTGAACTCCTTGAGCATTGCCGCAATGTCCGACACGTCTTCAAAACTGTCGAGTTCTAAAGTCAGGTTTATTGACTTCTTGTATACGTCAATACCCCCTCTCATCTTGATAAGAGCGCGCAAAAAAGCAAACCTATCTCGCCTTGCCTCGGAGTCTTGCGATATTGATTTCAACAAATCGTTTTTTAACTGTGAAGTAAAATTCATTATACGCCTTTGGATTGCTTGTCCGCACCGTCAAGATTTGGAGCGCAAAACAAGTTTTTTCCCGTCAATATTTGCTATGCGCTCTTTTGGTACGTCAAATCTTTCGACAAGTGACTTTGCAAAGTCGCAACTGCCCACGTCCTCGCTCTTATGCGCGTCGGAATCAAGCACAAATTGACAGTCCGTCGCAAGCAAATACTCGATATTGTCGTCGTTGGGTGTGCGGTGTCTCGAAGAGAGTTCTACATACGTGCCGTAGTCCGCGCAAACCTTTCCTATCTCTTTGTAATCTATATCCAGCCTAAAACCTGGGTGCGTAAGAATATCTATTTTGCGCTTTTTGACAGCGTTGACGTACATTGCCGTATTGCGCGCTATCTGTCCCTTGGTGGACTTCATAGTATACTTTGTGAGCGCATTCCAAGTTATCTTAAAATAATCTGCAAACTTATAGGGAAACGACGTCAAATGATAACCTGCAATGACTATATCCAACTTCTTTGCGTCTTCTTCAGTGACGTCGATTTCACCGTCCGTACCCAAAATATTAGCCTCAATGCCCATAAGCAAAGTGAGGGCGGGAAAACGGCTTTGCGTGTCTTGCAGGTCCTTGCGTATCGCGTCGTATTTCTTGGGGCTAACTCCGATAAACGGATGACGTACTGCGTGGTCGGTAATGGCAAGTATCTCCAAGCCCTTTTGGCTTGCGACGAGAGCGTTGTCGGCAATGCTACCCTTGCCGTGAGAATACGTAGTATGCGAATGATAGTCCGCAGTAATTCTTAAGTCCACAGCATTGCCCTCCCTTTTTATACGGATTGAGACCTCTCGACTGCGCTCGAGATTACATAATAAATATGTCATATTGAGCGAAACGAAGTGTAGTCGAAATATCTAATATGAATAATATATCCGACACTATTCTCTATTCATTATTCACTATTATTTTTTATCTTGTCATTTCGAGCAATTAAAAGTATAATCGGATAGAGATTTCTCCACGCCGCTACGCTTTGGTCGAAATGACAAAATTAGACCTCTCGACTACGCTCGAGGTGACATAATGTCTAATTACAATGACGCAATTATCTACATCAAGTTGTCAATATCGGGTATATATTCCACTTCATATTTTAACTTAACGCCAAACTGTTTGTCAACCTCTTGCCTTGCATAATCGGCAAGCCTTAAAAAATCAGTCGAAGTTGCCCCGTCAATATTGAGAATAAAATTAGCGTGAATATTGGATATCTGCGCGCCGCCTATCCTATAGCCTTTGAGACCTGCCTTGTCGATATAATATCCTGCCGACATATTGCCCGACTTTTTGAATACGCTGCCGAGAGACTTACCCTTAGGTTGGGACATTGCCCTTGCTATCGCATATCCCTTCATATCCTTGCCGATACGCTTTTTGTCCCCCTCGACAAGTTTAATTCCCACACCGACGACAATCCCCATATCCTTGACCTTGGAATGACGGTATGCAAAACCCAAGTCTTTTGCCTTGAGCCGCTCTATCTTTCCGTCAATGAGAATGTCTGCATACTCCACGACGTCGCCGAGTTCTCTGCCAAAGGCCCCGCAATTCATAGCAAGTCCGCCGCCCATACTGCCGGGTATGGAGCACAGCCCTTCTATTCCGCTCAAAGAGTTTTCTGCGGCGTATCTGCATACGACGGTCATTCGCTCGCCTGCAAGCAAATGCAACCGCTCTCCGTCGAGGTCTTTGCTCTTCAACTTTTGCATAGATACTACGACGCTATCCACGCCCTTGTCGTCTATAAGGACGTTGGAGCACGCGCCCAGCACGTAGTATTTCAAGCCTTCGCTCTTCAAGGCGCGTATAGCCTGCTCAAGTTGCTCTACCGTACGCGGATAGATCACGCAGGCAAGGTTACCGCCGCTACCAAACGTTGACGGTGACGGCGCATCAAAATTTACTTCGCATATATTAGATAAAAAAAATAAGTCTTTCACAATGTATTATATGCAATACCGTAAAAGACTTGTTATGATATTTTAGCATTTTAACTAATCTTTAGATGTCACCTCGAGCGAAGTCGAGAGGTCTAAATCCGTATGAGATTTCTCCATTTCGCTACGCTCCAGTCGAAATGACATAAAATATATTGTCATTGACATAATATTTGTATCAATTTATTTCAAAAGCGTTTGTGGGGGGTTGGGGGGGGAATCGCAACCCCCAACTCTTTTGTTTCTTTTCTTGGCAAGAAAAGAAAGTATCACGAATGACAAAATTACAAAAATATTTTTACGCTATTAGGCGCAATCTCAAAACTATCTCCCTGCAACTTCTGCCCAGACAGCAATTCTTGTTTTGCCTTTGGACAGTAGAAATATTGCGATTGATTGGTATTATTTGCGACGACTTTTAAAGTCTTGTGTCTACTCTTACGACAGAGTACAAGCAACTCGTTTTGATTTTCAAAGTACGTATCTCCGCAGATTTGGTCTTTGAACTTTTTGCGAATCTTGCCGAGCCCAGTATAGTGCGCCAACAACTCATTATCTATATTTTTCCAATCAAGACATCTTCTGCACAGCGGGTCTTCATATCCCTCCATACCCTGCTCGTCACCGTAGAAAATCGACGGTACGCCGGGGAGCATAAACTGCAACGTCGACGCAATAATCAATCTACTTTTGGCAAAGTCATAGCCTTGTTTACTCAAGCGGAAATTCTTGCGGTATTCTTTATCCGTACCGCTCATATCCACACCGCTCAACATGCTCAAGGCTCTTGCCGTGTCGTGCGAGTCAATGAGATTCATAGTCACGTCCAAAGACTGCTTGGGATAATTCTCAACGATAGTCATCACGGTATTAGCAAAGTCTGTTGCGCTTCCGCCCATTGCGTAAGCCAAAGTGGCTTCTTTGAAAGGATAATTCATTACGCCGTCAAGTTGTTTGCCTTGAAAATAATGTCTGCGATAAGAATATGCGATTTTGTTGGACGCGTCTTCCCACACCTCACCGATGAGCAAGTTGTCTTCGCCGTTTCGCTTGACTGCTTTGCGTATGTCCTCGACAAAGTCTTCTCTAAGTTCGTCGACTACGTCGAGTCTCCACCCTTTGACACCCAACTTCGTCCACTTGTCTATGATACCGCCCTCGCCGCTTATCATATCTCTGAATGACTTTGCTCTTTGGCTTATCGTAGGCGTGACGGTAATACCCCACCAGCAGTGATACTCGTCGGGGAAATTATAAAAGTCAAACCAATCGTAATACGGACTTTGCTTGGATTGATATGCGCCAAGCGTGGGATAACTGCCGAATTTGTTGAAATATTTACTATCTGCGCCCGTGTGATTGAATACGCCGTCTAGCATAACTCGTATACCCATAGCCTCCGCCTTTTGCAGAAGTTCTTGCAACTTATTCTCGTCGCCGAGCAGTTCGTCCACAACCTCGTAATCGCCTGTGTCGTATCTGTGATTTGACGAAGACTTGAATATAGGCGAAAGATAAAGTATGGTCACGCCGAGTTTCCTGAGATAAGGCAATTTGTCTATTATGCCTTGGAAGTTTCCGCCGTAAAAATCGTTGGCGCGGAAGACACCGTCGGGATCGACGATTGTCACTTCTTCGCCCCATTCTTTCATAACGCCGTTTTTATTAAACGTGGCATTAGAGTCTTTGCCTTTGTTAAATCTATCAACGAAGATATGGTATATCACGCCGCCCTTTACCCAATCGGGCGTGACGTAATTCTTGTCGTATACGGTAAGTTGAAAGTCGTCCCCCTCTCTGCGATACTGATATTCTCCATCCTCCGTCTTGAATAAAAATCTATACCAATACAGTCCTACTTTGTTGAGAGAAATCTTTGCGATATATTCGCTTTCGTCGCCCCTCTTGCAATTAAAAGACATAGAAAAGACGTATGGACAATCCGCGCCGTCTTCGTAGATATGCAATTCCACAGAATTTATATATACGCCGTCTTTGACGAAGATCTTGAAGGTCATCTCTTCGTCTTGCTCAACGCTTCCGAATGGGAATTTGCAATGCGGGTTTTTGCTGTCGAAATATATCAGTTCTCTCACTGTGTTTCCTTATCTTAATAGCCTCATTCTAAAGAACAAGGCTATTGAGATTATTTTATTTTATGATTTAGATTTCTCCAATTCACTATGTTTCGGTCGTAAGGAACGAAGTGACGGCATAGCGAGCAAGCATGTGTGTCTCGTGCGAGCGTCAATGACATTACATTTGTCACTCTGCCCAATATCCTGTCACCTCGAGCGTAGTCGAGAGGTCTATATCGTATTAGATATTTCGACTTCACTTCGTTTCGCTCAATATGACGTCACAAAGATTGCGCTTTACTTCTTCTTCGTCGTCTTTGCCGTCGGTTTTTTGACCGTCTTATCAACAGGCTTTTCTGCCGTCGCAGTCGACGCGTAATTGACAGGTTTCATCTTCCAAATTCTGTCGGCGTATTCCTTTACGCTTCTGTCGGAAGAGAAGAAGCCTGCGTTTGCCGTATTGAGGAGAGACATCTTTGCCCAAGCGTATTTATCACTGTAAGCCTTATCTAACCTGTCTTGACAATCGCAGTAAGACTGGAAGTCAGCAAGCACCTTGTAGCCGTCACTAGAAATCAACGCGTCTGCGATCTCACCGTAATTTACGCCTGCGATACCGCCTCTCAAACCGTCGATTACCGCCTTGATCCTAGGATTGCTGTTGTAATACTCTCTTGGGTTGTAACCTCTGCGGTTGAGTTCGTTTATCTCGCTTGCAAGCATACCGAAGATAAAGATATTATCCTTGCCTACGTTCTCGTAAATTTCGATATTTGCGCCGTCCATAGTACCCATAGTCACTGCGCCGTTGATCATAAATTTCATATTGCCGGTACCGCTCGCTTCTTTTCCCGCAATGGAGATTTGCTCGGATACGTCGGATGCAGGCATAATGATTTCTGCAAGCGTAACTCTATAGTTCTCAATATATACGACTTTGATTTTGCCGTTGATATCGGGGTCGTTGTTGATGAGATTGCCAAGCGAATGTATAAGGCGAATAATCTGCTTTGCCATATAATAACTCGGAGCCGCCTTTGCGCCGAATATAAACGTCCTTGGATTGATATCAAGATTTGGATTTTCTTTAAGTCTATAATACAAATCAAGAATGTGGAGCGCATTGAGCAGTTGTCTTTTATACTCGTGAAGTCTCTTGACCTGCACGTCGAATATAGAATTCGGATCTACGTCTATGCCGTTGTGTTCTTTGATATACTTGGCAAGTCTAATCTTGTTTTCTTTCTTTATCTCCAAGATTTTGTCAAGCACAGCTTTGTCGTCTGCATACTTTGCAAGATCCTTGAGTTTGTCGGCGTCGTACTTAAATCCGTCTCCGATAAGTTTCTCAATATAATTGCTGAGCAGCGGATTGGACTGACAAAGCCATCTTCTATAGGTAATACCGTTGGTAACGTTGGTAAAATTCTTCGGGTGCATATTATAGCAGTCTCTGAAGACTTCGTCTTTGAGTATCTGCGAGTGCAATTCCGATACGCCGTTGACGGTATGCGACGCCGCCAAACAGAGATTTGCCATCTTGACTTGACCGCCCGACAATACGGCATTGTAATCCACCTTGCCGTAATCGTTGGGATAGAACGCCCAAAGTTCGTCGGTAAATCTGCGATTTATTTCGCATACGATTTGATAAATTCTCGGTAAGAGCTGTTTGAACAAGCCTTCCGGCCACTTCTCGAGCGCCTCTGCCATAACCGTGTGGTTGGTGTATGAAGTCGTGCGAGTGACGATCTTCCAAGCCTTGTCCCAAGAATAACCGTATTCGTCGAGAAGAAGTCTCATAAGTTCGGGTATGCAAAGCGTGGGGTGCGTGTCGTTGATGTGAATAGCGACCTTTTCGGGAAGCGAATCCAAAGTCTTGTAATCCTTTAAGTGCTGTTTGAGAATTGACTGAATGGACGCCGAGACGAAGAAATACTGTTGTTTGAGCCTCAACATCTTGCCTTCTTGGTGATGGTCAGCAGGATACAAAACCTTACAGATACTCTCTGCCAAAGCCTTTTGCTCCAAAGATTTGACGTATTCGCCCTCGGCAAAAAGTTTCATATCAAAATCCACGGGCGCTTTTGCCGTCCAAAGTCTCAACTTGTTGACAGCCGGCACGTCGTAACCGCTTATATTCATATCGTAAGGAATAGCGTGTACCGTATAGCAGTCCTTTTGGTCTATATAAAGTCTGCCGTTGTCCCATCTCTCGTCGATATAACCGCCAAACTTAACTTCAAAGGTATCTTCCATTCTCGGAGAAAGCCATACGCTGCCGTTCTCAAGCCATTCGTCTGGGAGTTCTACTTGCCAGCCGTCCTCTATCTTTTGTTTGAATATACCGTAATCGTATCTTATAGAAAAGCCGCTCGCAACGTAATTGAGATTTGTCAGCGACTCCATATACGCCGCAGCAAGTCTGCCGAGACCGCCGTTGCCAAGTCCTGCGTCCGGCTCAATGGCGTACATATCTTCAATAGAATATCCAAGATCTTTGCACAATCCGTCGAATACCTCCGTCATCTTGAGGTTGTAAAGGTGGTTTTTGAGCGAACGACCAAGCAAAAACTCCATCGACATATAATAGACTTGCTTTGAGCCTTGCTCCAATCTCTTTTTCTTGAATGCAAGACGCTTATCCGTAAGTATGTCTCTGACAGTCATACAGATAGCTCTGTAGATTTGATTCTTGCTTGCGTTCTCAATAGTCGTACCAAAATAAGTCTGACATTTGAGCGCTACGATCTTTTTAAGTTCTTTTACTTGATTTTCCATTACTTTCTCCAAAATAAGCAACAATTATTGACAAATCCGTCGAAAAACGCTGTCAAATCGCGATTTCGACAAATTTGCACCTTAAAATTATATCATATATTTCGCTTTTATGCTACATTTTGCGACCTAAAATAAAGATTTTTTATAATAAATCAATATTTTATAAATTTTTGCCTACTTTTTTTGAATATTTACAACTCTTTGTACAAATTTACGTAACGAAGAGCAATGTTTTTCCAACTGAAGTCCTGCGTCATAGCGTTGTTGACTATCTTTTGCCAATCTTGCTTATAGTCTCTATACATTCCCACAGCCCTCTCGACAGCATTGAGCATATCGTAAGCGTTGTAAGAATAGAAAGTAAAGCCCGTGCCCTTGCCGGTCGTGTAGTCGTAAGGAATGACAGTGTCTTTAAGTCCGCCCGTCTCTCTCACGATAGGCAAAGAGCCGTATCTCATGGCTATCATTTGCGAAAGTCCGCACGGCTCAAACTTGGACGGCATCAAAAACATATCGCTTGCGCAATAAATCTTGCTTGCAAGTTCGCCCGAGAAAGTTATCAACGCGCGCAAGTTGCCCGGGTATCTGCTTTGACAACTTCTCAACATTTCTTCGTATTTATAATCGCCCGTACCCAAGATGACGAGTTGGACTCCCATATCAAGTATTCTAGTGATGACGGGCGACAGCAAATCCAAGCCTTTTTGGTGCGTAAGCCTGCCTACCATACCTATCATAGGGATATTCTTATCTACCGGCAAACCCAAGTCTTTTTGGAAAGCAGTCTTATTCTCCGCTTTTAATTCAAACGACTTGAGGTCGTAGTTGGTATAAGCGTATTTGTCCGTCTTGGGATCGTTTGACTTGACGTCGATACCGTTGATAATTCCCGACAACTTGAACTGTCTGTTGACGAGAATATTGTTCATACCGTAACCAAAGTATGAATTGAGAATCTCTTGGGCATATGTTTGCGACACGGTCGTGACCTTGTTGGCTCTCTCAATACCGCCTTTCATATAATTGACGTCGCCGTCGAAATCCACGTACTCTCTTGCCCAAGTGGGAAGTCCAAGCACGTCTCCCGACATAAAGCCGCTGTATCTGCCCTGGAATTCTATATTGTGAATGGTAAATACCGTCTTGATATTCTTATAAAGATCGTCGCCTCTGTAGAATACGTCGAGGAAAACGGGCACGAGCGCAGTCTGCCAATCGTTGCAATGTATAATATCGGGCGCAAAACCGTCCATAAGCCTCACGCTTTCGATTACGGCCTTAGCAAAGAATGCAAATCTCTCTCCGTCGTCGAAGTATCCGTAAAGTCCGCTACGCTTAAAGTAATACTCATTGTCGACAAGATAATATATTACGCCGTCGATCTCCGCCTTGAAAAGTCCGCAGTATTGATAGCGCCAAGAAAGATTGACATATATATGTCCGACGTAAGTCAGCTTGTCTCTCAACTCTTGCTTTATATCCATATAAAGCGGTAAGATAACTCTGCAATCGACTCCGCCGTCCACTAATGCTTTGGGGAGTGATCCCGCCACGTCGGCAAGTCCGCCTGTCTTGATAAACGGCACCGCCTCCGAAGTCGCAAATAATATCTTTTTGTCAAAATCTATCTTGGTTTTCTTCTCTTGTTGATTGGAAGCCGTAGACTTCTTTGTTTTGCTTTGTACGGGCATAGTATTACCTCCTTATTCGCCTTTGGCGAGTCATATTGTCCTGCGGACTTTAAGATTTCTCCATTTTACATCATTGGCGCGCCTTCATACTTTGACGCGACAAAGTCAAAGTATCTTTATCTTTAAACCGTCTTATTCTTTACAACAACGACGGGATAAGCGTCACTGCCGCTCAGCGCCTTGTCTTCGGTGACTGTGACGTTCTTGTCGGTGATAGCAAAGTTAAGTTTAGAGCCTTTCATAATTTTGCCGCTCTCCATAACGATACTGTTGACGACTTCGGCGCCTTCCTCTACTACGACGCCACGGAAAAGAATTGAGTTTTCAACTCTGCCGTTGATTTTGCAACCGTCGGCAATCAAACTGTTGACTACGGTCGCGCCGCTGTAATATCTCGTTGGCACACTGTCTTTGACCTTTGTGAACACCTTGCCCGCGCTGTCGAAAAGACTGTTGCGCACATCCGTATCCAATATCGCCATGCTTTCTCTGTAATACGACTTGATATCGTCTACCAGCGCCGCGTGTCCTTTGACTTTGTAAGCGTGTATATTGAGTATATCTATATTAGATTGCAAAATATCTCTTTCAAAGTCTATCTTGCCTCTTTCGTAACTGTCAGATACGAGTTGAATAAGTTGTTTTCTGTTGAAAAGATAGCAGAAAAGTCCCAATTCACATTCGTCTTCGCTTGCGTTGCGAGTGATTTTCATACCTCTCACTCTTCCGCTTAAATCACTCTCGACAATTACTCTTCTTGAAGTCGTAGGACAAGCATTGTAAGTTAACATAGTTATGTCTGCTCCGCTTGCGACGTGCGACTCGTATACGTCGTCAAAGTCAATGCTTGCAATGATATTGCTGTTGGTGACGACTACGTACTCGTCGTCGGAACTCTCTATGTAATCGAGTATGCCGTATAACGCCTCTATCTTGCCCTTGAACACGTTGGTAGACGTGTTGGACGCATAAGGCGGAAATACTACGATACCGCTGTTTTTTCTATTGAGATCCCAGTCTCTTCCCATTCGGATATGATCCATAAGAGAAGAATAGTTGTTGCGCGTGATTATACCTATTGTGGTAATAGAACTGTTGACAAGGTTGGAAAGCGCAAAGTCAATACATCTGTATCTTCCGCCAAACGGCAAAGAAGCCGTAGTGCGGTGCAAAGTCAATTCGTTGAGTTTTGACTCGTTGTCACTTGCGAAAATTATGCTCATAGCATTGTTCATCTGCCTATCCTCCTTAATCTACCATAGCCTTGACAGGCACTACTTGATTTGCCGCAACTTTTGCGTTAGGACCTACGACGGTGATTTGCCACTGTCCGTCAACCATTCCCTCTTGCGTATCACCTACTACTGCGTTTTCGCCCACGACAGCGTTATTGCCTACGATAGAATACTTGACTACCGCGCCTTTGCAGATCTTTGCGCCGGGCATTATCGTAGAATCTTCTACCGTCGCGCCCTCGCAAATCTCCACGCCTGTGGACAGCACACTGTTGACGACTTTGCCGTTGATCTCGCAGCCCTCTGTGATAAGCGAATTGCTGATGACAGCATTTTTGCCGACGTAATGCGGCGGCTCGGCAGTGTTTCTTGCATATATCTTCCAAGCACTATCGTCGAGATTAATTCCGCTTGAGGTGTTAAGCACGTCCATATTTGCTTCCCAAAGAGAAGATATAGTGCCCACGTCTTTCCAATATCCAGAGAAATTGTAAGCAAAGAGTTTTTGTCCGTCGGCAAGCATCTTTGGAATGATATTTTTACCAAAGTCGTTTTGAGAGGTCTTATCTTCTTCGTCCTCTATGAGATACTTGCGAAGTTTTGCCCAATTGAATATGTATATACCCATAGACGCGTTGGTGCTCTTTGGGTGCTTTGGCTTCTCGGCAAATTCATACACCGAATTATCCGCATTGGTATTCATAATGCCAAATCTCGACGCCTCTTCCAAAGACACGTTGATTACGGCAATAGTACAATCGGCGCCCTTTTCTTTATGGTATGCAAGCATTTGCGCATAGTCCATCTTGTAGATATGATCTCCCGAAAGTATCAATACGTATTCGGGTGAAAATTTGTCGACAAATTCTATATTCTGATATATGGCGTTTGCCGTACCCTTATACCAGTCTGAAGTTTCGCCCTTCATATACGGCGGCAGTACGAATACTCCTCCGTTGAGTCTATCGAGATCCCACGGCTGACCGTTGCCGATATACTGATTGAGATCAAAAGGCTTGTATTGCGTCAACACGCCTATCGTGTCAATATTTGAATTGATACAGTTTGAAAGTGGAAAGTCAATGATTCTATACTTTCCTCCAAAAGATACGGCAGGCTTTGCCAAGTCTCTCGTCAATGAATAAAGCCTCGTACCCTGTCCGCCCGCCAACAACATAGCGACGCATTCTTTTTTATTGGTATGCATTTTCCCTCCTATAATCTTATATACCTAAATATTATTGCAAATTATGTAGCGAGCGTTATTTGCTCGCTTTTTCCTTGTCTTGCTTCTTGACTTTTCGCGCAGGCGTGATATACATTACGCTATTGCCGGGTATCGTCATTTCGACGTAATACGGATAGCCGTGCATATCTCCCTTTTGCGCAGTGAAACTCATCTTATCGCTCTCTCCACCGTACTTCTTGTCGTCACTGTTGAGCGCAACTTTATAAGCCCTCTTTTCGGGCACGCCCATCTTGTATTTTTCTCTCTTGACAGGCGAAAAATTGACAACTGCGATAGTGTAATTTCCCTCGCCGTCGCTTCTGACGAAAGATACGATATTTTGAGTATTGTCGTCTACGCATATCCACTTAAATCCGTCGTAAGTCGTATCGAGATAATACATCTCTCTGTTGGCAAGATAATATGCGTTGAGGTCTTTGACAAACTCGTGCAAATTGAAGTGCGAATCGTAATCGAGCAAAAACCAATCAAGTTGTTTTTTGTAATCCCATTCTATAAACTGTCCGAACTCTCCGCCCATAAAGAGCAACTTCTTACCGGGATGCGCCATCGTGAATCCAAAGAATGCTTTGAGAGAATTGAACTTATCCATATAAGACCCCGGCATTCTGTTGAGAAGCGAATACTTGCCGTGAACTACCTCGTCGTGAGATAAAGGCAAGATATAATTCTCGCTGTAAGCGTAAGTAATAGAAAAAGTAACTTTGTTGTGATTGTCTTTTCTGAAGAACGGATCTAGTGATACGTAAGAAAGCATATCGTTCATCCAGCCCATATTCCACTTGAAGTTAAAGCCCAGTCCTTTGTCGTGAGGCGGCTTCGTCACGTTGGGGAATGCAGTGGACTCTTCGGCAATCATAAGCAGTCCTTTGTATTTTGACAACATATGCGAATTTAGTTTTTGCAAAAAGTCTATGGCCTCAAGATTATAGTTGCCGCCGCTTACGTTGGGACGCCACTCTCCGTTTTGTCTGCCGTAATCTAGATATAGCATCGATGCAACGGCGTCTACTCTTATGCCGTCCACGTGATATTCGCTGACCCAAAAGTCCGCCGAAGATATTAAGAAAGAATGTACTTCTCTTCTGCCGTAATCGAAAATTCTCGTACCCCACTCCTTATGCTCTTGCTTGAGAGGGTCTGAATATTCATAACAAGGCTGTCCGTCAAACTCGTAAAGTCCAAACGCGTCCTTTGGAAAATGCGCGCATACCCAATCGAGAATGACGCCTATTTTGTTTTTGTGTAATTTGTTGATAAAGTATTTAAAATCGTCGGGCGTGCCATATCTTGAAGTGGGTGCAAACATACCGCTCACCTGATAGCCCCAACTGCCTTCGTAAGGATACTCGCATATAGGAAGTATCTCAACGTGAGTATATCCCATCTGCTTGATATACGGTACGAGTTCGTCCGCCAAATCGCGGTAATTTAAAATATTGCCATCGGCGTATCTTCTCCAACTGCCTACGTGCAATTCATATATATTAATCGGACTGTGGAAAGCGTCAAACTTTTCTCTTTCGGCTATCCAATTCTTATCCGTCCACTTAAAACTCGACTCATAAAGTTTAGAAGCGTTTGCGGGAGAAGTCTCGCTGTGTCTTGCATAAGGATCGGATTTGAGCCTCAACTTGCCGTCGGCAGTCTCCACGCTGAATTTATATATATCGTATATCTTAAGACCTTCTACAAAGCCCTCCCATATACCGTCGCTTATCTTGCTCATCGGATGGACTTCTCTATCCCAATTGTTAAAGTCACCAACTATGCTGACTGACTTTGCGTGCGGCGCCCACACTCTGAAGACCCAGCCGCTTTTGCCCTCTCTCTGACTTTGATGAGGCGACATAAACTTATAAGCCTCATAATTTGTACCCTCGTGAAAGAGATATACTGGTATTTTTTTGTCCAATTATTCTTTCTCCTTTTTCATACTTATCCAAATTATACCATATTTAATTTTAATATACAATACCGAATTTATGAAAATGTTAATTTTTTTTAATTTTTTTGCTTGCGTTTTGGGATATTTGAGCGTATAACATAAATGGTAATTTTCTAAGAGAAATTACGGAGGCATTTATGGCTACTAAAGATATGTCGATAGGCAAACCTATCAAAGTTTTGTACGCATTTGCATTGCCGATGATAATATCCGTATTATTTCAACAGTTTTACAACATTGCAGACTCTCTTATAGCAGGCAACTTTATAAACGACAACGGCATTGCCTTAGCGGCAGTCAACGCCGCGTATCCTGTGACCGTAGTATTTATTGCCATAGGCAACGGTTTTGGAGTGGGCGGCAGCGTGGCAATATCGAGAATCTTCGGAGCAAAGCAATACTCCCGCACAAAGACTGCCACTCTCACTGCTTTAATTAACATCTTTATATTCGCGCTTATCTTTACCGTAATAGGCGTATTTACTTGTAAGCCGCTGCTCTCGGCTATGAACTCGCAAGACCTAGGACAGGACGTCTTTGCGCAAAGCGTCGACTATCTCAATATATATATCTACGGACTGACCTTCTTATTCGTATACAACGTGGTAAGTTGTATCTTCCAAGCGCTCGGCAACTCAAAGACGCCGCTTTTCCTGCTCATATTTTCCACCGTACTCAACGTGATAGTCGATATTATATTCGTTAAATATTGCAATATGGGAGTAAAGGGACTTGCCTGGGGCACTTTTCTCGCCCAAGGCATTGCAAGCGTGTTGTCCTTGATCCTATTGCTCGTCAATATATCCAAACTTCCGAAAGATACGGCGGAAAACATATCTGACGAAAGTCAATGCCAATCGGGTGATAAAAGCACTTTTTACTACTGCCCCAAAAACTCAACAAAACAGTCCCGGAAAGAAAACCCAGTATTCTCGCTGTCGATATGGTCAAGCATTATGCTTATGGCTCTGCCGAGTATTTTGCAAAACTCCACCGTATCAATAGGACAACTCTTCGTGCAAGGACTCGTCAATTCTTTTGGCAATGCAAATCTAGTCGCAGCGTACGGCTCGGCATTTAAGATAAATTACATAATCATATCTATATTCCTGACGATATCCAATGCAATGGCAACCTTTACGTCGCAAAATATAGGCGCAAATCGTTTGGACAGAGCAAAAGAAGGTCTTAAAGGCGGACTGATAAGTATGGTGGCAATTGCCTTGCTTTCCACGGCAATATATCTGATATTTGCAAAAGCGCTCGTGGGCGCCTTTGTAAACGGACAAAACGACGAAATAATTGCAATAGGCTCGCAATTTTTGTATATTCTGTCACCGTTCTATATCGTAGTGTGCATCAAGATAATCTTCGACGGATTTATAAGAGGCGCGGGAGATATGGCGGGATTCACCACTAGTACGATGACAGACTTGGTGCTCCGCGTGGGTCTGAGTTTTCTGTTCGTCAAGGCGTGCCATCTATCGTACGTGTCAATATGGTGGAGTTGGCCAATAGGCTGGGTCGTCGGCGCAGCCGTATCAGTCGTGTTCTATCTCTCAAAAAGATGGCAAAAGACCGCCGGCAAAACGCTTTAATCAAGCGTTGACATAAAGCGTAAATTTGATTATACTCATTATATGAACTTGAGACCGATAAATATAAACCTAAACGATTATCCTCCGTCAATCCGCCCGTATCTTGAAGGCGCAAAAATCTTTGACAGCAGTTGTTCTCCGCAGGCTAAAGTAATTTTTTCCGATAAAGACGACGGATATTTTATCAAAACTTCTCCTAAAGAGTCGTTATTTTCCGAATATACTATGACGAATTATTTTCACTCTTTGGGACTTGCTCCGCAAGTATTAGAATACGTCTCCGACTCAAATGACTGGTTCGTCACTGCCAAAATCAAAGGCAACGACTGCATAAGCCAAAGATATCTTGAAAATCCCAAAAAACTTTGCGATACCACAGCACATCTTTTGCGAGAATTACATTCGATCGACTATGCAGACTGCCCCATCAAAAACCATACTGCAACATTTCTTGCAACGGCAGAACGAAACTATAAAGCGGGCCTATGTGACAAAGAAATGTTTGAGCAACTCGACTTAAAAAATACCGCCGACGCTTGGAAGTTGATAACGGCAAAAAGCAAACTTCTCAAGAACGAAGTCTTGCTGCACGGAGACTACTGTCTCCCCAACGTAATACTTGACGATTGGAAGCTGAGCGGTTTTATCGACGTAGGCAACGGCGGCGTAGGCGATAGACACGTAGATATATTCTGGGGTATCTACACGCTGTTTTACAATTTACGCACTCACGAATATGCAAAAAGATTTATAGACGCATACGGAAAAGACCTTGTGGATATTGAGAGATTAAAACTTATATCGACAATAGAAATTTTCGGTTGATATCAAGGAGATTTTTATGAGAAGAAAAGACAGACAGATGCCCAAAGAGTGGGCAATGCAAATCGTAGACAAATGCCAATGGGCTACGATTGCAACTATAGATACCGACGGCATGCCCTACTGCATACCCTTGAGCATAGCAAGAATTGACGGCGCAATATACTTCCACTGCGCAAAGGAAGGGAAAAAGACGGATTGCTTTAAGCGCAATGACGATGTGTGTATATCCTGCGTCGGTGACACGTTGAGACTGAACGACGAATTTGCCACCAATTATGAAAGCGCAATAGTACGCGGCAAAATATCGCAAGTATTAGACGACGAAGAAAAGATTGCGGCATTGAGAGCGATATGTCAAAGACACACGCCTTTAAATATGCAAAACTTTGACGATGAACTAAAAAAGTATTTCAAGGCAACTGCCATTTGGAAAGTGTCTATTCAAGACATTGACGGCAAAAGACGTAAATAAAATCACAGTGAATTAAAGTACGCTTTATCCAACGCTTTATGTTCCTCATAATCAGCATTAAAGGATAAAACAAAATCATAAGTTTTTACAATTGCTTTATCAAAGTTGTCTACAAAAGCAATTATTACTTTGTATATGTGATAATTAACATAAGAATATTCTTCTCCCCTGTCTGTTATTATGCCTGTTGTTCGAGACAATATTTTTGTAGCCTCAAATTCTGTAGCGTCTACTCTAATCGGATACGTGACATCCTTCAAGTCATCGGTGTGATTTCCGTGAAAATCATAATGCCCAAATTTTTTTACATCATATACATCTACACCATTGGTAGCAGAGAAATTAAATCCGCTCATATTGTATTCATCGGTAGTTAGTACCCTATTTGTAAAATAATCTTTGCTTCCGTCCAACATATTTATGAGCCCCGATTCATTTTCAACAGATTTAAAATTGAAAACTATTTCTCTGTTATTTGATTTTTCTAAAATATACCAATTATGTGTTGCAGAGGCGGATCTATAATAATTTTCAATCTTATTACCGTTTTTATCATAAATGTTCCCACACCGAAAATTAAAATAATGCAATAAAATTGGCTCTTCGTTTGCGTCTTTTAACGTATAACTCAATTCTCTATCCTGAATGCTCTCATAAATAAAATCTTCCCACGCTTGAAAACCTAATAATTCTTGCTTGTTTTCTCCGTCAATATGAAATAATCCACAAGCAGTTAAAGACAGTATGAACAAAACTAATATAAATACTATTATAAATTTTTTCATTACAACACCTCGCCATAATGTAAAAGACTGTCGAAATTATACGGTTCCCACTCTATGACAATAAATCGATATTCCATAATTGTTGCAGATCTATATGTCGTATCATTAAACGTAACAACTATATACAATATTTCATAATAACCATATTGATTAGTGTGAGTAGAGTTCCAACCACTTGCGACTTTGCTTAAAACTTTTGACGAAACAAATTGCGTTACATTCGTCATTACAGGATATAATAATTTCTTAGTGTTTTCATTAAAACAACTATAATAATTGATCCTTTCTTCTTCACCGTTCAAACTTGCAAATTGAATATCTTTGAATGGATCTAAATTGATTTCCAATGCCCTATCATACTTAGACCCATAGTTTTTTAAATATCTTGTAACAGTATTCATATCTATTTGAATACTTCCATTTTCATCTTCCTCTATACTATACCAATTATGGTAAACCGTTTTATTTTCAATGCCAAAGGCAGCAACGCTATTACCATACATATCATATATGCTTATGTTTCCCAAAGAATAGTTCGTTAAGACTATTTCTTTGGGATTTTTATCAACTATTGTATACCTTTTGCTAATTGACTCCATTTGAGATAACAAATACTCTTGTCTTTCTAGATCAGAGTTATTTACGTTTCCATCTTGATCAATATCACTGTCACTGCACGCTACAAAAAACACTCCCAAACATAATACTGACAAAATAATTAATAGGCAAGATATGACTTTTTTAAACATTTTATTCTCCTCTTCTGCTCCAATCAACTGGCATTCTTCCGTGCTTTGTCAAGAAGTCGTTGGCTTTTGAGAAGTGCTTGCACTCTAAAAAGCCATTGTAAAAAGAAAGCGGGCTTGGGTGTACGCACTTGAGCACGAGGTGCTTACTCTCGTCGATAAATTTTGCCTTTGCTTTGGCTGGATTGCCCCAAAGCATAAATACGGTGGGATATGGGGAGTCGTTGATCATTTTGATAACGCTGTCTGTAAAACGCTCCCAACCTATATTGGCGTGGCTTTGCGGCTTGCCTTCTCGCACTGTGAGCACTGTGTTGAGAAGCAACACGCCCTCGTCTGCCCAACCCGTCAGGTCTCCGCAATTGCTTTGAGGTATGCCGAGATCGTATTCGAGCGCCTTATAGATATTGACGAGCGACGGCGGACACTTCACGCCCTTGCGTACTGAAAAACTCATGCCGTGAGCCTGTCCGTAGCCATGATAAGGGTCTTGTCCCAAAATGACGACTTTGACGTTTTCGTACGGCGTATGCTCGAATGCGGAGAGTATCTCTTTCATTGGCGGGTAAACTCTGAAATTGCTGTATTCCTGCGCCAAAAACTTGCGAATATCTTTGAAATAATCTTGCGAAAACTCACACTCTAATTTTTCATCCCAACTGTTACCTAAATGCGACGACATAATAGCCCCCTGAACTTTTTTATAATTTTAGCATGATTTGTCGAAATTTGTCAATATATCCTATTTGACAGACAAAAATAAAAGGTATAAAATATATTTGTTATGTTTGACACTCACACACACTGCAAGCACTCTCACGACAGCAAAGAAGAGCCAATACTAATGATTGAACAAGCCATATCTTTGGGTATGGATTATATAGCTTTCACAGACCATTTTGACGGCGAGCTTACTTTTCTTCCCGCATTTGACTACGTACCGCAGATAGATCTGCAAAAACACTTTAAAGAGATCACTTTGCTCAAAGAGCAATATAAAGGCAAAATAGAAATCGGCGTAGGCTTAGAATGCGGTTATATGAAAGAAGCAAACGAATTGTATCTGTCAAAACTCAACAAGTTTGACACGGATATAATAATCAATTCTATTCACACAATCGAATACGAAGACTGCTATATGCCCTCTTACTTTGCAAAGCGTACAAAAGCGCAAGCATACGGCGCATATCTCAAAGCCGTGAGAGAAAGTCTCGACTGCCCATACCATTTTGACAGCGTGGGTCATATCGGCTACGTCGTACGCAAAAGCACTTATGACGACAAAGCGCTGAAATACGGCGATTTTGCAGATATCATCAACGATATATTGAAGACTATTATCGCCAAAGGAAAGGCATTGGAAATCAACTCCCAAAGTAAAGGCACAGGACTTGACTTTTTGCCGACGGCAGAAATATTGTTAAGATATAAAGACCTTGGCGGCGAATTGCTGACGTTCGGCTCGGATGCTCACTTTTGCGGACGGATAGGAGAGAAATACTCTCTCGTCGCAGATTGGCTGAAAGCCAACGGCTTTAAATACCTTTTTAAATATTTATCTCACAGACCTATCGCAGTAAAACTTTGAACTTAAATTAAAAGACAAGGCCTTGACCTTGTCTTAGTGAAATTATATAGGTTGCTAGCAACCTTTAGGAGATTATTTATTGACGTTTTTGCCAAACCGCTTTATCTTACAAGTCGTAGTCTTCTCCAAAGCGCAATCAAGTACTTCGTAATTACTTATATGCTTATATCCGGGCATCTTGGCGTTGATGTCGCTGATTATTCTGCCGAGCGCATGCTTGATATCGCCAAGGCTTGGCATATGACCCAACTTCTTCTTTATCACGTCTATATTGGGGAATATTCTCGCTTTGACTTCGGTCTTACCTCTCTCTTGCGACGCGACCACGAGTACGTCGCCCACTTCAGGAAAGTCCGACAGCCTTGCCTCAAGCTCTTCGGGATAAATATTTTTACCGTTTTCGGTGACGATGACGTTTTTGATCCTTCCTGCGATATACAGCGCTCCGTCCGCGTCCATTCTGCCCAGATCGCCCGTGCGGAACCATCCGTCCTTAAACGCCGCGTCGGTCGCTTCTTCGTCTTTGAAATATCCGAGCATAATATTTTCGCCCTTTGCCAATATCTCGCCTATTCCCTCGTCGTTGGGGGCGTCTATCTTAAGCTGTACACCGGGGATAGCCACGCCCGTAGACCTTGGATTGAAATAAAAATCGCTGTTGCCTGCCAAAAGCGGAGCGCATTCCGTCAATCCGTATCCTTGCAAGACTCTCATGCCCAAAGCTTCGAAATCTTCTACTATCGCGCTGTCGAGATCGGCTGCGCCAACGATAAAAAGCCTTACGTTGCCACCGAGAGACTTAGCGACCTTGGAAGATATCACTTTGCCCACAAGCCGAGGCAACTTTTTCATTGCATCGGCAAAAGGATATTCGTCAAAATACCGCCTGTATTTATCGGGACACTTCTCCGATACAGACTGACGTATCTTCTTGTCCAACATCTTAAGCAATGCAGGCACGACGACCAAAATCGACGGAGAGTATTCTACGATATTTTTTGCCACCTTGAGAAGAGAATCGCAATAAGTAATGCAGGCGCCTCTCGAAAGCATTAAAATACAGTTGAGCGTACACTCGTAAGTGTGATGCAACGGCAAGATCGACAAAGTTCTGTCGCTTGACTTAATATTGACGACGCTCAAAGTCGAGCGTATGTCTGAAAGCACGTTGTGTTGGGATAGGCATACTCCTTTGGCACTTCCCGTCGTACCCGACGTGAATATCAACACGTTCATATCGTCTTTGGATATCGTAATGCTGTCGATCTCGCTTTCGTCTTGACAAGGTATGAGCGAATATTCGCAATCAATTGCGTCAAAAGAGAAAAACTTGCGAGGAGTATGCAACTCAAATGCAATCTTGGAAAGGATCTTTTCATCTCCGCACACCGCATCCGCTTGAGCGTGATTCAAAAAGTTGTCAATATCCTCGACGCTCAGCTCTTTATCGAGCGGCACGACGATACCCACGCTTGCTGCGGCAAGATAAGCCAAAGTCCACTCGTAGCAGTTGTTGCCCACGACGGCAATATACTTACCTTTCAATCCTTGAGAAATAAAATATGAACAAAGATTATAATATCTTTGTCTCAATTCGCCATATTTTATCTTTCTGTATTTGCCGTCTTTCTCTCTAAGCAAAAATGCAGTCTTGGAATGATACTTTTTTGCCGAAATATTTATAAGCTGTCTGAAATTATCAAGACTATTCACGTTATACATCTTCTTCATTTACATTACCTATATGCGAGAGTACGTTGAAATATACGCTCTATATTGACTTTTGCCAATATGTTTGATATTATTATATAGACATACTGTCGGAAAATCAACAAACAGTATTTTTATAAATGTATTGTTGGAAATAGCAAAATTATATTTTGTTGTCAATCCGACAAAATATAAAAAATTGTCGTGTAAAATTTGTGCAAGAGCGAGGTAAAAATGCAAGAGACGAGAAGAGTCAGAATGACCAAAAAAATGATAAAGGACGCTTATATTGAATTGTTGGAGAGCAATCCCGACAAGAGGCTTTCTATCACGGAAATATGCCAAAGAGCCGATATCAACCGCTCGACTTTCTATATGCACTATGAAGACGTCAATCAACTCGTAAAGGAGATAGAAGACGAGATCTTGGATCAAATTCCCTATCCCGCATTGTCCGAAGGCACTCTCACCCAAAAAGAGCAATATCTTGATTTGCTCAAAGACACCTTTGAATATATCAAAGTGAATAAAAACCAATTTATATTACTTCTTTCTCAACTCGACAGCAACGATTTTAAAAAGAGATTGATATCGACGATCCTTGATAAATACAAAGCCTTGACTATATCCGACGACTCGCTTTTATCAAAATACGGATATATGTATTGCATCAACGGCGTAGTTGGATTACTTCGCGAATGGATAAAAGACGACTTTCCTATATCAAGCGCAGAACTTGCAAAATTCGCATTCAATATGTCATTGCAAGCGACAGACTTTTCTAAAATTTTTCACAAAAACTGATATCGCCAACGCAAGACAGCAAAAAGGAGCATTTTTATGCTCCTTTAATACTATTGCCCAAGATCAATAGGCTATGCGACTTCTTCTATCGTCTCTGTTTCGACGGTCACTCCGTAGCCGTATTCTACGGGTCTGCCGTCGGGATTGAAGTTGTTGTTCCAACCGCTCGGCTTAGATGTGTGCGAAGTCTTTATCGTCAACTTAGAGCAACCTAGGAAAGCGTTTTCTTCTATGCTCGTCACTGTCGAAGGAATGATAAGCGTCTTGATAGCCGTATTGCCTGCAAAAGCGCCTGCTCCGATAGCCGTAACGGTATACGTATTGTCATTATAAGTAATGACGCTTGGCATCTCGTAATTCTCAACGTTGAGTATAGTGTTGCTTGCCGAAATCACCTTTGCCGTATTATTGTTGAACAATACGTACTTAAATTTGGTTTCTCTGCCCGTCTCTTTTGCAGTATCGATATATATTGCCGCTACGTTGTAGATAACTGTGTGCTTATTGGGATTGACAATCGTGCCTGCTATACCTTTGAGATTTGTCAAATCGCCTATATCGCTTAGTCCGAGTTTGACGTCCCAAAGCGGATTATATCCGCTGATACCCGGCAAGTAGGTAGGCTCTTTTGCAACTCCGCAGTATATCGTCAAATTATCCATTCCGACAAATACAAGCATACCGATAGTCTTAACTGACGCAGGTATATATATCTCTTTGAGCGCCAACGCTCCGAGGAACGCATAGTCGCCTATCTCTTCAAGCGTCGAAGGCAACGTCACGGATGAAAGCATCGGATCCATATAGAATACTTTGCTCTTGATCTTTTTGAGTCCTTCGTTGAGCGTCACGGTATTGAGCAAAGTCATATTTGCGAGCAATTCGTCGCCGAGTTCCGTCACGGTGTAAGTGACGTCTTTGAATACCACACTGCCCGGTACGTCTACGCTCGTCACGGAAGTACTACCGTTGTACTCTACTGCGATTGCAGTGCCGTCAGCCATAAAGATATAACTGAATACTCCCACTCTGTCCATATCTATTACGCCCCAATAAAGAGATCTGGTGCCTTCCTGTCCGCTGCGGTTAGAGTTCCAATACAATCCCCAACCGCTCGGCACTTCGCCGACCGCAGGTTTGCTTCTTTGAATATAGATATTTGCAGTCACTCCGCTGAACGCATAGTTGCCGACTTTGGATATGGTATCGGGGATAAATATCGTTGCAACGTTGGAGCAACCCTCAAATGCCGATACTGCAATTTGCTTAATGCTGTAAACGTTCGTCTCGTACGCAACGTCGTAGATATCAAACGTTACGCCCGTCTTGTCAACTTCCACGTCTTTTGTAAAGAATGCCTTTTGGTGGTCAAGTTGGTCGGTAATATAAGCTTTTGCCGTATTATTATTGATAAACTTATCTACTACAGCCGTACCGCCGTCTGCAATAAGAATATATTGGAAGTCTCCGACCGTATAGATACCGTCTACGCCGTAGGTAACTGGTCTGTCGCTTTCATGGAACGACGTAAGCGAATTTCTGTTCCAATATTGATTCCAACCGTTAGGCGTGCCGTACCATTTCTTTTCAGATTGAATATAAATGCCGCCGCTTTCGGTAAGATTTAATCCTGAGAATACATATGCTTCTACAGAAGTGATCGTATTTGGAATATATACGCTACCTATTACGGTATTTCCCTTAAATGCCGCTTCTTTAATAGTAGTGACTTTCCTGCCGTTTGCCGCGATAGGAATTACAAGATTAGGTTGAGTACCTTCGTATCCTACTATCTCATTGTTACCGTTGAATATAATGCCTTTCATTACGATATTACCGAAAAGCATCATCGTTCCGTCTACACGCTCTTCTTCTTGATTAAACACCGTTTTGCAATCGGGATCTCTATACCAAGAGTCAAAGTCGTAGCCGTTGACTTCAATCTTAGTGGTAATTTTAGTACCGTAAGCAAATTCTCCCGTCGAAATAAGCTCGCGCGTCGCCAAGTTGAACAAAGTCACGACGTACGATCTGATATGATTTTTATAGACTGCGTTGATCGTAAGAGGACCTTCTACTCGACGGTCTGCCGCTCTATCCCAATCGTCAAACTCAAAATCATATTCAAGCGTAGACGCTTTTGTCGGTATGACGTCAGGTCTCGGAGATACCGCATCGTACTCGACGTAGAACTTGTCGACTTCGACGTCGCCGTTCATATACGTGACCCAATACGATCTAATATGCGCAAAGTAATCTGCATATACGCTGAGGTTGGATTCAACCTTTGTCAACGCTTGCTCATTGCTCCAATTAGTAAATTCGTATTCCCACTTAGGAACAGATTCTTTATACGGCGTAGGAGCTTGCTCTATAGCATTGGTACCCCAAGGCACCGTTATCTCTTTCAAAACTTCGGTGTCGTTCTCTTGATTGTAGAATTTGACGGTATATTGTTGAATTGTTCTCGAATAGATCGCCGTATAAGTGATTTTGCCTTTCACTATATTGGACTTAGGATCCGTTGCCTCAAAGCCGTCGGTGTCAAGCACGGTATCTCTATAGTCCGTGCCGTCGTCGGCGTCAATATCGCCTACTGCGCCCGGAAGAGTCGTATCTACGTCGAGTACTTGCCAGCCGAGGAAGTCAAACGCCCACTTGATCGTGTGATTTTTGAATATATTACTCGTCGGCAAAGTAGGATATTTGCCGTACTCTACTTCTTGCGTCAGAATAGCCACGCCGTTGTTGATGAAAGTAACGATATACTTTCTTATAGTCTCTTTATAGATAGCGTTGACCTCTAGATCTCTTGATACGTAACCGAAGAATTTATCCCAATCTATAAAAGTGAAATCAAATTCATCCGTCGATTCTTTATCGGTATCCGTCGGAATTTCCGTTGAGTCTGTCAAGTTAGTACCGTATGGAATACCCTCAAGCACCTTTTGCAAACCGTGACCGTAATTGAACGTAACCGTATAAGTTCTCACGACTTCGTCAAATTCTGCTTGCGCAGCAAAACTTTGCGTAACGCTATCGAGCATATCGGTATTCGTCCAACCTACGAATTGATAAGTATATTTGTCGTTAGGTTCACGGGTAGGCGTATCTCCAACGTAAGTCGACTTGCCTCCGCTCTCTACGCTGTCCGTATAGAGCAACGTTCCGTCCCAATTGACGTACTTCACGGTAAAAGTATTTGCGATTTTATCGAATATAGCGTTTACTTCAATGCTTTCTACGATATTGTCAAAGTCTTTATCCCAACGCACGAATTCGTAAGTATAGCCGTCGTTCAAGACCTTGACAGGCTGCGACGGAGCCTCTACGCTTGAGCCGTAGAGCGCGCTTACCGACTTTATACAGGTATCGTCGACAAAGAACTTGACTGTATAACTTCTCACGATTTGCTTATATTCGGCGCTTATCACAGTATTTGATGTGATATTGTTAAAAGTACCGTCCCAACTTATGAATTCATATTCATATTGAGCCGTCGAAGCCTTAGCAACGTCAGTAGGCACAAGATTGGAATTGGTCAAATTCGAACCGTACTCTATATCTGGGAAAACAGACTTTTTGCCATCACCGTAAATAAACGTAACGGTAAAAGTCTTGATTTGCTGTTTGAATTTTGCCTGCGCCGTCATATTACGAGTAATCGCGCTTAATTTATCTTCGTCCGTCCATCCGTCAAATATATAATCATACTTATCGTTGGATTGGCGGCTAGGCGTATCACCGCAATAAATCGACGGCTCTCCGCTTTCCACTTTTTCACTAAAGAGCAAACTTCCGTCCCAATTTACGTAATCTACGGTATAGGTATGCGACACCTTTTTAAAATTTGCGTGCACGTCAAGATTAGATACGACGTTATTGGACGACTTATCCCACCCGTCAAACTCATATGTAAAACCGTCGTTCAAGTTCTTGATAGGCTGAGTCGGCGGCTCGACGCTTGAGCCGTAAGCCGCGCTGACATATTTAATACATTCGCCGTCCACCCAAAATCTGACGTCATACATTCTGATTTGCTCAATGTAATTTGCATTGACAAGGGTATTTTGTTTTATATTTTTAAAAGAATTGTCCCAAGAGATAAAAGTATAAGTATATTGCGCAGTGCTTGGCTTGACAACTTCCGACGCGCTTGGAGCAATTGCGTCGGCGCCGTATTCCACTTTGCGAGTCACGCTTTTGTTGTTGCCGAAATTAAACGTTACGTCAAACTTCTTAATATTTTCTTGGAATTTGGCGTGAACGTCTGTATCTTGAGTAATATTATTGAAATTTCCTTCCCAACCGGTGAATGCGTAATCGTACTTTTCGGTAGACGGCTTTTGAGGTTTCGCAAGCAAATCCTCGTCGGCGTTTTCGCCATACCTGACGTGATCGGTGTAAATCAACTCGCCGTCAACGTAATAATTAAACTCAAAATATCTCAATTCGCTCGTATAAATTGGCGTTGCAAGAAAATAACCTTGAGTCAAATCGTCGGTATTGCAATCCCATTTGTCAAAAGTATACGTATATTTTTCGTCGTCGGGACGCTTTGAAGGACACAAACTTGCGACATCCTTTGCAAGTTGATCGTCAGTGCGCTCGTAATCTTTTTCAAGCAAAATACCGCCGTTGTAATCGCGAAATGATACGGTAATTTTATTGACTATCTCTACCCAATAGGCGTATACGCTGATAGTCTTATTATCTTTGGCAATCTCCTCAACGTTGGCGCTCGCTACTTCTTGCGTCCAAGTGCCTTTGTCAAGATACCAGCCTTTGAATACGTATCCATCTCTCGTAGGCTGACTTGCCAAAATCTCTTTTGCCTGCTCGATACCTATCGTCGTGGCGTACTGCTCTTCGTCGCTTACGAAAGTCAACGCCAACTCCTTTTCTTTTACGCTACAGGCAACAAATATGCTCAACGCCATTGCGACAAGCATAATCGCCAATATCCACTTACACCATTTCCTCATATCTTCCACTTCCTTCCCATAAAAATATGCACGCGCGTAAACTAATACGCGTAATTATAGTAGTAACAATATTCTACTTTATTTTACACCATTAAATTTTATTTGGAAATATCTCAAAATATTTAATTTAATAATTTTTTAATTTTTTGTACAGAAATTTTATAATGACGCATTTATATAAGCAATGATTATTAATAATCGTTAAAATTTTGACAAACGCTTCTCGATTCAAACAAGTTATACTGACAATACTTTTCTGTCACCCTGAGCGTAGCCGAAGGGTCTATTTTGTATATTTAGATTTCTCGACTTCGCTCGAAATGACATATGACTTCGAACCAATAGTTTGACGAAAAGACAGATAGGCAAAAAGTAAAATAGCGGATTTTTTGTCAAGATTGTCTTTGACAAGCGTCGTCGTACTTGCTGTACGTCGGCGTGAGCCAAAGGCCAGATTGGCGAAAAAGACGCATTTTAAATTTGCCTAGCCTATCTTAGAGTCAAACCTCATTCAACTTCTTGACAAGTTCGTCCACGTCGACGCCGTGCACCATAGCCGCTTCCTCAATAGTTTCGCCTCTTGCCATTGCGCAACCAAAACAGTGCATACCTATGCTCAAGAGAGTCTCTGCAATTGCCTCTCCATTCTCTTGTTGCAACGCTTCTGCGATAAGCATATCTTTTGTTATTGCCATAACACGCCTCCAAAATTATTTAATAAAGATATTATATATTATTATGTCCTTGTTGGCTATCGTTTTAAACTAAATATTTGACAAAAAGCCATACCAACACGCCTACGACTGCAAGCGCCGACAATGCGATAGCTCCGATTTTGATAGGCGACTTGGGATATTTGCCCACGACTCTGCCCGATCTGCCGTTGACGATACACTCAAAAGTTTTTTTGGCGTAATGATAATTGAATATCCATACGGGAACGAGCACGTATTTATAAGTCTTGTCGGAATATATGCAACTCATATTTACGTAATCCACCACGTCGGCTCGATACCTCGACACGATTTGCTGACGCAACGACGCCTTGATCAGGCTCTTGGCTTCGCTCCAACTTTCGTCCAAACTTTTGTCATAGCGCTCGGCGCTGTAACCGCTGATAAACTGCTGATGATATTCAAGAGAATTATCGGTGTCAAATCCTCCGAGTTTTCTTAGATTTTTTTGCGTAATAGACTTGCTTGCTTCCACCTGCAAATCGTTGAAAAAATCATTGACGTGACCGCTTGCGGTATACCACCTCGTTCTCGTCTCCGTCCGTCGATTCTTACCGCTTCCTACTGTAACGGTATAATGCTGACCGTATCTTATTGTATAGTCGCAGTCTGCCGTCGCATCAAACGTGAAAAGAGGGATATAGACGCCTCTTGCAGGTTGTCGCTTTGCCTCGTTTTTGAGTTTGTTGGGCGCAAGACTTTTGCTCTTGAGCCAATTCTCATAGACGATTGGCACGTGCTCTTTGGTAATTTTAAACGGCAATATACCGTTGGGCTGAAGTCCGTCTATCTCGTCCGTATCTACGATATTGCTTGCGTTGCAAAAAGGACAGCTCGACACCACTTCATAATCCGGCAAGACGGATATTGCTCCGCAAGATTTGCATTTGACGCTCTTCACTCCGCCCCATCTGACAAAACCTTGCTCAACGCCCTCATTATAAGGCAATTCCTGCGCCAATCCCACTTCTTGCGTGTCCACAGTGGTATTGCAGTAATCGCATTTCATCTTTTTACTTTCCGGATCGTAATATAAGAAGTTTCCGCAACCCGGACATTTAAATATCTGACTCTCTAAAGACTCGTCTTGAGCCTGCATATCGTTTTGTTGCATACGGTTCCCTTTATAATTTTTTCACTTAATACTATTTGACCGAACTTCCGCAATCAGGGCAGAACTTCTGACCGGACTTGAGTACCCTACCGCACTCTTTACATCTTATTTCGTCCACTCTTGCTCCGCACTCGGGACAAAACTTAACCTTTTCGCCCACTTCGACGCCGCATGCGGGACACAACTTTTTAGGCGGAGTCATATTATTGCCGCACTCGGGGCAAAACTTGCTTGCGCTTGGCACACTTGCGTGGCATTTTGGACACTCCACACTATCGTCGTATTGGACTTTTTCTTCGACCTGTTTCTCTTGAGGAGCGTTGGATACCGAAGACATCGTGTCGACAAACATCTTGCCCATGCTCAAGCCTGCGCCCATGCCTACGCCCATACCGCTCATGCCTCCGGGGTTTTTAGCTGCGCTCTTCATTGCTTCAATGCTTTCCATCTGCGTATATTCTCTCATTGCGCCCTTCATTACGCCGACGTTGGTACGCTTGTCGAGCATTCTCTCCACTTCTTCTGGCAAAGACAAATTCTCAATCACGAGAGACTTGATCTCGATACCGATTTTTTCAAACTCGTCGGCAAGTTTTGCTTTTGCCATTTCAGCCAAATCGTCGTAATGCATCGCAAGATCCAATGCGGGGATATTAGACTCGGCAATTACGTTGGACAGCGTAGACGTGATGATTTTCTTAAAATACTCGTCGACGTTGCGCACCGTAAAACTGCTCATAGAGCCTATGAGTTCTCTCAAAGCGTTGGTCGGAGTGCCTACGGCAAAAGAGTATACGCCGAAGCCTCTTACTCTCACGACGCCGTAGTCTTGATCTCTCATCATTATAGGATTGGACGTACCCCACTTCATATTCAAGAATTGCTTGGTGGATATAAAGTATACGTCGCCCGTATAAGGACTTTCCCAAAGAGTCTTCCAATGATAAAGTTGGGTCAATAACGGGAAGTTCTTGATATCGTTGAGCTGATATGTACCCGGTCCGAATACGTCGGCAAGCTTACCCTCTTGAATAAAGAGAGCTTTTTGTCCTTCTCTGACGACAAGCGTAGACTTGCGCATTATCTCTTCTTTTCTCTCCAGCGGATACTTGTAGATAATGTCGTTGACGTTATCGCTCTCCCACTGAATTACTTTTCTGAATTGATTTTTTAAAAATCCCATTTTTATCTCCTTTTATTTCTTTCGATATTATATCATACCTGTTGACTGTCGCACTAGGTTCTATTATATTTTAATATCATTATACATTATATGTCAAGAGACAATTATTGTAGATTTTACAAATAATTTTTGATTTCTACTAAATAATAGATTCTTCGACTTGATCGCAATTTAAAGTCATTTCGACCTTTATATCGTCAATTCGAGCGTAGTCGAGAAATCCATAACTTTCATTAAGTCATATCCCTAACTTATACGACATAAAATCTTGTATGAAAAAGAAGACTATATCTATTATAAGTATTGCAATCATCGTCTGCTCTTTGCTTGTATTTGCCGTATCTTGCAAAGACACTTCCCAACCCGTCACGACATACAATATCTGGCTTGACGTATCCGACGACAACACCGTGGTATGCTCGCAAAAAGTCGACGTCGTCAACAACTACGGCGCGCCGATAGAAGAGCTTAAATTCAACGTATACGCCAACGCATTCGACAGGCAAAAGCCACTGCCGTGCGCTCAAGAAGAACAAGGAGATTTTTATCCCGAAGGTATAAGTTACGGCGAATTCTCCCTCAAGAGCGTATACGGAGACATTAAAGAATACGACTTTGATTTTGAAAGCAATATCCTTTCCGTTCCACTAAACGCTCCTCTTCAAGTCAACGAAAAAATCAGCGTAGATATGCAATATACGCTGACTCTCCCGCACACCAACGGACGGTACGGATTCAATGAAAAAGGCATATCCTTGACAGGCTTTTATCCCATGCTGTGCGCATACGTTGACGGAGAGTGGTATCACGACGAATATTCGCCTATAGGCGACCCATACTTCTCCGACGTAGCAAATTACGAGGTAACTTTTAATCTTCCAAGCGGCTGGGAGTACGTATCAAGCGGCAAGAGCAAACATAGCGAGCAAAACGGCGAAACGATTGTGACTGCGAGCGCAAAAGATATCCGCGATTTTGCTTTAATTCTCTCGCCTTCGCTTGCCAAAAGCGTAAGTAAATTCGACGGTGTGGAGATAAGCTATCTCGGCGAAAAGACCGATACGCTTGCGTACGCCCAAAAAGCTTTGGAAGTATACGGCAAATTGTTTGGCAAATACGCATACGATACCTTGGCAATTGCCGACGTGCCATTCGTCGCAGGCGGCATGGAATACGGCGCGCTGTGCGTCATCAACGCTTCGCTAGGCGGAGCGACTTATGAAGAAGTCGTAGCTCACGAGATAGCTCATCAATGGTGGTACGGCGCAGTGGGCAGCAACAATCTGACGGACGCTTGGCAGGACGAAGGACTGACGAGTTACGCAACGTATCTGTATTTTGTCAGCGTAGGCAACGTAGAATACTCTTCACTCATGCTGTCCGACGCATACTCTCAATTCCATAGATTTATAGATATTCAAAACTCCGTCGGAGAATCTGCAAAAGGCGTGTTGGGCGGAAAGCTGACGGAATTCCCAAGCAATTATTATTACACCAATATCACGTACAACAAGTCATTGATAATGTGGAAGTATATGCAAGACATGCTTGGCAAAGATACTTTACTCAAAGCTCTGCAAGAATACTATACGACGTATAAATCGGCTATCGCCACTTCGGACGATCTATACGCCTGTCTCGACAACGCTAGTCCCGACGCAAGTAAGCTCATGAAAAATTGGATCGCCAACACGTAAAACATGCTGCCATAAAATGGCAAAACTATATGCGTATACTTCTCCGCTTTAGTGTACACAATACTAGTGTAATCGCTCGACGGTTACAAAAAACAGGAGGAGATTATGGCAAGAAATTCACAACAAAGCAGTGGTTCTAACTCTCAAAAGAGTAAGACTACAGGCGCCAAAAAGTCTCAAACAAAGAGTTGCTCTAATTGCGGTTGTTCTTCTAAAGAACAGTAACGACCGCTTTAGAGCGTTGGCGTAGGCGTATGTTATTAACTTACCTCGCCAAGGCGAACAAAGGGTATTTTAAATCAAATATAAATATCCTTTGTCCGCCAAAAATGCAAAAAGGTCACGGAGAAATCCGCGACCTTTCTGTGTAGCAAATCATTTGCCCTTAAATTCGCCACAAGTATACACTAACTCCAAAGGAGGAGTTGACCAAAGATAGAATCAAGTAGTTTTCTTCTTGATGGATTTATTATACAAGAAGTTATCTTCTTGCGTCAAGCATATCGCATAAAATATTTTATAATTGTATTATGAACATAGGCGAAGTCATCAAAGAATTGAGAATAGAAAGAGACTTGTCTCAACAAAAACTTGCAGAAGCGATCGGTGTGAGCCAAAAAGCCATCGACTATTGGGAGCGCGGTATCAACGAACCAAAGGCAAGTTATATCTCTCGCCTTGCCGATTTTTTTGAAGTGTCCGCCGATTATCTCTTAGGAAGAGAATAAGAAAGAAAAAATAATTTTGAGAATACTCATATTATCAACAATTTTTATTTAATTATAATATATTTATGTTTAACGAAAGACTTAAATACTTAAGAAAATTAAAGGGCTACACGCAAAAAGAACTCGCTGCAATGATTAGTTGCGACCAATCAATGATAGCGCGTTGGGAAAAAGGAGAATGTGAGCCCACTGCGAGCGCAATTAAGAAAATCGCAGTGGTTTTTAATGTTTCTGCCGACTACTTATTAGGCTTGGATGATGAATATTCCAAATTTTAATTTATAATGACTTCAATTTTATTTACCTAACACGTAATGCACTATGTCATAAGCCGCATTGGGATTCAACGCTTTGTCTTCGTCTATATTGACGGAACTAGACAACTGCGATTGTCGTGAAAGCATACGCAAAGCGCATTCGACTGCCTTACGATTTGATTTACAGTAAGTTGCAATACCTCGCTTGACGAAATATCTTTGATTATACGTCTCGCATCCGGGAATTGCTTTTAGCAAAATAAGCGGCGTTCCGCATATTGCAAATTCTGTACTAGACAATCCCCCGGGTTTAGTCATTGCCACGTCGGCGCTTTTTATATACATGTTAATATCCGGCGTAAATGAAATAGCTTTGATTCTTTCGTCTGCTCCAAAAGCCTTTTCTATCTTTTCTTTTAGACGGTCGTTCTTGCCGACAAATACGAATATTCTTAGACTGTCGTCTGCCTTGACGCTGAGTCTTTTGCAAAGCTGTTTAATTTTACCGCATCCAGCTCCGCCTGCGGAGATCACAACTACTTTTTTATTCAGAGGAATACCCAGCTTTTCCCTAGCCTGCTCTTTTGACAAATCCGACAAAAACTTAGGATTGACGGGTATGCCCGATAATATGATTTTTTCATAAGGTATACCCTTTTTTACAAGCATATCTCTCGTCAACGTATTGGGAACAAAATATGCGTCGAGTTTAGACCCGCGATAAAACGGAATTGCAGTATAGTCCGTAATGACTCCGTAACACGGCAAATCTGGCATATACTTTTCTTTGATAGCAGTCGCCGTATGCATAGAAAACAAGTGCGTGCATATGACGCAATCAAAATTCTTTTCTTTGATATATCGATAAATTTGTTGGGCGTAACTTTGATGATAGGATTTTATGGGAGAAGGCAATTGCATATTGTCATACGCTGCCCCCAAAACGTAAGCCAACCCAAATAATATAGGGGTGTTTCTGATTATCCAATTGTAACCGTCTACGATAAAACTGCGCGCAGGCTTGCCTTTAAACTCCACCGAGTCGACAATCTCACATTCTACGTTCTTTTGACGCAAAACTTCGGCAATTGCTCGCGCTGCGCTATTGTGACCTTCCCCTGTGGAAACTGATAATAAAAGTACCTTTTGAGGTCTGCAAAGCGAATTATTTTCTACAAACATTATTTTACTCCATATTTAATTTTCTAGATTTTTTCAATAATGTTTCACTTCACAGCCTTATGTGATATTCTAACATACGCGGCAATACCTGTCAATACCAATTTTTAAAAAGGAGGATATTTTAACAAAACTTGACAATTATAATATCGCATTTTAGATTTCTCGACTACGCTCGAAATGACGGGGCGTGCGTCACAACCTACAAATACGCAATAACTTTGGCAAGCAAAGTTATTGCTAGAGATACGGTTGGACTTCGCCCTACCGACCAAGCGAAAATGTCACTACGTTCCATTTTGTCGGTACTTAATAAAAGGATTAGACCTCTCGACTTCGCTCGAGGTGACATAAATTAAAAATGTACACAAGTTTGGCGAGAAGGGAGCGGCGCAAGTTTTTCCCGCGTAAGAATGTTTTCTATACAATGAAAACGAATGCAGGCGTACTTACCATACACACCATTGAATTTATTTTAGTTCTCGTTTAGTTGGCTGGCTCAAAAGAATAACTTCCTCATTCGTTTGGCGAGAAGGGAGATAGGCAAAAAGTAAAATAACGGATTTTTTGTCAAGATTGTCTTTGGCGAGCGTCGGCGTACTTGCCGTACGTCGGCGTGAGCCAAAGGCTGTATTGACGGAAAAGACGCATTTTAAATTTGCCTATCTCCCTTCTCGCCAAACACAAAAAAAGAAAGGACGATATCCTTACGAACATCGCCCTTCCTTTATATGATAAGGGGGAAAATTATGAGCTAATTTGTTGTGTAAATCTTATTTACACTCATAATATACTACTTGAAAAAAACTTTGTCAACTATTTTTTCGAAAAATTTTCAAAAATTTTCAAAATTATAAAAAGTTAATATTTTGTTATTATAATTT
>CAMWVR010000002.1 GCA_947177795.1 uncultured Clostridia bacterium | reverse complement strand
ATTACACCCCCCTATCGTTTGGCGAAAATGGAGATAGAAAAAAATAAAATAGTAGATTTTTTGTCAAGACGGTATTTGACGAAAATCGTCGTACTAGCCGTACGATGATTTGAGTTAAATGCGGTATTGGCAGAAAAGATATATTTTAGATTTGGCTAGCCTCACTTCTCGCCAAACGTCCCCAAAAACTCGATAAGTTTTTGAGTCGTCTCGTCGCTGATATCGTGTTCTATCTTGCAAGCGTCTTTTTCTGCCGTATCGGCGCTCACGCCCAGCACCTCGGTGAGAAGTCTTGTCAAAGCCATATGTTTGACTGCGACGGTCTTGGCTTTTTTCCTGCCCTCTTGCGTGATCGTCACTTCTCCGTAACTCGGTTTGCTGACGTATCCCATCTCTTGAAGTATAGTCAAAGCCTTGTTGACGCTAGGCTTGGATACTCCCAAAAAATTGGCGATATCGACAGATTTGACTCTGCCTTTCTGTTCTTCGATAAATAATATCGCCTCTAAGTAATCTTCTCCGCTCTTATGTAGTTGACTCATGATTCTCCTCGCTTTGGCTCTCTTGCAACACGTCGCCGGCAACCTGCTCTTGATTTAAGATATCTTGAGGATCGGCAGATTGCGGCTTGCCCGTCTTGGACTTTCTCTGAATTACGCTTGACTTATCTCGCTTTGTCAGAATTCGCTTATCCTTTTTGACGATGCGCTTTGCTTTCTTGGGTTTCTTCTTAATATCTTCGGGAACGACGTCCTCGTTTACGTTGGGTCGATAATCGTTTTCGAACCTATCCGTCATATCGTTGTTGTCCAAGACGTACCCGTCAAGCTCCGCCGCTCTTTGCATTACCTCGTCGTTGGTCAAAGTCAACGTCTCTATCGTACGCAAAAATCTGTCTTTTGCCTTACCGATCCTATCTCCAACCGTGGCTTTTCTCTTGCCTGTCCCGACGTGCTGAGGTCTGACGCGCGCGGTTGCAAGATAGTTGCTCATGACGTTGCCGACGTACTGCTTGACGCTCCTGTTGAGCTTCTTGCCTATGAACCACGAAGTCACAGACACGCATATTTGCATAACTGTAAACATTATGGATAGCAAAGATATTATAAACATAAACTTATCGCTGAAAGTCGCAAGTTGAGCAGAATTGACCAAGACGGTCAACGTCAAACCTACGCTGATAAGCTTGATGACGCGTCTTGCCATAACGAAACCTTTTTTGAAATACTTGAAGGTCTTTTTATGTTTTGGCGAAAACCTTATGAAGGTAATAATAAATACCACGGAATACAAAAACAAAAATACCAAAAGCGTTATCGTATACCAATCGAATATTGCGTCGCAAATCTCCGCCCACTTCGTCTTGTCGGTCATAACGGACCACCATACGGAAAAAGTCGTGATCCCTTGCTCCTTGAAGTAGCTGGAACAACGCATACCTATTCTCAACATAAAGTTGAGGTAATAGATAAAAAAGGTCAAGAGTGAAAAATACTTGTAAATCCTTGCGGAAAATTTCTTTCCGTACTTTTTACTGTCAGTCCGTATATTGTCACTCGACGTGTCTTTTTGGGCATTATCTGCTATCGGAGAGGAATTTTCCTGTTGAACTCCTTCCAACGTTTCGACACTGTCACCGACGTTTTCGCACACGTTGTCGTTTGCTTGCAATTCCATGAGTTTATTATAACATAAAAATAAAGTTTGTCCATAACTTTGCCAATTTTTTTACAATGTAGGTAAAAATTAGCATTTTTTGAGAATTTTTTTTGGTTTATATTAAGCATATGAATAACTTTGACGGGAATGTGAATACTCAAATTAACAATAAAAACTTGGAGGTGCAATATGGCAAGAGTAGCAAAAGTAAGCACCGGCGAAAAGCCGGGCAAGGGTTGTTACAGTTGTACAAACTGTGGCTTTGATCTCAGACTCGACGCCGGCGATAAAATGCCGCCCTGCCCCAACTGCAACAACACTTCTTTCACGAAGTGTAAGTAATTTGGGATAAGTTTGCCTTCGGGCAGACTTATACATAAAGTCATATAAAATCTACGATTATCGAATTCATAAGTTGAAGATATTTATCTTTTATGGCTACGCTTGTCGAAGTGACTTCAAGAAATTCCAGATTCTTTTTTATAGCCTTAGAATACTTCATCAAAAAATTCTCGCCGAACTTCTTATTAAATTCTGACAGATCTATCCCCTTTTGCAATCTAAACGCAAGCATGATATATTCGCTCTCTATATCTTCTTTGCTCAATTTTTGGATATTGCGACGGCAATCGCCTTTGTCTACGCCGTCGTAATAATCTTTGAAATTATCGGAATTATTCCATCGCTCTCCGTTCGTCAAAGAATGCGCGCCCATACCGAGTCCCAAATAATCTAGACGTTGCCAATAACGCAAATTGTGATGAGACACCTTTTGATTCTTGCAAAAGTTGGAGATTTCGTATCTTTGAAAATTTCGCTCTTTGAGACAAAGACAAGCGTATTCATACAAATCGGCAAGTTGGTCGTCGTTCTTGGCGATGAGCTTGCCTTGCTCGATAAGACTTTTGAGCCCAGTGCCTTCCTCTACGCTCAACATATATACCGATATATGCTCTACTCCCAACGTATCGGCTCTGTCTATAAAATCTTTGACGTCGAATTTTGTTTGATTAGGCAAGCCTATCATTGCGTCAACGCTTACGTCAAATCCCAGCTCGACGGCAAGTCTGATCGCATCCTCTGCGCGCCTTGCGTCGTGCCGTCTGCCAAGCATCTTGAGCAATTCGTCATTAAAACTCTGAACGCCTATGCTCAGTCTTGTGACTCCAATATTCTTAAGCGTAATCAATTTTTCTCTATCAATAGTGCAGGGATTTGCCTCGACTGAAAACTCCTTAAGAGCGCAATGGAAACGCTTAAAAATCTCTTTGCTTATCAAATCAAACTGCTTATCGTCAAGCAAAGTCGGCGTACCGCCGCCGAAGTAAATCGTGTCGACAGTATATTTGTCGGAAAAATCCTCGCTCGCCGACCTTATCTGTCTGCAAAGATACTCGACGTATTTATCTCTCTGCGAGCAGTCGTCGACAGAAGAAACAAAGTCGCAGTATATGCAACGCGACTTGCAAAAAGGTATATGAATATAAATTCCTAGACTTGGCTTGATTTGTGTCATAATGTTGAGATTTATACTGATTGAGATCTCTCCGCTTCGGTCGAGATGACATATTAATTTGAATTAGTTATATACTCACTCGTCAAGTTTGGCGATAAGGGAGCGGCGTAAGATTATCACGAGTAAGAATGTTTTCTATACGATGAAAACGAATGCAGGCGTACTTGCTGTACGTCAAGTGAGTTTGAAGACGTAGAGTAAGCATTATTGCCGTGTAAACTTGCGACGCCTCGCTTATCGCCAAACTCATATCTTCAGGATTGACATGAATGCTTCGCTCGGCACTTCTACGGAACCTACTTGGCGCATACGCTTCTTGCCCTCTTTTTGTTTTTCAAGAAGCTTTTTCTTACGGGTAATATCTCCGCCGTAACACTTGGCAAGCACGTCTTTGCGCATTGCCTTGACGGTCTCTCTTGCAATAACCTTGCCGCCGATTGCAGCTTGGATAGGTATCTCAAAAAGCTGTCTTGGTATTACGTCTTTTAGCTTTTCGGCAATACCTCTGCCCCTTGCGTATGCCTTGTCTTTGTGCACGATAAGGCTCAATGCGTCGCAGACTTCGCCGTTGAGCAACATATCCAACTTGACGAGATCGCTACGCTTATAATCTGCTATCTCATAGTCGAGACTTGCATAACCTCTAGTACGAGATTTGAGCGTATCGAAGAAATCGTAGATTATTTCGTTGAGAGGCATGACGTAGTCTATGCGTACTCTCGTCGTATCAAGATAAGTGAGGTTGATAAACTCTCCTCGCTTGTCCTGACAAAGTTCCATAATAGATCCGACGTACTCGGGCGGCGTATAGATAAAAGCGTTGACTACGGGCTCTTCCATATGGTCAATGTCGCCCGCAGGCGGCAAGTTGGACGGATTGGACACTATTATCTCCTCGCCGTTGGTCTTGATGACTTTATAAGATACGCTGGGCGCAGTCGTCACTAAGTCGAGATCGAATTCTCTCTCCAACCTCTCTTGTATGATCTCCATATGCAAAAGTCCCAAGAATCCACATCTAAAACCAAAGCCAAGCGCCGTCGACACCTCGGGTTCGTACATAAGCGAAGCGTCGTTGAGTTTAAGTTTTTCCAATGCGTCTTTGAGGTCGTTATACTTGGATCCGTCCGCAGGATATACGCCCGAAAATACCATGGGCGAAGCTTCTTTGTATCCGTCGAGCGGCTTTGAAATCTTATCGCTTGCCATAAGTATAGTATCTCCAACTTTTGTGTCGCTGACGTTCTTGATACTGGCGCAAAGATAACCTACGTCGCCCGCCGACAGCGTATCTCTTGCCTGCATTTTTGGCACGAATACTCCCACTTCGGTGACCTCGAATTCTTTGCCCGTGACGCACATCTTTATTCTGTCTCCCGCTTTGACTTCGCCGTCAAAAACTCTGATAAAAGATATTGCGCCCTTGTAAGAGTCGTAATAAGAATCGAATATCAAAGCTTTGAACGGAGCGTCGTAACTTCCGCTCGGGGGCGGCAAAAGCTCTATTACTTGCTTGAGCACTTCGTCTATGCCAATACACTCCTTTGCAGAAATAAGCGGCGCATTTTGAGCGTCAAGACCTATGACGTCCTCTATCTCCGCCTTGACTTCGTCGGGTCTAGCGGATGGTAAGTCTATTTTGTTGATTACGGGAATTATCTCAAGATCATTGTCAAGCGCAAGATATACGTTGGTCAAAGTCTGCGCCTCTATACCCTGCGATGCATCGACAATGAGTATCGCTCCCTCGCACGCTTTGAGCGATCTCGACACCTCGTAGGTAAAGTCAACGTGTCCCGGAGTGTCGATCAAATTAAAAGTATATTCTTCGCCATTATATTTGTACTTCATGGTCACAGGCGTAAGTTTAATAGTGATACCTCTCTCCCTCTCGATATCCATACTGTCGAGAAGCTGCTCTTTGGCGTCTCGCTTAGCTACGGTCTGCGTGACGTCCATAATACAGTCGGCAAGCGTACTCTTGCCGTGGTCTATGTGAGCTACTATACAAAAATTCCTTATGTTGGATTGATCTTTAGGCATAACTTCCTCTACCCGATTTATTTTTAAGCAAATCCCCTGCTCAATCCCGACAATGGGGGTTGACAGCAAGTCTAATTTATTATATTATATAGAAAAATACAGATTTTAGCAAATATATTTGGGGGAAAATATGCAAATACAAAACCTACTCAACAATCTTACAAAAAGAGGTTTTAAACCCTTTTATTTCGACGATAAAAAAGACGCCGTTGACTTTGCGCTCAACCTCATTCCGCAGACCGCAAGCGTGGGTATCGGCGGAAGCATGACCGTCAAAGAACTCGGCTTGTATAATACTCTTGCGGAAAGAGGCAATACCGTCTATTCGCACGCTCTCGTGTCGCCCGAGCTGAGAGATAAGGTCTATCAACTCGCAGGCTCTGCCGATTGGTATATATCGTCCGCAAACGCATTGAGCCAAGAGGGCGACGTCGTCAATATCGACGGCTCGGCAAACAGAATTTCTGCGCTGGCTTTTGGCGTGAAAAACATCCTTTACGTCTTGGGAACCAACAAAATAGCTCCCGACCTCGCAAGCGCAATAGACAGAGCGCGCAATGTCGCCGCTCCGCCCAACGCAAAAAGACTCAATAAAAACACGCCTTGCGCCACGAGCGGACAATGCTGTCTGTGCGACAGCGAGGACTGCATATGCAACGCTACTTTGATATCCCACCACCCCACGAGATATCAAGAAAACGTATATATCGTCATAATAGGCGAATCCTTGGGGTATTAGGAGATAAAATGAAAAAAGATACTAAATGGTTGACTGCCGTACCCGTGGCTCACAGAGGACTTCACAACAATAAGACTTTGCCCGAAAATTCTTTGGGCGCATTTGAAAACGCTATCCGACACGGATACGGAATAGAATTCGACGTATGGCGCACCGACGACGGACAACTCATCGTCCACCACGACCCAAAGCTCAACCGCACTTGCGGACGGGCAGGCAAAACCACTCAAGTCGACTCTTCAAAACTCGAAGAATACAAATTGATGAACACCGACTACTCCATTCCCACCTTTGAGCAAACGCTTGCTCTTGTCGACGGACAAGTGGGACTAGTCATTGAAATCAAACCTACCAAGGCAGTCGAAATTACTTGCTCGCAAATATGGGAGGCTCTCAAAAACTATAAGGGCAATTATTGCATAGAATCGTTCGATCCATACGTCGTGCGCTGGTGGGCAAAAAATCATCCCGAAATAATACTCGGTCAACTTTGCGATTGGTATACCTTGCATAGAATTATGGTCAGGAGCATGAAACAATATCGCTACGTCGACTTTTTGGCAACTTCTCTGAAAAATCTGCCAAGCAAATACTACCAAAAAATTTGCAAAGAAAATCCCGATATGATTATGATAGGTTGGACTGTACGCACTCATGGCAACTTTGATTTGGCGGTCAAAAACGTAGACAACATAATCTTTGAGACCAACGACAAAAACGGCGACTATATCGCTCCGCCAAGTAACGAGAACGACTTTTGCAAAAGACAATATTGAAAGTTAAATAAATAAAAAGCGACTATCACTGATTTTGATTGTGACAGTCGCTTTTTGTTTGTCTAAAAGTCCGATATTAAGCAATACGAACTAATTGTTAATCAAGAACTTTGATTATTTTGTCCTTGAGCATTTTCTTGCCCTGATCCATTATAGTGTTCTTCATTTTTGAAGTAGCTACGACGGCTGTCAAAACGCCTGCGCCGAAGCCAAGCATCAATCCGGCTTTCAACATCGACTCACCTCCTTTGCTTTTCTCTTGCATAGTGTGTACGCAATGGGAAATTATATTGCGCAGCAACAGTGGCAAATAATGGTCGAATATTAAAGATTGCCCTTTTTCTTTTTGTAATCCTCGATAGCCTCTTTGATAGCTTCTTCTGCAAGTACGCTACAGTGTATCTTTTGAGGCGGAAGTCCTTCGAGTTCTTCGACGACTCTTGCGTTGGTGAGATTCAACGCCTCTTCGATAGTCATACCCTTGACCATTTCCGTGGCAGTAGAACTCGTCGCTATTGCGGCAGCGCAGCCAAACGTCCTGAATTTTGCGTCGACTATCCTATCGTCCTTAATCTTGAGGCTGATCTCCATTATATCTCCGCAAGCGGCGTTGCCTACTTTGCCTACTCCGTCTGCGTCTTCGATAAATCCCACGTTCTTGGGATTGGCAAAAGCCTCTTTTACTTTATCGTTATACATCATAATAATTACTCCTTTATTTGTTGTAGAGCGGCGACATCATTCTCAACGTCTTGACCGTCTGAACTAATTTATCTATCGTGTATTTTGCTTCTTCTATCGTATTGTTTTTGCCAAACGAAAATCTTATCGACCCGTGCGCAACTTCAATCGGCACGCCTATGGACAAAAGTACGTAAGACGGCTCAAGCGACCCCGAAGAACAAGCCGAACCGCTGGACACCGCAATACCTGCCATATCCAAATGCATGAGTATCGACTCTCCCTCGATATACTTGAAAGAAAAGTTTGCGTTGGACGGCAATCTCTTGGCATTGTCCTTTGGTCCGTTGTAATATATCTCGTCGATATTTGCCAAGACTTCTTTGACAAAATAATCTCTTATCTCGCTGATATGAGCGTTGTTTTTTGCCATGTCTTCGACGGCGATCTCTATCGCCTTGCCCATGCCCACTATCGCAGGAGTGTTGATAGTCGACGCGCGAAGATTGCGCTCTTGCTCGCCTCCGTCCATAAATCTGCCAATCTTCAGTCCGTTGCGCTTATAGAGTACGCCTACACCCTTGGGGCCGTAAAACTTATGTCCGCTCATTGACAAAAGATCAATGTTGTCTTTGACGACGTCGATAGGTACGTTGCCCACCGCCTGCACTGCGTCGGTATGGAATACTATACCCTTGCTCTTGGCGATAGCGCCTATCTCCCTGAACGGCTGAATGGCGCCAATCTCGTTGTTGGCGGTCATTATGGATATAAGTATAGTATCCTCTCTTATCGCCTTTTGCAAATCGTCAAGGGAGATAATACCCTCATTATCGACAGGCAAATAAGTGATCTCGTATCCCTGCTTTTGCAAACTCTCGCAAGTCTTCATCAATGCGGGATGCTCTATACAAGACGTAATGATATGCTTGCCCTTGTCGGCTTTGGATTGAGCAATGCCCTTGATTGCCCAGTTGTCACTCTCCGTTCCGCCCGAAGTGAAATAAATCTCGCTGGGTTTTGCGCCTATTGCCTTGGCTATTTTTGCTCTCGCTTCGTCCACGGCCTTGAGAGCCTGTCTGCCCAAAAAGTGTTGAGACGACGCATTGCCGTATATTTCGCCAAAGTACGGCATCATCTCTTCTATGACTCTCGGATCGGTATAAGTAGTGGCTGAATTATCCAAATATATAAACTTGTCTTGTGACATATTACACCTCTTTCTTCAAAAGACTCGACAGGGACATTGAGTCCAAACAGTCGTTGATAGCTTCGTATAACTTATTCCATACGTTGTAGGTCTTGCAATTGCATTTGCCGTCGCCGTCGCACGGATTGGTCGAACAGCCGCATTTGCTGTCGCACTCGCCCGACAGACAGTCAATGATCACAAGTCCGTCTTCAAGCGCTCTGATTATTTCTCCCACGGAAATCTCATCGGGATCTTTGGACAAAAAGTATCCGCCGTTGGCTCCGCGATTGGCGGAAATCAGTCCCGCTTTGCGAAGCGTGGATATGAGTTGTTCAAGATACTTCTCACTCACGCCTATACTTGACGACATCGTGGACAGACTGATGACACCGTCGCCGTGACGGTCTGCCATATAGCACATTGCTTTAAGTCCGTATCTCGCTTTGGAAGATAATTTCATTGCGACCTCATTCCCTAGTAATTTACTAGGTTTATTTTACTCTAATGTTATTTGCTTGTCAACAGTTTTTATACATATAAAATAAAAATACGCCCGATTGTAAAACCAAGCGTATTTTAATGCTGTTGATATTGTTTTAGATTTCTCCGCTTCGCTACGCTACGGTCGAAATGACGACGTAAGGATTGAGATTTCTCCATTTCGCAGTGTCCAGCGAAATGACGTCATAACGACGCGTTTATCTTATAATGTCGTTTGCGTAGATAGGATACTTTTTGCAAAGTTCGGCAACTTTCTTGGAGCAACGCTCTATAGCCTCTTCTTTGTTGTCGACGAGATCTGCTATGCAATCTGCAATGACGAGCATATCGTCCTCTTTCATACCTCTTGACGTAACGGCAGGAGTACCTATGCGCACACCCGAAGTGACGAACGGCTTTTGTGTATCGAAAGGAATAGCGTTCTTATTTGCGGTAATGTGAGCCTTGTCGAGCAATGCCTCGAGATCTTTGCCAGTCATGCCCTTGGAAGTAAGGTCAATGAGCATCAAATGATTGTCGGTACCGCCCGATACGAGATTAATGCCCTTATCAAGCAAAGCCTTGGCAAGCACTTGAGCATTCTTGACGATCTGTCTTTGATATTGCTTGAATTCTTCGCTCATAGCCTCTTTGAGAGCGACGGCCTTTGCCGCAATGATATGCATAAGCGGTCCGCCCTGCGTACCCGGGAAAATAGCCTTGTTTATCTTGGTGGCAATCTCTTCGTTGTTGGTAAGAATAAGTCCGCCTCTAGGTCCTCTCAAAGTCTTGTGAGTCGTGGTAGTGACTACGTCTGCGTAAGGAACGGGGCTTGCGTGACAGCCTGCGGCAACAAGTCCTGCGATGTGAGCCATATCTACCATAAGATATGCGCCTACGCTGTCTGCAATCTCTCTGAACTTCTTGAAGTCAAGCCCTCTTGGGTATGCGCTTGCGCCTGCAAGAATGAGTTTTGGCTTGCATTCTTTTGCAAGTTGAGCAACTTTGTCATAATCTATCATACTCGTAGATTGCTCTACTTCGTAAGGAACGATATTAAAGTATTTGCCCGATATATTGACAGGGCTTCCGTGAGATAGGTGTCCGCCGTGAGCGAGACTCATACTGAGCACCGTGTCGCCCGTCTGCAACAAAGCAAAGAAAGTGGCAAGATTTGCATTTGCGCCGCTGTGAGCCTGCACGTTGGCGTACTTAGCGCCAAAAAGCTCGCACGCTCTCTCGACGGCAAGTTTCTCCACGATATCTACGTATTCGCAACCGCCGTAATATCTCTTTGCGGGATATCCCTCTGCGTACTTGTTGGTCAAGTGCGATCCTGCGGCAGCCATAACCGCCGGTGTGACGATATTCTCGCTGGCGATGAGTTCAATATTGCCCTGTTGACGGGTAAGTTCCAATTCCAAAGCGTCGCAAACTTCTGGATCGGTATCTCTGATAACTTTAAAATCTATCATAAGTTTCTCCTAAAATAAATATTTACTGTTTTATTCTATCATATCAGCAATCTGATAATCAACAAAATCAATGACTATTTTTATTAATGATACGTCATTTAAACTCCATAGTTCTCACTGCGTGTTCAAATATAGGCGCCCAAAACCAGCGATCCTTCCCCAAACAGTTCCAAGATCCGACACCTTGTTTTCCGTTGTAAGAAAAGAAAAACATAGCATTATAAATACTTTGATCCATACCCGCAGTGATAAAGTCAATGAAAAAAACTTTTCTCGGCTTATCAATCATTTTTGCCTCTCCGAACTTTGCCGTGGAATAAGCGCTCTTAAGCGCAGTCAGCATATACCTGCCGAAATCAAAGACGTCTTTTTCTTGAAGCGCTCCGGTGATATTGATATTAAGATTGACTGTCGTATCGGGAGTGGTGTAAATATATTTTGGCGCATTGACAGGATATTTTATTTTGCGAATTTCGTCTGACATAACGATAAAGTTGCGAGGCATTATCGCCGTTATTGCGCCTTCTACAATGCTTGCTCTTACAAACTCGACTGACGGCAATTGAGCGCCTTCAGGCATATCTGCGCGAATGTTCTCATAGTTGAGACCGAATACGCCGTCCGTAAGGGCGCTACCGTTTACGGCAAAAGTAGTACCGCACGCCGAACAGTACGCCGTCTTGCAATTATCCTCAAGTTTGATGGGAGATCCGCACTGAGTGCATCTAAGCGCTTCGGTATTCTTGCCTTTTCGTATGACAATACTGCCATCGTCTTGGTCGTTCTGTCTTTTACCGCAAACAGAACACACCCCTCCAAAATCCGTCGCGCCGCCGCAATAACTGCATATATTGCTTTTAAGTCTGCCTTCATCGCTGACGTTGACTTTTAAATTTGCGTCGGACACAATTTTAACAGAGTCTTCGACTACGCTCTTCTTTGCAGACACGCTTGCTCCGTAGTGAAAATACTTTTTGCCGTCAACGTATATATCTCCCGCAGACAAACCTGTCTTTTGAGCGATAATAGATAGTATTTCCGCCAAATTGTTACAAAGCGCGCCAATATAGCCGTCTTTATCTTTGCCTCTAATATACGCTATGTAGAGTTCTTCGGGATCTGATTCGCGTCCGTTTTCGTGAGTAAGATAAATTTCAAGCACGTACGCCGACTTCCAATCCGGCAATTCCGAACTCTTGTCTGCGCTGTTTAGTTGAGCCGTGAAAGAAAAGTATTTTTCGCCTCTAAGAGTCGACGCCGCCCACCTGTCGAGACATACCGACAAAATCGCTTTGTCTACTTCCTCTATCAGCGAAGAATTCTTTTTATAAGCCTTATCAAGTTGTTTATGCGCGTCTGAATCAGTATATTGCTCGCAGACAGCATAACTGAAAAATTCTTTTTCAACGTCTTTAAATCGGGAATCCCTTAAGCCGTATATGTACGCACCGATGAGAGACGCCGAGTAATTTAGATTTTTTATAGCCAAATCAAGATACTCTATGTCATTCCAATCAAGGGCTTGGTCCTCGTGAATACGCTTGTTTATATAATATGAACAAGCCTCGTCATCTCCGTTTTCAACAAGATCACGCAACGTTTCTATACTCGCGCTCTCGTAAAACTCCTCTTGACGCTCTTGCGCGTCTGCAAGTTTTTCCATCTGTTCGAAAATACCTGCAGCGACGTCTTTGCGCTCATTTTTGATAACATCGTCAATTTGCTTTTTGTTAAACATAATATAACTCCGTTGATGTTTGTTTTAATTGAATTATAAAACTTCAAAATACGTTTGTCAATACCAAAAATTTTTATAATAAGTCATTTTTTGCAAAGCACGCAAATTGCGCCGTAATGCTTTACGACAAATTCTTGAGGAGCGTCGTTGCGAAGTATTGCGATATGCTCTTCTTCCCACTTTGCTATATCTTCTTGCGAAAGGCTCGCGCCCACGCCTCTACACGCTCTCATTCTGCCGTGCCAACTCTCGCGTGTAAATGGCACGTCTAAATCAAATACTTCCCGATATTCGATATTGAAATACTTTTGATAGTCGGGTGGTATCTCGATATTACGTCTTACTTCTCCGCACCCAGACCACGTTGGATTATACTTCAAGATAAGTTCTTCACTCTTTAATGCAATTGCGTCTTCATACGGCAGCCACGCCATATATAACACTACAACTCTGCCATTAGTTTTGAGTATATCGGCAAGTAGTTTTGCCAAAACCTTGTGATTGAAATAAGTAAAACACTGGCACGCCGTGATTACGTCAAATGTACCGTCGGCAAAATTTGCCTTTTCTGCGGCAACGCAGTCAAAGTCAATATCCATACCGCTTTGCTCCGCCAAAATCTTGGCGTGCTCTATTTGATTGGCAGATATATCTATACCGACAAACTCTCCGCCGTATTTATATAAATTGCGTGGCAATACTCCAGTGCCTGTGCCAATGTCCAATATCTTCTGTCCTTTTACGCACAGATCCCTTTGCAGTAACTTGTCATAAAACTCTTGCGGATATATATCGCGGTATTTTGCATAATATTCGCTCGTCCTGCCGAAATCAAAGTCTTTTCCGCTGTCGATATGCAATTTTTTCATAGATATTCCTTTTTATGTTAAAGTATCACCCGAGCGCGGAGAGTGTTGCTATTTTTGTCCGTGAAACGGCAAACGAGCGGTGAGCGTACTTTCTGTACGTGACCCCGAGTGCGTCCTAGTTTTTAGGGCAAAAAGAGTGACGCTATACGCGCTCGTCTTGAAGTATTTTTTGAATAACGTACCCCGCAATTTTAATTCCGCAAAGCGGAGGTATATAACTTACGCTTCCCACTCCGTCTGTCGTCGGAATTGTAGGCGTCTTTGTATAGCACACGACGTGATTATTTACGTCTCTGTCTTTGAGCGCCTTTCGGAGTTTTTTTGCCAATGGATCGTAACTCGTCTTGTATATATCGCATATCTCAAAGTCGCAAAGTTCAACTCTGTTGCCCGCGCCCATAGCGCTGATTATTTCAATGCCCTTTCTTTTAGCAAGGCAAATCAAATCCACTTTGTCTTCAAAAGAGTCTATGGCGTCGATTATATAGTCCCACTCCATATCCAAAACATTGGAGTTGTCTGCGGAAAAACGCTCGTTGAACAAAATTACGTTACAACAAGGATTTATATCGAGTATTCTCTCCTTTAAAGCCTCCACCTTGGGTTTTCCCACGGTGGAATCAAGCGCTATTATCTGACGGTTTTTGTTGGAGATATCCACCAAATCTCCATCCATAATTCCCAACGTACCGACGCCCGCGCGGGCAAGCATTTCGACGGCATATCCGCCTACTCCCCCCACGCCGACGACGAGGACTTTGCTTGCAAAGAGTCTTTGCAAGCCGTCCTCTCCTATGAGTTTTTGGGTACGTGAAAACATATATTAGTCTTCCTTTTTGTCAAAGTTGATTGCGAGTTCTTTGAGTTGTTTGTCTTCAACCGGCGCAGGCGCTCCGGTCATCAAACACGAAGCATTCTGCACTTTTGGGAATGCGATTACGTCTTTTATATTGTCCGTACCTGTGACGAGCATCGTAAGTCTGTCGAGACCAAAGGCAAGTCCGCCGTGCGGTGGCGCGCCGTATTTGAACGCCTCGACGAAAAAGCCGAATCTCTCTTCGATATCCTCTTGCGTGAAGCCAAGCAAAGAGAAAATCTTTTCTTGCATATGCCAGTCGTGTATACGAATACTTCCGCCGCCCGCTTCTTGACCGTTGATGACCATATCGTAAGCGTTGCTGCGTACCTTGCTTGGATCGGTATCCAAAAGCGGCACGTCTTCAACCAACGCGCTTGTGAATGGGTGGTGTACGGCAAAGTATCTCTTTTCTTCCTCGTCGTATTCGAGAAGCGGAAAATCTACTACCCAAAGGAAGTCGAATTTGCTCTTGTCATAGAGTTCGTACTTGTCGGCAATATGGCATCTCAATGCGCCGAGGCTGTCGAATACAACTTTGTCTTTGTCTGCAACAAAGAAGAGTATATCTCCCTTCTCTGCGTCCATTCTCTCAAAGATAGCTTTTTGTTGGTCTTCCGTAAGGAATTTGAGTATTGACGAAGTGATACTGCCGTCTTCGCGGAGCATTGCGTAAGCAAGTCCCTTTGCGCCGTAACTCTTGACAAATTCTCCGCAAGCGTCTACTTCTTTGCGCGTCATCTTGGAGCAAAGTCCTTTTGCATTGATTGCTCTTACGCTGCCGCCACTTGCAATAGCGTTGACGAATACTGAAAATCCGCAGTCCTTGACTACGTCAGACAAATTCTTGAGTTGTAAGTCAAAACGCGTATCTGGCTTATCGCTACCCCATTTTTCCATTGCTTCGCTGTATGGAATACGTCTGAACTTCTCGGTGATATCCATACCCAAACATTCTTTAAATACCTTTTTGATAAGTCCTTCGGCAATCGACATAACTTGCTCGTTGTCCTCGACGTAACTCATCTCAAGGTCTATCTGCGAAAACTCGGGTTGACGGTTGGCTCTCAAGTCCTCGTCGCGGAAACATCTTGCGATCTGATAATATCTGTCCATACCTGCAATCATAAGCAACTGCTTGAAAAGTTGAGGAGATTGCGGAAGAGCGTAGAATTCGCCGTTATGTATTCTCGACGGCACGAGATAGTCTCTTGCGCCCTCGGGCGTAGACTTGCCCAAGAAAGGCGTCTCTATCTCCAAAAAGCCGTTGTCCGACAAATAATTGCGAACTACTCTGGTGATCTTGTCTCTCATTATAAGTATTGATTGCAGATAGTTGCGTCTCAAATCAAGATATCTGTATTTAAGTCTCAATGGCTCGCCTACTTTCATATCTTCGGTGATAACAAACGGCGTGACTTCCGCCTCCGAGAGTATTCTCAAATCGCTGGCAAGTATCTCTACTTCGCCGGTGGGCATATTCTTGTTGATATTGCTACCTCTGCTTCTCACTTTGCCGGTGACGGCAATTACGTATTCGTTGCGGATAGCAGTAGCCTTTTCAAATACAGTTTTGTCGACTTGATCGTCAAATGCTACTTGAACAACACCGCTTATATCTCTCAAATCAATGAATAACAAATTGCCCAAGTTGCGGTATTTTGCAACAAATCCCATTACGGTGACTATCTTGTCCGCGTCACTGCCGCGAAGTTCTCCGCATTTATGCGTTCTCTCTAAACCGTTTAAAAAATCTACCATATTATTATCCTCTATTATTTTAATTATTATAATTATTATTTTATCAGTATTATGTGTTGGGTTCGTCTCAAACATATATAATCTGTTTGAGATTTCTCGACTGCGCTCGAAATGACATTGGCTAGTCGAAATGACTTTAGACTAGTCGAAACGACATATCAAAATGTCACCTTGAGCGTAGTCGAAAGGTCTATCGATACTTCTTCACCATTACTTCTTACTTTGAATATACTCAACGAGTTTATTCGTCTCTACACTCTCTTGCTCGCCGATCTTCATATTCTTGACGGCAACTTTGTCAGCCTTCAACTCATCTTCGCCAATAATTGCGACGAAGTCGGCGGACAGTTTGTCGGCGTATTTCATCTGCGCCTTAAAACTCCTGTCCATAATGTCAAACTCTGCCGATACGCCGTTGGCTCTCAAGCAATTGGCAAGCGTAAGCGCAACGTCCTTTGCATCTTCGCACATCGGCGCGATATATACGGCGGGCGCATACGGCTCTCCTATCGAAAGTCCAAGGCTCTCGAGTACCATAATAAGTCGCTCTATACCCATACCGAAACCAACCGCAGGAGTCGGCTTGCCGCCTACTTGCTCTACGAGGTCGTTGTATCTGCCGCCGCCGCATACGGTACCTTGAGCGCCTATGCCTGTGGAGATAAACTCAAATACCGTGCGTGTATAATAGTCAAGTCCTCTGACGATACGCGGATTGACTACGTAATCAAGACCTATCGAAGTCAAGCCTTTGCATACGCTCTCGTGGTGCGACTTGCAGTCGTCGCAGAGATAATCTATCGTGTTGGGAGCGTCCTTAACTATTGCTTTGCAAGCCTCTTCCTTGCAATCGAGTATTCTCAATGGATTTTTGTCAAGCCGTTCCTTGCAAGTAGCGCACATCTTGTCGATCTTGGAGGAAAAATAATCCTTGAGCGCCTTGTTGTATTCCTTGCGACAACTCTTGCAACCAATTGAATTGATATTGAGTTGCAAGTCCTTGACTCCGAGTTTTGCAAAAATGCTCTTGGCAAGAGACATTACTTCGACGTCGGCTTGGGGAGCAAACGAGCCGTAAAACTCCACTCCGAATTGGTGGTGTTCTCTCAATCTGCCTGCTTGCGGTCTCTCATATCTAAATACAGGCGTGATATAATACATCTTGGTGGGTTGAGGCGAATTGAAAAACGAATTTTCAATAAATGCTCTTGCTACGCCTGCCGTCCCTTCGGGCTTCAATGTAATACTTCTCTTGCCCTTGTCCTCAAAGGTGTACATCTCCTTGTTGACAATATCCGTCGTGTCGCCCACTCCTCTCAAAAACAATTCCGTGTGTTCAAAAGTCGGAGTACGCACTTCGTTGGCGCCGAAAAGTCTTGCGACTTCCCTTACCGTATTCTCGATATAGTGCCACTTGTAGCTCTCGCTTGGCAATACGTCTTTAGTTCCCTTTGGTATGTTTATCATTTTCTGCCTCTTTACTGTATCTTTTTGTTTTTAGATATTTCGACTCCGCTGCGCTACGCTCAATATGACGTAACGGATATTGAAATTTTTATATTTCTTATTTATTACAATATATATTTGTTTAGATTGAGTTTTTTGATGACGCTCTCGAAGTGCTTGTCTACGTAGGACTTATCTATCGTCACGTCAGTAGTCTCTTTCAAATCGCAAGCCTCGTAAGAGATATCTTCAAGCAAACTCTCCATCATCGTGTGAAGTCGTCTTGCGCCGATGTCTTCTTTGTTTTCGTTCTCCACCGCGCATATCTTAGCAAGTTCTTTGATTGCCTCGGCGGTAAACTTGAGTTTGATATTGTCCACTCCGAGCAACGCAGTATATTGCATGAGTATAGCATTGTCGGGTTTTGTCAATATCTCTTCAAAGTCTTTTTCCGTAAGGCTGTCCAAACGGACGGATATAGGAAATCTACCTTGAAGTTCGGGTATCAAATCGGATACGCTTGAAATGTGGAATGCGCCCGCCGCAATGAAGAGAATGTGATCCGTCTTGATCTGTCCGTACTTGGTGTTGACGGTACAACCCTCGACGATAGGCAATATATCTCTCTGTACGCCCTCTCTCGACACGTCGTGTCCGCCGCCGCTTCCGCTCGACTTACTTGCTATCTTATCAATCTCGTCAATGAAGATAATTCCCTCGTTTTCCGCTCTCGATATAGCCTCTGCATTGACGTTGTCGGGGTCGATGAGTTTTTCCTCTTCCATTTCGATGAGTATCTTCAAGGCTTCTTTTACGGTGACGGTCTTGGACTTGGTCTTGCCGCCGCCCATCATAGACCCGAAAAGTTCGTTGATATTTATCTCCATACCCGCTTGATTGCTGATAGTCTGCTGCTTGGGCTTGACGGGCAACTCGAGCGTGACGACGAGATCGTCGACTTTGCCTTCTCTTATCTCTTGCAAGATATATCCTCTCATCTGACCGTCCGTCAAATCTGGATAAGCTTCTTTTCTCTTCTTGGTAATTGCAGGCACGAGTTTTTCCTCGGCTCTCTCTCTTGCGCGAAGTTCTACTTCTTTGGACTTCTCTTCGCTTACCATTCTGATAGACGCCTCGACAAGGTCGCGTATCATGGATTCTACGTCTCTGCCGACGTAGCCTACTTCCGTAAACTTGGTTGCCTCTACTTTGATAAACGGCGCTTTGACGAGTTTTGCAAGACGTCTTGCAATCTCCGTCTTACCCACACCCGTAGGTCCCTGCATGATAATATTCTTGGGAGAAATCTCCTCTCTCAAAGACTCGGGAAGTCTGCTCCTTCTGTATCTGTTGCGGAGAGCTACTGCCACCGCTTTTTTTGCGCTTTGCTGACCTATGATATATCTGTCGAGTTCTGCAACTATCTGTTTTGGCGTAAAATCATTCATATTACACCTCCTCTACAATGATATTGTTGTTGGTGAAGACGCAAAGCTCGCTTGCAATGACGAGCGCTTTGTATGCAATCTCTTTTGCCGAAAGATCCGTCTCCTTGACCATCGCTCTTGCCGCTGCCAATGCGTAATTGCCGCCCGAGCCTATCGCGCAAGCGTCGCCGTCGGGGTCTATTACTTCGCCGCTGCCCGACACGATAAGCAAGTTTTCTTTATCTGCGACAAGCATCATTGCCTCCAACTTTCTCGGCAACTTGTCGTCTCTCCAAAGTTCGGCAAGTTCTACTGCGCTGCGCATAAGATTACCGCTGTATTTCTGCAACATCTTCTCAAACTTTTCGCTGAGCGATATTGCGTCGGACACACTGCCTGCAAAACCTATGACGACTTTGTCGTCGAATATTCTCTTGACTTTCTTCGCCGTACCCTTGAGTATGACGCTCTGTCCCATAGTAATCTGTCCGTCGCCGGCTATTGCGATTTTTCCGTTGCGCCTTACCGCGCAAATGGTAGTACCCATCATTTCCATAATTAAATCTCCTTTATTGATTTGAGATAACTCTCTACGTCGCCGATTGCGCGCAAAGAATATTTGAATTTCCGTTTCTTTTTGTCCCTCGGAGCGTCGTCCAAAGTCGGCAATATCCCGAAGTTTGCGTTCATAGGCTGATAATCGTCGCTTGGCGTGGATATATGCCTTTGCAATCTGCCTATCACGCTCGTGACCGGCATAATCAAATCGGATTTGCACGACAGCCGTCTTGCCAAATTGATACCTGCCATAAGTCCGCTCGCCACGCTCTCCATATATCCCTCGACCCCCGTCAGCTGACCCGCAAAAAATACGTAAGGAATATTTTTTACGCCAAAGGCGCCGTCCAATACTTTGGGAGCGTTGATAAAGGTATTGGCGTGCATAACTCCGTATCTTAAGAACTCTGCATTCTCAAGACCGGGTATCATAGAGAATACTCTCTTTTGCTCCCCGAATTTGAGATTGGTCTGAAAGCCGACAATATTGTATGCGCTTCCCTCGCCGTCTTCTTTGCGAAGTTGAATCACCGCATAAGGTCTCTCGTCGCTGTGAGGATTGCGAATGCCTACGGGTCTCAACGGACCGTATCTCATGGTATCCACGCCTCTCGACGCCATGACTTCTATGGGCATACACCTCTCGAATACCTCAAATTCAAAGTCTTTGAGTTTTGCTCTCTCTGCGTGTATCAAAGCGTCGTAAAACGCAAGATACTGCTCTTTGTTCATTGCGCAGTTGAGATAATCGTCTCCGCCCTTGCCGTATCTTGCGGCAAAAAATGCTTTGTCGTAATCTATGCTGTCTCCGTCTACGATAGGCGCAACCGCATCGTAGAAGTTGAGATATTCTCCGCCTAAAAAGTCTTCAATCCACTTCGCCATTTTGTCTGAAGTCAGCGGACCCGTGGCAATGACGGTGGGCAAACTCAAATCTACCGTCTCTATCTCTCGTCTTATCAACTTGAATGAATCAAATCCGTTGAGGACTTTTTCCACGCTCTCGCTCAACTTGACTCTGTCGACGGCAAGCGCTCCGCCCGCAGGCACGTCGCTTGCGTAAGCGCATTTGAGAATAAGGCTGTCGAGTCTTGCAAGCTCGTACTTTAAAAGTCCCGACGCATTGTCAAGGCTCTGCGCCTTTAAAGAATTGGAACACACGAGTTCCGCCAAGCGCTCCGTCGAGTGACAGGGAGTATTCTTGACTCCTCTCATCTCGTACATATCGACTTGGAATCCTCTCTTCAGAAGTTGATATGCGCACTCGCACCCTGCCAAGCCTCCGCCTATAACGTTGACTTTCATTCTTTGTTCTTTTCCTTATTCTTCTTGATGACTTCGGGCACTTTGCTCTCTTCGACGTCCTCGCTGTGTTTGCAATCTCTGTTGGAGCAAACGTATCTTATTCCACTCTTGCCAAAGACCACTTTCATAGCGTTCTTGCAATCGGGACAAAGTTGAGGCGCAGGCAAATCCCAAGATATGAACTTGCAAGTCGGATAATTATTGCAAGAGAAGAAAGTAGCGCCTTTCTTGGATATCTTCTTAAATACGTCTCCTCCGCATTGCGGACATACCGCAACTGCTTCGCTGAGCGACTTGGTATTGCGACACTTGGGGAAATTGGGACACGCCAAGAACTTGCCGTACTTGGAATCCCTGATTATCATTCTTGCTCCGCACTTGTCGCATATCACGTCGGACTCTTCTGCTTTGGGCTTAACCTTGTTACCTTGATACTTCACGGCAAGCACCTTATTGTGGAAGTCTCCGTAAAAGTCGGCGATGACCTCGTACCACTTGATGTTGCCCTCTTCTATCTTGTCAAGATTTTTCTCCATATCCGCCGTGAACTGCGTGTCCATGATCTCGGAAAAATCTTTGACGAGTTGGTCGACGACTATTTCGCCAAGCTCGGTGGGTTTCATGAACTTGCCGTCTTTTTCGATATAGGTACGCTTATAAAGCACCGTAATAGTCTTCTCAAAGGTCGACGGTCTGCCTATGCCGTTTTCTTCCATAGCCTTGATGAATGAGCCGTCGGTATATCTTTGAGGCGGTTTCGTAAATTTCTGTTCGCCTGCGATATCTTTGAGAGTGAGTTCTTCTCCCTCGTTGAGATTTGGCAGTTCTTTGCTGCTTTCTTCCTTTTCGGTATTGCTCTGATATGCCTGCGTAAATCCCTTGAATACGCATACCTTGCCTTTGAGCGTATATCCGTAATTCTTGTCGCTTTGCGATACGATATGCACCGTCAAAGTATCGTATACGGCGTTTGCCATTTGCGACGCTACGAATCTGTCGTATATCAATTTGTATAGTTTATAATCGTTACGCGCGAGTTTGTCTTTCAAAGACTCGGGGGTACGGGCAAGCGTAATCGGTCTGATTGCCTCGTGAGCGTCTTGCGCTCCCGATCCCGTGGCGTATACGTTAGGCTTTTTGGGACAATAATCCTTGCCGTAATTTTGGTCGATAAATTCAAGAGCTTCTCTTTGAGCGTCGGCGGATACTCTCACGCTATCCGAACGGATATAAGTGACGAGCGCAACTTGACCTTCGCCCTGTATCTCCACGCCCTCGTAAAGTCTCTGCGCAATCTGCGTAACCATCGACGCGCTGAAACCGAGCTTGGAAATTGCGTCCTGCTGCATAGTCGAGGTTGTGAATGGCGGAGCGGGTTTTGAGAAAGACTGCGCTCTCTTGACGTTGTCGACGAGCCACTTGCCCGCCTTGCTGCCGCCGATAACTTCGTCGGCTTGCTCTTTGCAAGTCACTTTGACCTTTTTGCCGTCGATATCTACGAATTCGCACTTGAAAGAATTCTTTTTCTTGTCGCCTGCCGCCGTCTTGTCTTTGACGAGTTGAGCGCTGATTGTCCAATACTCTTGCGGCTTGAAATCTCTTATTTCTCTTTCTCTGTCCACCACCATTTTGAGAGCGACGGACTGAACTCTGCCTGCCGACAAACCGCTCTTTATCTGACGGGATATGATAGGAGAAAGCTCATAACCCATAAGTCTGTCAAGAACTCTTCTCGCCTGTTGGGCGTCGACAAGTCCCATATTGATTTCTCTAGGGTTGTCCAAAGCTTTTAACACGGCTTTTTTGGATATCTCGTTGAACACGATTCTCACGTTCTTTTCGTTAATGCCGCAGACGTTGGCAAGGTGCCACGATATAGCCTCTCCCTCTCTATCGGGGTCGGCTGCGAGATATACGGTATCGCACTTCTCGATCTCTTTTTTTATCATATCAATCGTCGCCTGCTTGTCGGGACTGACGATATACTCAGGCTTGAAGTTGTTGTTGACGTCAATACCCATCGTCTTTTGGGGCAAGTCGCTGACGTGTCCTTTGGAGGCTACCACATGGTAACCGCCGCCTAAATACTTTGATATTGTCTTCGCCTTGTGTGGCGACTCCACGATTATAAGTTTCATCTCCGCTCCTTTATATTAGAGGTATGATTTCAAAATTATTTCCCTGTAATTTTCTTATTAATCCCAATATCTCCAATTGGGTTAATATGCCCGACAGATCGGCTATATTCATCGACGACTTCTGGAGTATCTCGTCAAAGTGAAGAGCGCCGTCTTTGAGTATATCTATTATTGCTTGCGAAGCAAAATCAAGCTGAATTATCTTTGCGTCGTTTTTCCTTACGGTCTTCCCCAATACGTCTATCACGTCTTCGGGAGTAAGCGTGATTATCGCTTGCAGTTCTCTTATCTTTTTGTTGCAACCTACGCTTTGCTGAGAGAATATACTGCCGAGTACGACGAATAGTTCTCTGCCTTGCTCGATCGCATAGTCCGCCGTGATGAGCGACCCGCTTCTGTCTCCCGCCTCGGGGATAAACACTCCTTGCGAAAGCGCGCTGATAATGCGATTGCGTTCGGGAAAGTGAAATTGCAGCGGCTTGGCTCCCATAGGATATTCGCTTATCACCAATCCCGTCTGAGCAATTCTTCTTTGCATATCTGCATTTTCGGGCGGATAACATATATCCAATCCGTTTGCGACGACTGCTACCGTCGGCGAATTATTTTCCAAACTTATCTTATGTCCAATGCTGTCCACGCCTCTTGCAAGTCCGCTGATTATCTTAAATCCCGACCTGATGAAAGCAGGCGCAAAGTTTTGCATTATATTCTTGCCGTAAGCGCTCACTCTTCTCGTACCCACGACGGCAAGAAGGTCTTTGCTGCAAAGAAGGCTCTTGTCGCCTTGATAGTATAGCGTATAAGGCGGATCGTAGATTTCTTTGAGCGACTCGGGATAATCTTCGTCGATTATCGTAATGACTTTGACGCCCGACTTCTCCATTTTTGCGATCATATTGTCTGCGACGGTATAGTCGTCGTATAACTCGCAAGGTCTGTCTACGCTCTCAAAGCGTTTTCTTCTCAAGTTATACCCCTCGAGGGTCGAAAGCATTATCAAAGCTTTTTGGTCGTTGCTATACGTCATATATCCTCAATCCCAATACTTTCTGTCTAAAGAACGGTACTGTATCGCCTCTGCGACGTGCTTAGACAAAATGTTCTCCGATGCATCTAAGTCGGCTATCGTGCGAGCAACTTTCAATACTCTCGTGCTTGCTCTTGCCGTCAAGTTGAGTTTTGTAAAAGCATTCTTCAGCAGCGACTCGCCCGTCTTGTCGAGAGCGCAGTATGTCTTGACTTGCGCATTGGTCATCTCGTCGTTGGTCTTGGTTTTGCTTCCCGCATATCTCTTACGCTGAATAGCTCTTGCCTTTTCCACTCTTGACTTGACAGCCTCGCTGCTCTCGTTGGGTACGGAGCTGCGGAAGTCGTCGTAAGATATGCTGTCCACTTCAATCTGCAAATCTATTCTGTCAAGCAACGGTCCCGACAACTTGGATATATACCTATGAATTTCCGACGGCGTACACTTGCACTGTTGAGTCTTCGACCCGAGATTGCCGCACGGGCACGGATTCATACTTGCCACCAACATAAATCTAGCGGGATATTCAAGCGTGCGTTTTGCTCTCGATACGACTGCCGTCCCGTCTTCGAGCGGCTGTCTCAAAGTCTCCAAAGTCCGCCTTTGGTACTCGGGCATTTCGTCGAGAAACAACACTCCGTTGTGCGCAAGGCTTATCTCGCCCGGTCGGGCGTTGGCTCCTCCGCCCATAAGCGCAGGCACGGTTGCCGTGTGGTGCGGAGTGCGGAAAGGTCTATTGACGACTATTCCCACGCTGTCGTCGAGTATACCTGCGACGGAATGTATCTTGGTCACTTCAATCGCCTCTTCGAATGTCATGTCGGGCATTATCGTAGGCACGCACTTTGCCATCATCGTCTTGCCCGCTCCCGGAGGACCTATCATCAGCACGTTGTGTCCGCCTGCGACGGCTATCTCCAAAGCTCGCTTGGCGACGTACTGCCCCTTGACTTCGGAGAAATCGACGCTGTATTTGTTTGAGTTTGCAATTGATACGAACTCGCTCGTCTTGAGCGGTTGAACCTCGTTCTTGCCCGTCAAGAAGTCGACGACTTGAGCAAGCTTATCAAATGCGTATACTTCGATTCCCGAAATATAACTTGCTTCTTTAGCGTTCTTTGACGGAATGATAAACTTGCTGTGACCGTTTTGAATCGCCGAGATTATCAGCGGCATGACTCCTCTAATGGAATTAATGGATCCGTCGAGCGAAAGTTCTCCGAGGATAATATAATCTTTGTAAGAGTCGCTTTCTATCTCTTCGTTGGCGATGAGTATGCCCAGCGCAATCGCAAGGTCGAAGTGCGAGCCTTCTTTCTTGGTATCCGCAGGCGCAAGATTGATAGTAATCTTGCGTATCGGATAGGTAAAAAGACTGTTCTTGATAGCCGATCTCACTCTTTCTTTTGACTCTTTGATAGCAGTATCCGCCAAGCCCACGGTATCGTAGGCAGGCAAACCTGCGTTGAGATCAACCTCTATTGCGACTTCATATCCCTCTACGCCGTTGAGGGCATAACTCTTGGTCTTTGCAAGCATATTTCCCTTGTCAAGCCTTTTTAGCTTTTTTCTTTGAATTGGTCTTTTGCGGTTTTGCGTCCGAAGTTACGCTCACTTCGTCTTTCGTTCCGTCGGATATATCTCTTTCTTTTTCGATGAGTTTGACGTTGGACGCCAAAGTCATATCCACTGCGACGTAAAGCAAATAGAACGTCGCAAACACAGTCAAAATACTGAAGATTATCAAGAATGCATTCTTGCCTTCAAAGTCAAGCAAAGCCGCATTGTCTACTCCGCTGATAAATCCGCTTCTTGACAGCAACTGCGCCATATTGAGGAATGACAGCGTTGCAAGCGTTCCGCCGACGATATAAAGCCTGATGTCGGGAGTGATGATGAGATACATGAGTATGAGTACCAATCCCATTGGCAAAACGTCGATATTGCCCTGCGCTCCGATTGCGCCGTAAGCCACCAGCATTACGCCCGAGAGCAACACGAGATCGAGTCTGTTGGCAGTCCTGATATAGTGATATACGACGTACGCGCTCATCGCAATGACGAAGAGCCAATTGCATATATCGAGGAAAAGATTGTCGGGTCTTATCTTGCTGCCTGCCGCAAAGATAGCGTAAAGGTTGAAAGCATTGTCGGAAAGTTTTGAATTTGCCGACGCAAAGAATGCGTACATCTTCGAGAATACGCAGAAGACGTCTCCCTTTGCCACTTCGCTCCAGCACAACGGCAAAGAGATCAAGTAGAACACGACAAAGCATGCCGCCATAGTAACGGCGTTTTTGACGATAGAAGACTTATCTGTGACGATAGCGTAGATTTGATACAAAAGTATTACGGGCAAAAGTATCAATGCATAATTGCTGAAGAACAGCGCCAACGTATAGAATATTCCCGTAGATACGTATTTCTTTTGCAACATCGACAGAGCCATTGCCACTAAGAATGCCATACCGATGACGTGTACCGAACCGTAGAGACTGCCGAATACGAAGAATACCGGCAAGATAGCGTAGATAAAGCCGTAGGTCGTAGCCATTCTCTCATTCTGATATTTTGCTGCGCATGAGAAAAGCATATAGCATATCGTCAAGTCGGCTATCATCATGGGCATTCTCACCAAAATGGCATAACCTACGTCCTCCATATTGAGCGCTTTGCCAAGAAAACCTAGTATTCCCATGAGCCATACGACACCCTGCGAGTCATAGACGTAGCCAGAATAATACGACAAAATTCCATTGTCGGCAACGCCTTTTGCAAGATTGACCATTGCATCTGTGACGTAATTGCCTTCCGCCGTCGCAAGCACCGTGATAAATCTCACGACGAAAGCTACGAGAAGCACGTATATGAACTTGGCGGTGTTGCCCGTCATTGCGTTGAGGAACTTGTCCCCGCCCGTCACGCCGTCGTTGGGATGCATACCCACTTTGTTTTGAAGAATGCTCTTAATCATAAAGAACATGCCGACGATTATTCCCGCAGAAATGAGCGTGAACATTACTACGAAAGTAATAGATCCGCCGTCAGCCATATCGTAGCCTTCTTTCATGCGGAGTATTACCAACTCTTCGTCATCGGGAGCGCTCTCGACTTTTTGTATTGAAATATTGTCGAAAGAAACGTTGCCCGTGCTGTTGACGCTCTCGCTGCCTACCGCCGCCAACAACTCTACTTCTCCGCTTATCGTCGAAGTGAAGTATTGCGAAACTTGAGTCCAGCCGTCAGTCGTGATCGACGATACGACTCCGACAGTCTCGATTGCGCCGTTGATATATACGCCTGCGGAAGAACTTACGGAATCGACTTTCATATAAGCCGACAACTTGTAGATAGCGTTCTTCTCCAATCTGACTTTTTGAGATATATAGTTGAATCCCGAAGAAGACGGATTGAGACGCATATAATACTTGCCAAGCGCAGAATCGTATTCGCTTGCTTGAGAATCGTTGCGTACCCAATTGACGGTAGTGCCCGATTTGATAGTCCAGCCGTCGGCAATCATATCTTGCGAATTGTAGTTTTCAAATCCGCCGTTGACGACGATTTCGCTGTCATAATCGACTTTGTTGCTGTTGCAGCCTGTCAAGGCCGCCAAGGCAACAAGCGCAATCAACATGATAATTAAGAGTTTTTTACTTTTCATGGTTATCCCCTTGAAAGATATTCGTTTATATTCATAATAAATGATTATTGTCAATTTGACAAGTAGATATATAAAAATTCTTAAAATTATTATAATATTATAATATAATAAACAAGGCGCTTGATTATTAGCCGGTCATAAGTCGAACTAAATTATGCTAAGTTGTTTACTTTAATACGTTACCTGTCTTTATTATAAATCTTGAAGATATAAGAGCTGTTTGAATTCTTATAGCCAGCTCATAAGCATTGTCGTAACTATAATTGCCACTGATAAAGACCTTACTATTCTCACTCATCTTGTTTACAGTCGGTGCCAGGATAAACTCATCATTTATCCAAATTGATATTCTCCTATCGACTAAAGCACTCGTAACTATTTGCATTTTTTTAGTACCCTCCTCCGTGAAGATGAGCTCTAACTTATAAAAATCATAGTCTGAATCATAGACTACGGTGACATATTTAATATCTGCGGACGTAATTTTTGAATCAAGTTTAACTACGCTGTTAATATCGTCAAAAGAACAGTCTCCGTCTGCGCCGTCAACATACTCTTTGAACTCTAATGTTATCAAACTAATCAAATCTAATATTTTTTCCGGTGCATCGTCACTTAGAATTACTATGCGTATTCTTCCATTTTCTTTTGTACAATAAGTCTCAGTATATCCATTGCGCAAAAACAAGCCCATAAACTTATACCCAATTTTCTCAAGCGAAGATTCAATACTGTCTCTTTGCTGTTGTGAAAGTTCATCATAATAATCATAATCATATACTGCGCATAAACTTCCATTAACGACAATATCTATGCCGTAATTAATCTTTTTGTCGCCATCACACCCAGCTAGCGACACTATAATGGCAAGTATTAACAATAAAATAGCCAATAGCTTTTTATTTTTCATTTTAGTTTCTCCCTAAAAAAACGCGCGTCTTTTGACGCGCGCCGTAATTGCCGTAATTATTATCTAACGATTTCTCTAAGTCTTGCAGCCTTGCCGAACTTATTACGCAAGTAATAGAGTTTTGCTCTTCTGACTCTTCCGTGACGAACTACCTTGATGCTGTCGATCTTTGGTGAGTGAAGCGGGAACGTTCTCTCTACGCCGATACCGAAAGATACTCTTCTTACGGTAAAAGTTTCTCTTATGCTACCGTTCTTGAAAGCAATGATTACGCCCTCAAAAGCCTGTATTCTTTCCTTGTCGCCTTCCTTAATCTTAACGTTGACTCTCACGGTGTCGCCGATTGCAAGTTCAGGAAGATCTGTGCGCATTCCTTCTTTTTCTACGATGTCTACAATATTCATTTGACTTACCTCCAATTTTGAAACGAAATATTCTTGTACGGTTTGGGATTTTGTCCGACAGAGGAATATCCGAAGTCATTGACTAGACTATTCTATCATTAAAAAAATCTTTATGCAAGCGATTTTTATTGCTTTTTGCATATTTTTATAAAATAATCGCTCGATTTACGATGACGTCTAATTTTACGTGACCTCGAGCGTCGAGGCACACGGCGCGCTAATAAGCGTTTGCCTACATAGTGAAAGCGTTCTTAGTATGCGTCACTTCTCCGCGAAGTATCTCTATCACGTCGAATCTGCAAGGATAATCGTATTTGCGTTTTGACGTCAAATACCATTGAGCCGTCCTAATTATACTTCGGACTTTTTGATTTGTGACGCTTTCTATAGGCTGTCCAAACTTGGTGTTTTCTCTAGCCTTTACTTCGACGAATACGATAGTGTCTTTGTCTCGGGCGATTATGTCTATCTCCCCCACCTTAGTGTTGAAGTTGCGTTCCATAATAGCGTAGCCTTGCTTTTTGAGATATTCTACGGCGATATTCTCGCCCTCGATGCCCGACTTTCTGTTGTTCATCTCTATTCCTCGTTATCTACAAAATTCTTGATGAAACTTCTGCGGTGTATCGGACAAGCCCCGACGCTTTTTAATGCCTCGATATGTTTTGCCGAGCCGTAGCCCTTGTTGGACTCAAAACCGTACTCGGGATATTTCTCGCTCATCTCCGCCATATATCTATCCCTCGTGACCTTTGCGACGATAGACGCGCAAGCAATTGAATAACTTTTTGCGTCGCCCTTGATAATTGGTTCTATAGGGTATTTGCAATCCAAATTTACGGCGTCTATCAACACGACGTCAGGCGGCAACTTCATACCGTCGATTGCTCTCTGCATACATCTCTTTGTAGCGGCTAAAATATTGATTTCGTCAATGACTTTTTCGTCCGCCCACTCAATTTTGCAAGCAATGGCTTTTTGCATTATTTTGTCAAATAATAGCTCTCTGTTTTTCTCGCTGACTTTCTTAGAATCGTTGACGCCTTGAATGATATCTTCGTCGCCAAGCGGCATAATTACGCAAGCGACTACGACGGGTCCTGCCAAAGGTCCTCTGCCCACTTCATCGACACCCGCAATATATTTTTTGCCTAAATCAAGATATTTATGCTCATACTCTAGCATAGTAAAAGTGTCGTGTTTTGTCCTTGCCATAATACTTTCCTTTTGTGATTTTATAATATTTTTTATAGACTCTTCGACTTAATTTTATTTAGCTAAATATACATATGTCACCTCGAGCGTAGTCGAGAGGTCTCTTTCCACATTGATTTAGATTTCTCCACTTCGGTCGAAATGACAAAATATTGTCGTCAAAATGACAAGACCTTATTTCTCAATAAATCGGATAATCCAACATTATTTTGCCCAATTTCTGACTCTTGAAATCATTGACGACAGCCTTTGCCGTACGGTCATAATCGTAGCCTTTTTTGCCTAGCAAATAGCCTCTGCTCTTTGCTATATCGTCAAATACGGCGACCATATCTTCGTCGATTTTGTCAATCTTGTATCTTGCGCAAAAAGTGTCGTAACAATGCTCTTGGCAATACTTGATAATCTCTATCGCAAGGTCGTCGAGGTGCAATATATCTTCCTTTATCGAGCCTATGAAAGCAAGGTGCAAAGCCTTTTGCTGGTCTTCAAACGCAGGCGGCAACGCTCCGGGGGTATCCAACAACTCTATGCCCTCGGCAAGAGTCACCCACTGTTTGCCACGCGTCACGCCGGGACGATTGCCCACGATAGTTCGCTTATCTTTGCAAAGACAGTTGATAAGTGTCGACTTGCCCGTATTGGGAGCGCCGACTACCATTGCTCTGATGCTCTTCTTTGCGCCTTTTTGCGCATATCGCTCAATCATTTCGGCGTTGATTTGACGCAACTTGTCAATGATTTGATTTCGCTGTCTTCCCGTGATATTGTCGGCTACGACAAAATTCTTGCCTGCTTTGCTGAAATACTCTATCCAAAGTTTTGCGTCCTTTTGCTCAACCAAATCGCTCTTCGTGAGGACGTATAAAATAGGCTTGTCCTTTATCAATTCGTCAAACTTGGGATTGATACACGACGATATTGCCCTGCAATCAAGCACGTATATCACGCAGTCGACTTGCTTGATAGCCTCTTGCATCATACGCATCGCCTTGGTCATGTGTCCGGGATACCATTGAATATGCATCAGTATCCACCCTCTTCAAACATCTTGTCGTATAGGTCGAATACCTCGAATATGATATTGTCGTCCGTCACTTCGTCGAGTTTTTGACGTTTTTCGTCAACCTCGAATACAAGCCCCGCATTCTCGATATTGCCCGAATCGTAGTCCTCTTTGCGTACCAAAATAGCGTACAGCTTCTTGTCGTAAGCAATCAAAGCCATTTGCTCAAACGCCTGTATTGCGCCGTCGGTATCGCTTTTGAGATACACCGTCTCGTCGTTAGTCTCGTCAAGCAACTGCTCTATCGCATTTTTGTATCGCATACTACTCTCCTTTTTTGCCCTTTGCCTTTTTGTCATTTTCAAACGTAGGCAATATCTTTTGATATAAATCGTCTCTTCTTTGTCGAGTGATCTCGATTTGTTTTTGATACCGCCACTTTGCTATCTCCGCATGGTTTCCGCCAAGCAAAACCTCGGGCACCGCCATTCCTTCGAAGACAGCGGGACGAGTGTATTGCGGATATTCCAAAAGTCCGCTTGCAAAGCTCTCTTCGCTTGTGGACTCGCTGCTGCCAAGCACTCCGTCGACGTATCTGCTCACTGCGTTGATGAGCACCATTGCAGGCAATTCTCCGCCCGTCAATACGTAATCGCCAATGGATATCTCCTCGTCGATATCCATCTCGATTATGCGCTCGTCGATTCCCTCGTAACTTCCGCATACGAGCAAAAGCTCTTCTTCTTTGGCTAGCCTTTCGACTATCTCTTGATTGAGCGTAGAGCCCTTGGGAGATAGATATATCCTCTTCGCCTTATGCTCGCCGTCCAATGCCTTTATTGTATCGTGAAGAGGCTGAGGAGTCATGACCATGCCTGCGCCGCCGCCAAAAGGAGCGTCGTCGGTCTTCTTATGCTTGTCCGTGGAATAATCTCTGATATTGACAATACGCAAGTCAAGCAAGCCTTTTTGCTTTGCCTTGCCAAGTATGCCTATATCGAGCGTGGAAAACATCTCGGGAAATATTGTCGCAACTTTGATTATCATATTTTATTCGAACACGACAAGGTCGTTCCAAGCGTCTTTGTCAAGCAAAATTTTCTTGTCAGCGACGTCGACTTGTTTGATAATTCTCTCTATGGCAGGTATCATAGCCTTGCCATTAGGCGTGGAAATGACGTATACGTCGGCTGAACCGTATTGCAAAACGTCGATAAGCTTGCCCAACTTCTCGTCGTTTGCAAACACCTCGCAACCCACTACGTCGACGATAAAATATCTGTCTTCGGGCAGATTTATTGCGTCTTTTCGCTCTATCTGAATTTCTTTGTCTCTCAAAAGTTCTGCGGCGTTGCGATCGTCGATACCCTCAAAACTCATAAAAATCCCATTGGGCAAAAGTCTTACGCTTTTGACTGCGTAAGACTTGCCGTCTAGGTATACGCTTTTGAGTTTTTTAAATCTGCTTTCGTCGTCAGTCAAAGGCGATATTTTGACTTCTCCTTTGACTCCCTGCGCTTTCGAGATATATCCGATAGTAAGTCTATCCATTATTTTTCAATAATTTCGACGGATACTTTGCGACTGTCTTTGCCGCTGCCTGCCTTGACTATCGTGCGGATAGCCTTGGCAATTCTGCCTTGCTTTCCGATTATCTTTCCGATTTCTTCTTTCTCCGCATAGATATTGATGACCGTTATGCCGTCCTCGACTTGCGACTTGACTTCAAAAGCCTCTTTGTTGTCGACAAGTTCGTTGACGATAAATCTTACCAATTCTTCCATAATGTCCTCTATTACTTGATAATGTTCTCTTTCTTCAAAAGACCTCTTACCGTATCGGTGGGTTGAGCGCCTACGCCGAGCCAATAGTTAGCCTTTTCGCTGTCGATCTTGACTTCCGCAGGGTTCTTGGTAGCGTCGTAATATCCGATATTGTCAAGATATTGTCCGTCTCTTGCCTTTCTGCTGTCGATTGCCACGATACGATAGAACGGGGTCTTCTTTGCGCCCATTCTTGTAAGTCTGAGTTTTACTGCCATTGTTTTAGTTCTCCTTTTTCTTTTGCATCATTGGATGCGATTTATAATGTTTTTATTTGTATCTATTATTTATTCTGTCACCTCGACCGTAGCGGAGAGGTCTATATCCGTATTAGACTCTGACGCTCGCACGAGACGCACCTGCTTGCTCGCTATGCCGTCGCTACGCTCCTTACGTCTACACTATGTTTCGCTCAGAGTGACTCGTTGACTGTAGAGACTTCTCCGCTTCACTTCGTTTCGGTCGAAATGACAGAAGATTTGTCACTTAGTTTATTCTCTATGTCACATCTACCAAACTTTTTATGTCATTTCGAGCGCAGTCGAGAAATCTAATCCGCTTAATAAGTACCGACAAAATGGAGCCTTGCGACATTTTCGTTTGGTCGGTAGGGTGATATATGCGTTATTTCTAGAATGGGAGTTTCATCCCACGCATTCCCCTCTTGCCCATATTGGTCATCTTTTGCATCATATCCTGCGTCTGCGCAAATTGCTTGAGAAGAGCGTTGACGTCCTGCACGTTGGTGCCGCTGCCCATTGCGATTCTCTTCTTTTGCGACGACTTGATGATATCGGGGTTGCGTCTTTCCTTGACTGTCATCGACTGAATTATTGCCTTGGACTTGGCAATCTTGCTCTCGTCTATATCGACGTTCTTGCCGTTGAGTTTGCCTGCAAGTCCCGGTATCATGGAGATCATCTGCGACATATCCCCCATACCCTTCATCTTTTCCATTTGAGCAAGATAGTCCTCAAGCGTAAAGGTATTGGTACGCATCTTCTTTTGCATCTCCAATGCCTCTTGCTCGCTGAAAGCCGATTGAGCCTTTTCGATAAGAGTAAGCACGTCGCCCATGCCGAGTATTCTCGACGCCATTCTGTCGGGATAGAATATCTCTATATCGCTGAGCTTTTCGCCTACGCCGCAAAACTTGATAGGCTTGCCCGTAACAGCTCTTATAGACAACGCCGCGCCGCCTCTTGTGTCGCCGTCGAGCTTTGTCAATACCACGCCTGTGACGTCCATAACTTCGTTGAACTTGGCGGCTACGTTGACAGCGTCTTGACCCGTCATAGAGTCTACTACGAGAAGTATCTCATGCGGATTAAAGGATTTCTTAAGTCCGCTTATCTCGTCCATCAACTCTTCGTCGATATGCAATCTGCCTGCCGTATCCACGATAAGCACGTCGTTGCCCGAGTGCTCGGCTTGCTTGAGAGCCTCTTTGACGATCTTTTGAGGATTGATCTGTCCCTTTTCAAATACGGGTACGTTAGCGTTCTTGCCCACTATCTGCAATTGCTTGATTGCCGCAGGTCTGTATATATCGCACGCAACGAGCATAGGATTCTTGCCTTGCTTGCGGAGCATTACGGCAAGTTTTCCGCACATGGTCGTCTTACCGCTACCCTGAAGTCCGCACATAAGAATAATGGTAGGCGGTTTGTCGGCGATGTTTATCTTGCTGTGATTGGTACCCATTATCGCAATGAGCTCTTCATTGACGACCTTGATTACCTGTTGGGTCGGATTGAGACCTTTGAGTATGTCGTCGCCTACAGCCTTCTCGCTGACGTTGTTGATAAATTGCTTGACTACCGAAAGATTGACGTCCGCCTCCAAAAGAGCAATGCGCACTTCTCTCATAGCCTGCTTTACTTCAAGCTCGGTAAGTTTGCCCTTGTCTTTCATTTTGGAAAATATGTGCGACAGTCTTTCGCTAAGTCCGCTGAATGCTCCCATTATTCCTCCCTTTGGCGTCTCAATCTTTGAGAATGTCTATTGCCTCTTTTAATTTTGCTTGTCCTTTTTCGCCGCAGTCGCTTGCCGCGTCTTGTAATAATTCTATCACACTTTGCGACTTCTTGACAAGACCCAATTTTTCTTCAAAACCTTCCAACTGCTTTTCCGCTCTCTTCAAAGCGTCTCTCACGCCTTGCGGCGAAATGCCGTGCTCTTCGGCAAGTTCGCTGAGCGACATATCAAGATTGTAATACTCGTCGACTATCTGTCTCTGATACTCCGTCAACAAAGCGCCGTAATAGTCATTGTATATGCTGATAAATAGCCTGTCTTTCTTTTCCATATCTCTAAAGCAGTTTCACTTTATAAAGGTTTTTGCCTTTATATCTTAGCACTTAAATTATTGACTGTCAAATGATTAATTATATTTTTTTATAAAAAATAGTCCAAACTCGTTATTAAAGTTTGGACTACACATTAAATTAATAGGATTATTGTTTTACATATTGAATTTTGTCTAAAAATTCTTTTGGCAAATCTATTTTTGTAGTACCGATGTCAAAAATTTTGCATCTCACAACTACGCTGCCCATTCCTTCGTCGTCAACATTAGCAATTACTTCCGTAATCACTTTGTCTTCAACAGAAACAATGTATGAAGTAAAAGGTATCTCGTCATTTTCTTCCATCAGTTTTTCCCTAACATGAAAGCCCGTTGACGTTTTTACAAAGCATGTATGATCCATATCGCCAAAAAGCAAATAATCATCAAACATACAGCAAATTCCATCTTTTAGCCCATTTAAAAAATCAGATTCATCCAAATCTGTAAAATAATCAAAGTTATACTCTTCATCTTCTACCTCATTACCATATAGATATATCACATCATTTTCAAAATACGAAAAACTATTACTACTTAATTCTTCGCCGTCATACGATGAGTTAAATGAATAATAATATGTATTATCGGTAAACTTGCCAACTATTCTACTTACTGTAGTCTCTTTTCCGCTGTCTTCAAGGTCGTTACTGTCTATCGTAAACGTAGAATTTAAATAATTAATTTCGCTTAATAAAGAGTTGAGATAACTTGCCGTCAAAGTTTCTCCGACTTTAACTTCGGGAGAAATAAATCTGCACTCTCCCGTATTATAAGTGATGACGTACACGTCTCTGGTCAATTTTGACGTGGCGTACTGCGCAGAATACTTGACCTGCCCCATTTCAACGCTTACTATATTATTCTTATACATATCATCTATAGTAAGTCTGTCTATCTCATTTTGAGAAAGGTCGGAAGTCTTGGTATATCCAACGAATTCTGCCGTAAATTCCATGCCGCTGATTTCTTCTTGCAAAAATCCCTTGACTGCACTTTGTGCGTTTACGTAAGTTTTCTTTGAAACTGCGCCGACAGTTATATCGCCATTTGGGATTTTGTCGCTGTCACCATTACAGCCGACAAATGCCAATAGACAAGACATAGCCATGAGCGCAATCAAAATTGTTGCTACTAGTTTTTTCATTTGTTTTACTCCTTATAAAATTTATTGGTTATGTCTATTATAATGTTAGATATATCGAACAGTCAAGCAAAAATGTAAGATATATCTTACACTAACAATATGAAAAATTTATTTCCTCAAAGACTGACCGAACTGCTGAAAATTAATAATTTATCCAAAAGAGCGCTTGCAAGAGCAATCGGAGTTTCCGTTGCAAGTATTTCCGATTGGTCTACAGGCAAAGTTCAACCGACGGCGGAAAATATATATCTAGTCGCTAAATATTTTAATGAGTCTTCAGATTATCTTTTGGGACTTGAGGATTAAAATTAATAATTGCATAATTGAACAAGGTTCAATTATGCAAATAGGTCAATCATTTTGTAATTTAATTAGAATTGAACGCTTTGCAAGAACTTGAAAGCGCGATTATATAAAAATTTCGAAGAAAATACGTTGCGATACCAACCGTAATTAAATAAAGAATATCTATAATACTTCTCTACTTCCTGTATCAAAGCTACGTAGGCTTCCATTACGTAATATCTGACTTTAATTTTATCGGTAATGACTAACGGAGTCTGCGCAACTGCATTATAAGCGTCTATTGCAATCTTCTTGTCCTCTATATATCTACCAAACTCCAAAGCCACGAAATCTGCGACGTAATCTCCCCAAAAAGTGCGTTCGGGGTCTATCCAAGCATAGGTATATTCGCCATTTGTATCCTTATCGCATATCACGTTGGGCGTCCATAAGTCAAAATTGACCATACAACAAGGCGCTTCTTCAAGTACGCATTTAAATTTGTCTATATATTCTAACAGTCTCTGTCCACGCTTGCTCTTACGACCTTTTAACGCAGCATCTTTTACCAAATTCTCCGTCATAGACCTTATTGCAAGATACCAATTATCGTATAACGAATTTTGCTCATAACCGTGCTTATCATTTTTGATCTTATGTATCTGAGACGCCATTTGCGCAAGCTTGTCAGTCGAATCTATGCCGATTTTATCCAATTGAACACCGTTCAATTTCTCCATAATAAAGTACGGAGCATCAATTACTTGTCTTGAAAAGTCGCTAAAGTATATCTTAGGTACCTTGATATCAGTATTTTTAGCAATTTCGTCATACCACTTGAGTTCGACGTCAAGCATATCTTTTTCATACGTCAATACGTCTTGACCGTCACGGGGAGCGATTTTTAGTACGTATTCCAACTCCGAGCCTTGAATTTTTATACAATACACAGAGTTAAATTCGCCTGCGCCAAGAGCATAATAATTTTCCACTTGCCCCAAGTGCGCTTTGTTGAAGATACCAGTTATCTGCTCTTGATTCAATAAGTACTTTGTTTTGCTTTTCATAAAATTTCCCTTATCATTAGATTTAAAAGATTATAATTGAACAATGTTCAATTATAATCTTTTTATTGCATAGACATCTATTTAATCGGTTGAGATTTCTCCACTGCACTACGCTACGGTCGAAATGACATCTAAACGTCATCTTGAGCGTAGTCGAAAGGTCTCTACCTTTTTAATCAGAACAATTCGTCTATAAAGAACTTAGCGTCAAATTCTAGCAAATCGTCAATACCCTCGCCCACACCGATAAAGCATACGGGCAATTCTTTCTCTACGGATATTGCAAAGACGACTCCGCCTTTTGCCGTGCCGTCGAGCTTGTTGAGGATAATGCCGTCCATATCTATGATTTCGTCAAAAGCCTCAACTTGCGACAAAGCGTTTTGTCCCGTAGTGGCGTCTATGACTATATAAGTGCGATAGTCAGCCTCGGGATATTCTCTCTCGACGACTTTGTTAATCTTGCCGAGTTCGTTCATGAGATTTTTCTTATTTTGAAGTCTGCCTGCGGTATCTATCAAAACCACGTCGGTACCCTTTGCCTTTGCCGACTTGATTGCGTCGAATACGACCGCGCCCGGGTCGCTGCCTTCGTCGTGCTTGATTATACGCACCTTGGCTCTTTCCGCCCACACTTCGAGCTGTTCGCCCGCGGCGGCTCTGAATGTATCTGCGGCGGCAAGTACTACGCTCTTGCCTTGATTGCGGAAATACTTGGCGAGTTTGCCAAGCGCAGTGGTCTTACCTACGCCGTTGACTCCTGCGACCAAAATTACGAGCGGATAAGAATATTCTTCTATGTCGTAGTTGATAGCGTCAACCATTATGCTTTTGAGCAAATCTTTTGCGTCGTCCGTCTTCTTGATTTTTTTCTTAAAGCATGCGTCTTTAAACTCTTCGATTATTTGCTCCGTGGCCTCTACGCCCAAATCAGATGATATGAGAGTGTTTTCCAACTCTTCATAAAATTCGTCGTTGAGCTCTCTTCCTGAAAAAAGCTGATATATTTTTTTGGAAAAAGCCTCTTTCGTACGCTTTAAACCCTTGATAAGTTTATCAAAAAATCCCATGGGACACGCTCCTTTGTCGCTTTGCGACGGTAATATTATTATTCTGTTGAGATTTCTCCATTCCGCTACGCTTCAGTCGAAATGACACTAATATTTGTCATAATACATAAAGCTAGATTGTCTCGTGCGAGCGTCAATGACAAAATTATAAGCCACATGCGAGCGTGGAGATTAGTCGTATTTTTGTCCGTGCTAGGGCGAAACGAAGTCGTCAAGTGTACTTGCCGTACACGTCGACTTCTTGAGTCCCGACGTTAGGACCAAAAGACGGCTGATATACGCGCTCGGTTACTTACTATGAATAAATCTTCCATTCTTAAGCATTGGGTTCCGCTTGCTTAACTGCATCCGCAAGATTAACCGCAACGACCTTAGACACGCCTTTTTCTTGCATCGTAACACCGTAAAGTCTGTCCGCAAGTTCCATAGTAGGCTTACGGTGAGTGATGACGATAAATTGCGTCTCGTCGCTGAATCTCTTGAGATATTGAGCAAACACGCCTACGTTTGCGTCGTCAAGCGCAGCCTCAATTTCGTCGAGTACGCAGAATGGCATTGCCTTGAGTCTCAATATCGCAAAGAGAATCGCCATTGCCGTAAGAGCTGTCTCTCCACCGCTCAAAAGCGTGATAGACTGCAATTTCTTACCCGGCGGCTCTGCCATTATTTCAATACCTGCGTCGAGTTCTGACTGTCCCTCTTCGGGCGGTAATATGACAAGTTTGCCGTTGCCGCCGCCAAAGAGTTCTTTAAATATGATCTCGAAGTTCTTGCTTATCTTTGCAAATTCGGAATTGAATTGGTCGAGAATTTGCTTTGACAGCTGAGCAATAATCTTTGTCAAATCATTATAAGTATTCTCAAGGTCTGTGATTTGAGACACGTACGTTTGATAAGTCTCGTCGACCGACTTAAAGTCTTCGATAGACTCAAGGTTGACGCTGCCCAATTCTTTTTTAGCCTTGGTAAGTTGACGAATTTCCTGTCTGCAAGTATTGATATCAAATTCCTCAAAGCGCAACGGCAAAGCAGATTCGTAATCAAGATTGTATTCTTCTTTCATCTTGTTTTGCATTGCAAGCATGGCTTCTTCGATCCTCGACAGGTCGTTTTCGCACTTGATCTTGCTTTCGTTGATTGACATAAGCGCTCTGTTGGCGTCGTCCTTTTTGAGTATAAGTTCGTTAATCAACTCGTTGAGTTTGACCTTATATGCGTCAGCCTCTTCGATTTGAGCGCTTATTTCGTCAAGTTGTTTTTGATATTTCTCGGGAAGCTCTACGCTCTTGTCATTCGTCAAATTGACGATGATATCTTGCAAATTGGCAAGATTTTCGCGTTGAGCGATTCGCTCTTCGGAGAGCGCCTCAATCTCATTTTTAAGTCTTGCGATATTCTCTTGATCGTTGTCAATCGTCGTCTGCAAGGTTCCGCAACGCACTCTCAATTGCGCAAGTTTTTCGCCAAGCTCGTCCTTGAGACGATTCTTAATCTCGTATTCTTCTCTCGTCTTTGAAGCAAGCGAGTCGACACTGAGTTTGACTTCGCTGAAATCTTTGCCTTTTGCTCCGAGAATTTGCAAAGCGTTGTCAATGCTCGTCAGTCTGTCTTCAAATTCTCTCTTAGAAGTCATTCTCTCATTCAAAGCCGCCAATATCGTTTGGATATTAGTCTCGACTTTATCGAGTTTTCCGTTTTCGGTCGCTACCAAAACCTGAGCATTTTTGATATCCTCGGTGTAGCCTTCAAGCTGTTCTTCATAATCTGCAAGATCGTCGTCAGCCGAAGAAAGTTTTTTCTCAAGCTTAATTCTCTCGTCAAGGAGTTTTTGCAACAATTTCTCGTTTTCTTCGATAATACGCTCGTATGACAACGCCTTCGTCGTATTACCTCTTCTCGAACCGCCCGTAATCGAACCGCCCGTGCTGAGCAAGTCGCCTTGCAAAGTGACGATTTTTACCGAATATCTATACTTTCGCGCAATTGCAGTAGCGTTGTCCAAAGTATCTACGATAATCGTTCCGCCGAGCAAGTTGGAGAATACGTTGCTGTATCTCTTGTCATAGCCCACCAATTGATCGGCAAGTCCGATACAGCCTCTTTCCCTCAAAATACCCGACAGTTCTCTCGGCAAATCTCTTCTTTTGACGCTTGTGAGCGGCAAGAAAGTCAATCTGCCGTACTGTCTTTCTCTGATATAATTGATTATGTATTTAGCGTCCTCTTCGTTTTCGACGACGATATTTTGAAGTCCGCCGCCTATAGCCACTTCGATTGCCGTCTCGTATTCTTTGGGCACTTTGACAAGGTCTACGACAACGCCCTCGATTCTCTCTTGAAGTTGCTCGTTATGCTCTCTGTCGCCCATCAAAAGCTTGACTGCGTTGCCGAATGCGCCGTATTCTTTCTTGAAGTTCTTGTACGTCTCGATCTGCTGTTTGCACGCCGATATGCTGACGTTGACTTCTCCCAAACGGCTTCTTGCGACGTCCAACTCTTCTTTGAGCCCTCTTATCTCGCTCAAGACTTCGTTGCGGCTTATGCCAAGTCTGTTGAGATCGTTCTTTTTGCTCAAAAGCACTTTTTCATGCTCTCTCTTCAGCGTCTCAAGCTCGGCAATCTGCTTGTCGTAATCTGCTATCTCCGCATTGAGTTCTGCAATACGGTTGAGAATAAACTCCTTTTGCGTAGTCAACTTTCCGATATCGACCTTGGTCTCGCCCTCTTGCGTAACGGCGTTGATAAGTTCTTGATTGGCGTCTTTGATCTTTTGGTCTCTGTCGACGATATCGCTGACGATGCTGACGTACTCGTTGTTGCAACTTGCAAAATCTTTGTCGGCTTCGCGCTTGTCTTCCATTGCCATGTTGCAATGTTCCTGCGCCGTCTTGAGCTCCGAGTTCTTTTCTTCAAGAGATCTCTCGCTTTGAGTGAGTCTTTGGAGACAGTCTTGCTTTTGCGTATTGAGACTGTTGATTCTCTCTTGCAAGTTCATACCTTGACCTTTGACCGACTCCGTCTTGACTGCGATTTCGGTACGCTTGTCCCTCAACTTGTCAATTCTCACGTCGACGTTGTGCAACTCTATCTGCCTTTTGTTGTATTCAGAACCCAAGTCTTCGCTCTCTTTACTCTTTTGATTATATTCTTCTATAAAGCCTTGCAACTTGGTGTCTATCTTGTTCTTGTTGGTTTCGTGATTTTCAAATTGATATATATATTCGTTGGCTTCCAACGCTCTCAGTCTGTCTCTGATGTTGAGATAGTTGCGCGCGTCGTTGCTTTGGCGTTCCAAAGTGTTTCGCTGACCTTCAAGCGTATCCTTTGCAATCTTGATTTGATCGAGATTGTTTTGAGTTTCGGCAAGTCTCTTTTCCGCCTCTTTCTTGTTTTTCTTAAAGCCGAGTACTCCTGCCGCATCCTCAAAAATGGCTCTTCTGTTTTCCGGCTTGGCATTGATAATCTCATTGATTCTACCCTGTCCGACAATGCTGTACCCCTCTTTTCCCAGACCCGTATTGCGAATAACGTTCTGAATATCAATACGTCTGCTTTGCGTACCGTTGATAAAATACTCGCTGTCGCCCGAGCGATATAACTTTCTCGACAGCACCAACTCGTCTACGTCATAGTCAAACACGCGCGACGTGTTGTCAAACGTCAATGCTACCTCGCAAAAAGACAGTTCTTTACGAATTGCCGTACCTTTGAAGATGACGTCTTGCATATTCTTACCGCGCAAAGTCTTAGCGCTCTGTTCTCCGAGCACCCATCTGATTGCGTCGACGACGTTAGATTTACCGCACCCGTTAGGACCTACGATAGCCGTAATACCCTCATTGAGCGGAACGTCGATTTTGTCTGCAAACGATTTAAAACCGAATGCCTCCATTCTTTTGAATATCATAAAACCTCTCTTATGCCAAATGGCAACAATTTTACTGATATATTATAACACAACTGATATGCTTTCGCAATAAAAATAATAAAATAAATGAAATGACAACTTACGAAATAAACAATGTGTGACTCATAATATCGCAAGACAGTATCTGAAGAAGTCGAATACATCGTCGTCGTCAAACTGCTCTATGCCGTCGCCAAAAGAATACCCGTCGATTGCGTATGCTTGAGCAAACGCCTTTACTTCGCGCTTTTTGACGATATCTTTGTCATAATGGACGTTCTCTTCGCTGAAATAAGATATCAACACGCCGAATACGGAAAGCGGAGTTATTCGAGAAAAATCGCCCTTTGCCATAGTCGCTATCTTGTTGAGTACCTCGCATTCGTTCTTCAACTCTTGGTTCTCTATCCCCTCGAGAATAGACAACGCGATATATATTGCCATGCCGTACGCAAAAGTCGACTTGTCGCCGTCAAGGTCTAATTTAAGCCTTTTGAGGAAGGGATTTTCGTAAATATTTTTGCCTATTATAAACTTCTTTTGACGGCTATACATCATGAAGTTGGCAAGACAAATCGCGCGGACGAAGACGTTGTAATCACTGTCGACGACGACCTTTTTGATAAGCTCGCAGGCGGGAGTGTAATCCATTTTGTACACCCTGTTGACGACGTCGACCAAGTCGGAGACTTTTGCCGATACGCCCGAAAGCATATTGTCTATTTCCAAGATATTGTCGTCAAAGTTCTTGACAAAATCCTCTTTGCGCAAGCACTTTTTGAGTTTTGACAAGAGCTTTTTGTCAATAAAGCTATAGACGTCGTCGATACTTGCGGTATACAACTCGCAAGGCATATCTATTGCGGCGGAATCCTTCTTGAGCTTCTTTTGAAAACACTCGACGTAGTATTTGAACAGACTTGATTTGCCAAAACGACCGTAGATCGCCATCGCTTGACTGAAAAGTCTCTCCGCCAATTGATATTCTCCCCTATTGAAAGCAAGTATGCCCTTGAAAAGGAATGTCTCTTCGCTTATATCCGACGGGTCGATAGGATTGTTTTGATATATCCTATTCCAAAAATCCTCGTCTTCTATATCCCTCGCAAGCGAGTGCATATCGCCGAGTTGAACGCTTCCGTATTGCTTATAATTGACGAGAAATTCTCTCATCTCTTCAAAATGCGGAGAGTTTTCTCTATAAAGATATACGAATATATCCGTCATTTCGGGAACATAAACGCCGTTGTTCATCAACAATACGCTGTAGTCATAGGCTTCTTTGTATTGCTCAAGCATGCAGTAAGCTCGCACGAACGTCTGATGACAGAACATTCTGATATCATTCTTGAGCTTTGAAAGATTCAAAGTCAAAAGAAGTTCCAACGCGCTTTCGGGCTGATTTTCCGACAAGAAAAATCTTGCAGCAGAGTCCTTGACAAACGCCTCGTAATTCTTATCCTCGACGGAAAACACCAACTTGCCGTTCTGATAATACTCCGCCGTGCCTGCATTATAGACGACCTTGCCTTTGCCAGTGTCTTTATTCTCTTCAAAAGCCATAAGCAATTCGTCGCCGTCTACGTCGTCGAAAAAGCTGATCGGCGGTTTGCCGTGATATAAATTATCCATTAATTTGACTAGGCGGGCAAAAGTCTCTATATCTCTGTCTTCGATACATATTCTCTTTATCAACGCCACTGAGTCGTCGACAAACTTATTCTCCAGCAAAAAGCCTTTTGCAAGAGTCGTCGCAAGTCGGTAATCGCCAATCTCGCAGTAAAAGTGCGCCAAATACATTTTGCGAAGATCGATCTCTTGCTTGTCTTCGATCTTGTGCAAATCGACGAGTATACGCCTTGCGATACTCTCGTCTACGCCCTCTCGCCACAATTTGCCGTCCGTATATTCGCTTATAGTAGTAGGAAATTTTATCATTTGAACATCCTTTGCACGTCTTCCTTGGTAAAAACGTACGTACTGTTGCAAAACTCGCAACCCACTTGTATTTGCCCCTGCGTCTCGACTATTTCGAGCGCTTCTTTTTTGCCAAGCGTCAATAACATCTCTTCTATTCTATGCTTAGAACAGCTGCATTTGTACTCTTCGTAAATATCGGGCAGATGCGATATCTCAAAATGAGAGAAATAAAAATCCATAATCTCTTCGGCGCTTTTCTCGCACAAAAGCGACGCGACGTCGGTAAAATTGGAAACGATGTCTTGCAATACGAAAATCTCTTCTTCCGAACAGTTGGGCATAGGCTGAACGACTATTCCGCCCGCTTTGACGCAATGATTATCTTGCATTTTCACTCCCAATGCGACTGCCGACGGAAGTTGTTCGGACAACGTAAAATAATAAGCAAAATCTTCGTCGATATTGCCGTTGACGAGTTGTGAAAGCCCATTGTAAGGCTCTTTAAGTCCAAAGTCTTTTATCACGCTGAGCGATCCGTTTTTGCCCACGACGTCGGATACGCTTGCCTGCCGTCCCTCGCACGCCTTGGGATTTTGGATATATCCTCTGACCTTTGCGCCGAAGTCTCCGCACAGCACCATTTTGCCGCCCTCGCCGTCGCCGTCGATGATGAGCGTCAATTTGTTGCCCACTCCCTTAAAGCCTGCGCTCATGAACGCCGCCATCGTCAGCGCCTTACCCATAGCCATAGCGACAGGCGCAGAAAATCCGTGTATCTTCACAGCTTCCCTGACCGTGGAAGTCGTGTCCAAAATGCTCACAATGGCTTTTCCGCCAAATAAAATTGCTCTTTTTATCATAAGTCCCTCTATAATTCTTTTGTCTTTCCCCAATTGAGCGTCTTTAGTAATAATGCAATTATTTATTTGTTAAATAATACATTATACCTAATTTTTAAAAATGTCAATATTAAATAAATTTCTTCTTATGTAAACCGTGACCGCAATTACGACCCGTCGAGGTCAAACCTTAGTCGCCGTAAAAATAACTCTCTTTGACTTATCCGTAAGCTTGCCGTAAGTCTCGCCGTCAAAAACCTCAACGCTCCATTTCTTAAGGCAAGTCTTGACAAAGCTTACTTCATGGATATACTGTCTGTGGCTCTCTTCTATCCTTTTATATATATCTCCCTCGATCTTTTCAAAAAAGTCGACGTCCATATCTACGTAGCCGTCGCCCAACGCATTGGACCATATATAAGTCACGTCGTCGAGATCCTCGCAAAAAAGATTGTCGCCGAGTATCTCCTCAAGCTTGTAGCTCGAAGAAATATCAAAAACAAACTTTCCACCCACCTTGAGACAATTATATACCCTATCAAAAAACTTTTGCAAGTCCTTTTGCGCAACGTAATTTACTCCGTCGCATACGCAAGTGATAAAATCCACGCAATGATTCAGCTCCAAGTCCAACATATCGAGATTGATCCACTTGACGTCAAGCGCAGATTTCTTAGCCTTTTGAGTCGCCGCGTTGAGCATTTCGCCGCTCAAATCTACGCCCATCATCTTGTTGCCGCATTTTGCAAGCCTGAGCGTCATCTCGCCCGAGCCGCAAGCCAAGTCCACTCCCTCGCCGACAACTTTATCCCTTATGAACTCAAAATATCCGTCATAGTCAAAGTCGCCCATGAGCGTATCGTAATATTTTGCCAATATGCTGTAAGCGCCCATAACGTGTTATCTCTTTTTCTTCTTGCCTTGATAATTGTTCTTTTGAGCTTGTTTCTTTTTCTCTTTGTTGCGCTGTTTCGCCTGCTTTTCTTGCTCTTTGAGTATAGCCTTTTGCTCTTCTTCATACAAGTAAGCTATAAAGGTGTCGGTAGCGTATTGCGAGAAGGCAATATTAAATATCGCAAAGGCAGAAAAACCTATCATTACCATTACGACGAGTATAAACATACCTATAATGCTGACGAAGCTCAACGCCATTACGCCCGAGAAGAAAATCGTAACTATAAGCGCCGGCAATATCATCAAAAGCGTGAGACAGCAGGTATTGACGATATACTCTTTCATCTTGAACTTATAAGTCACGTACATACCCTGCCCGATCATCATATACAAAGCGCTCAGCAAAGCCAATATGCCGATGAATATCATGAGCGCCCACCAACCTGCGTTGGCGCTGCCGTTGAGAGCAGTATCTTTAAGCACTTTGATGAGCGAACACGCAAAGCCCGTTGCCAATGCGCCAAGCCAAGCAAACGAGAGCATGAACTTATACCAATTGTTTTTGATTCCTCTGAAAAAATGCTTGACCACCTTGACTTTGGTATTCCAAAGCATATTACGGCAACAATAGTAAAGTCCCGAAGCAAACAATCCCACGAGCAGACACGTCGGGAGTATCGCAAGTCCGTATCCCATAAGCCTTATGTCGTATATCCTCTCGATTGCAATCAACGTATCGTCGCTTACGCCAAAGCCTACGCCTATGCCCGTGCTGAAATTCAAGCCGGCAACTGCCGCCGCCTCTTGGGATCTCATAACAAAATACGTCGCAATAAGAGGAGCGCACGCCACGACCATAAGCAAGTTGAGCAATACCAACTTAGTCATATTCGCCGATATCGCCGCTATTGCCTGACGAATGCGACCTTTGTAATTAGTTACTCTGCCCTCAGGCGATAAGTCTCTCTTTAAAACGAGTTTTTTAGCTATATTATTTACTGCGCTCATACCCTCTCCGTTTAATTTTGGATTATTTTACCCATACAGTATACACTCTTTTTTTTATTTAAGCAAATATTCTTGCCCATAAATTATAAACCGCAATGTAAAAGAAAATTGCATCGTGCAATTTTTTGTAAATTAAAGTTGCAGCGTAAGCAAACTTTTTACGGATTAGACCTCTCGGCTACGCTCGAGGTGACAAAATAACGCAACGGCGTTATTAAATAGATTTCTCGGCTACGCTCGAAATGACAGAATGACTACCTTGAAATGACAAAATTACTACGGTCGAAATGACAAGTTGACGCAAAATGACGTCACGGCGACAGCGTTACATAAATTTCCAAAATGTTTTGATTGCAAATCGCTTTACATATCTTAAATAATATGATAATATACTCTTAAGTTTACAGAGGCGCAGAATATAATAGTATTGGGAAAAATGCGACAAGACGCACCCAAGAAAGGATATTTTGCCGAAATCGTATATCAATCTTGCGAGATATGCGGTTGGTCGCTACGGTGAACAACCCTGCGACTGTCACCTAGTCAATCAGGTGAAGCGCTTAAACTGACAATATCTATCCAATTGTCAACTTTAATGCTTTGCCTATTGTATGGCAGAGCGTTTTTTATTGCTCATCGTGGACTTGAATAAGAAAATACTTTTATCTTTAAGGAGATATTTATGAAAAAATACAACGTAGCCGTAGTCGGCGCAACCGGAATGGTTGGCAACAAATTCTTGGAAGTACTCACAGAAAAGCAATTGCCTGTCGAGAATTATTATCTTTTTGCATCTGCAAAGAGCGCAGGCAAAGTCATTGACTTTATGGGCAAGCCCCACACCGTCATCGAATTGACGGAAGAAAACGTCAAGGCTCACAAAGTTGACATTGCCCTCTTCTCCGCAGGCGGTTCGACAAGCGCAAAGTTTGCTCCCGTATTTGCAGATTGCGGCGCAGTCGTAATAGACAACTCCAGCCAATGGAGAATGGATCCGACGGTTCCGCTCGTTGTGCCCGAGGTCAATCCACAAGACATCGATTGGAATCACGGCATCATCGCCAATCCAAACTGCTCTACTATCCAAGCAATGGTAGCTCTCAAGCCGCTCCATGACAAATACGGCATCAAGAGAGTCGTATACAGCACCTACCAAGCAGTAAGCGGCGCAGGCGTAGCGGGATATAACGACCTTCTCGAAGGTCTCAAGGCTTTTGTCAACGGACAAGAGTACGCAACTAAGAAATTCCCCTATCAGATAGCAAACAACTGCTTGCCTCATATCGACGTATTCCTCGACAACGGATATACCAAAGAAGAGGAAAAGATGATGAAAGAGACAAAGAAGATACTCGGAGATCAATCCATCAAAGTTACCGCAACTACGGTAAGAGTCCCCGTACTCAACTCGCACTCCGAGTCTATCAACCTTGAGTTCAACAAGCCTTGCACCAAAGAAGGCATCATCGAGGCTCTCAAAGGTCAAAAAGGCATCGTCATCGTCGACGACGTGGCAAACAACAAGTACCCCATGCCTATGGATGCAACGGGTCACGACGAAGTCTACGTCGGTCGTATCCGTCTCGACGACACCGTCGAAAGCGGTTGCAACCTCTGGGTGGTATCCGACAATATCCGCAAGGGCGCAGCAAGCAACGCAGTACAAATTGCCGAGTATATGATCGCCAACGGCAAAATATAATATAGTATATATAATATAAAGAAGGAATAATATGTTTGAAGGTACTTACACTGCGATAATTACCCCGTTTGGCAAATCGGGAGTGGATTACGACAGTTTTAAAAAACTTATTGAATATCAAATCGACGGCGGTATCGACGGAATCGTCTTTATCGGCACGACGGGCGAACCAGCCACTATGACGTCTGCCGAAAAGAAAGCTCTCCGAGATTTTGCAATCAAGCAAGTCAACGGACGCGTACCCGTCATCTTCGGCACGGGCTCTAATTGCACGGCTACCGCCGTGGAAAATTCTGTCGTCGCAAAGGACGAGGGCGCAGACGGTATCTTGGTCGTGTCGCCCTACTACAATAAGTGTACGCAAGAGGGACTGTATTTGCACTACGAGGCTATCGCCGACAAGTGCGACTTGCCTATGATAATCTACAACGTGCCGGGCAGAACGGGAGTCAACATTCTCCCCGAGACGGCAGGTAGATTGGCGCATTCAATCCCCTCTATCGTGGGTATCAAAGAGGCGTGCGGCAACTTGGAACAAATCGCCAAGACGGCTCAAGCCGTCAAGGGAACGGGTCTTCAGCTCATGAGCGGCGACGACAAACTCGCAGTGGATATCGCAAGACTCGGCGGAACTACTCTGATTTCCGTCGCAAGCAACGCCTTGCCCAAAGAATTTGCGCAAGTCATGGCGTACGCCAACGCAAAGGATTTTGACAGTGCGGATAAGTTGCTCAACAAGTACGACAAATTTATCGACTTGCTCTTCAGCGAAGTCAATCCCATTCCAATTAAATACGCCTGCTCTCTGCTCGGACTTTGCCAAAACGAATTGAGACTTCCGCTCACTCCGATGAGCGATTGCAAGGCAAAGGCGCTTAAAGAAGAAATGCAAAGACTCAATATAATTTAAAGGTGTGATATGACAAAGATTTTAATTTGGGGTATCGGCGGTAAAATGGGAAGAAATATTCTCGAATGTCTCCCCTCTTTTGAAAACGCTCAATGCGTGGGCGGCGTGGATAAATTCGCCGACGCTAAGCAATTCTCCGTACCCGTATTTAAATGCGGAAAGGATATCAACGTCAATGCCGACGTGATAATAGATTTTTCCCGTCCCGACGCTTTGAACGAAATACTTGAATACGCTCTTGCCCACAAGACGGGAATCATGCTTGCCACCACGGGATATACCGCAGAACAACAGGCAAAAATCGACGAGGCAAGCAAGAGCATTGCAGTATTCCAATCCAGCAATATGTCGCTGGGCGTAAATCTCATGATAGAATTGTGCCGCAAGGCTGCAAACTTCCTCGGCAACAACTTTGAAGTGGAAATCATCGAACAGCACCATAATCAAAAGGTTGACGCTCCGTCAGGCACCGCCCTGTCAATCGCCAACGCCATTAACGAAGAATTCGACAACTCCAAAGAATTCGTCTACGGCAGACAAGGCAAGGACAGCAAACGCCAAAACAAAGAGATAGGTATCCACGCCGTGAGAGGCGGAACTATCGTCGGCAAGCACGACGTGCTTTTCATCGGCAAAGACGAAGTCATCACGATAAAGCACGAAGCGCAATCGAGAATGGTATTCGCTCAAGGCGCAATACGCGCAGGACTCTTCCTCGCAACAAAACAAAGCGGCAAATACTCAATGAAAGATTTGGTTGCGCAATTTATGGATTAAGTATCAATTGATATTTTGCTAATATTATGAAATAAGCGTACGAAAAATCGTACGCTTGTTTTTATCTTTTAAATGGACGTCAATGTCATTTCGAACGGATCAGCCCCTTCGACTACGCTCAGGGTGACTCGTTTGAATCGAAAGTAAAACCTTGAACGAGTCATTTCGAGCGCAGTCGAGAAATCTAATCTATTTTATTATATCGTTGAGATTTCTCCACTTCGCTACGCTTCGGTCGAAATGACATTTGATTGCGCCGATATATGCGGTCGTCATATAATCTCTCTTGCCATCAGCACCCCCATCACCGACGCCATCATCAATCCCCTAGTCCACCCCGACGAATCGCCGAGACAATGAAGATTCTTTACGCTAGTGTTGAAATGCGCATCCATTTTGATCTTGTTGCTGTAGAACTTGAGCTCGGGAGAATATAGCAGAGTTTCGCTGCTGGCAAAACCGGGAACTACTTCGTCCATTTGTTTGATAAAGTTGAGAATGCTTATCATCGATCTATACGGCAACGCAGAAGTTATATCCCCTGCGACTGCGTCTTTTAAAGTCGGCTTGACGTTAGAATTTTCCAACTCCTTTTGCCAGGTACGCTTTCCGCTGAGAATATCTCCGTATCTTTGAACCAATATTCTGCCTGCTCCGAGCATATTCGTCAATTCGCCCACCTTTTTAGCGTACTCGATAGGCTGATTGAAAGGCTCTCTGAAGTTGTGCGAACAAAGTATCGCAAGATTTGTGTTTTCCGACTTTTTGTCTTTAAACGAGTGTCCGTTGACCACGGCAAGACCGTTGTCATAATTTTCCTGCGCTACGTATCCGCCGGGATTTTGGCAAAACGTGCGGACTTTGTTTTTGAACGGCTCGGGATAGCCTATCAACTTGGATTCGTAAAGAGTCTCGTTGACTTCTTCCATTATCTCGTTGCGCACTTCCACTCGCACGCCCACGTCGACAGTGCCCGGTTGATGCTCGATATTGTGCGCCTTGCAAGCTCTCTCAAGCCAATCGGCGCCTCTTCTGCCTGTGGCTACGACCACCTTGTCGGCAACAAGCGACACTTCCTCTTTGCCCCTTTTGACGATTGCGCCTTTGCATACGTTGTCTTCAATAATTAAGTCTATGCAAGGTGTGTCGAATAGTATCTCTACGCCGTTGTCCAAAAGATATTTCTCAATCGAATAGTATATGTCGCGAGCTTTTTCCGTGCCCATGTGCCTGATTGGACAGTCGACGAGTTTAAGCCCCGCTTTGATTGCCTTCTTGCGTATCTCCTTGACCTTTTGAGGATTGGAGACGCCTTCGATATGCGTGTCTGCGCCAAACTCAAGGTATATCTTATCCGCATACTCTATGGTCTGCTCCGCCAACTCTCTTCCAACGAGGTCGGGCAAATCTCCGCCCACGTCGGGACTCAACGACAACTTGCCGTCGGAAAATGCGCCTGCGCCCGAAAATCCCGTCGTAATAGCGCAATTCTTGCAGTTGACGCACTTGCCCGTCTCATTCTTTGGGCAATGCCGACGCTCTATCGAAGCGCCTTTTTCCACTATAGTAATGCTCTTGCAGCTCTTTTGTTTGACAAGCTCCAATGCCGTGAATATTCCCGCAGGTCCTGCGCCTATTATCAATACGTCGATCCCCATCATTTCACCTCTTAGCCAAAAATAGCCCTGTATATTATAATCACCGACATAAATACTGTCAATACACAAAATTTTCTAATTATGTAAAATCTGAGTAAATACGCAATCTCTAAACAACCCATTGACTTATCATCGCACGACTTGATATAATATTGATATAAATATATTAGAGGTGATATTATGACAGAAAGAGAAAAAATGGTGGCAGGTCAGCTATACAATCCCACAGATCCCGAACTTGCTGCATTGAGAAAAAAGGTGCGTCAAGCTTGCGTGGAATTCAACAACTCCAACGAGGACGAAAAACAAAAGAGATACGACCTGATGCACAGTGTGCTTAAAAGCCATAAAAAAGATTTTTACTTTGAACCAACCGTCAGATTCGACTACGGTTGCAACACCTCTATAGGCGAAAATTTCTATGCAAATTACAACAGCGTGATCCTTGACGTTGCGCCCGTGACTATCGGCGACAACGTTATGTTCGGTCCCAACGTCACTATCGCAACTCCCGTGCATCCGTTGGTCGCAGACGAGAGAGCCATTCAGCAATACCCCGACGGCGTATACGATCTCGAGTACGCCAAGCCAATCACCATTTGCGACGGCGTATGGCTTGCAAGCGGAGTCATCGTCAACGGCGGTGTGACGATAGGCAAAAACTCTGTCATAGGCAGCGGCAGCGTCGTCACAAAGGATATTCCCGAGGGAGTGATAGCCGTGGGCAATCCTTGCCGAGTTTTGAGAAAAATCACAGACGACGACAGAATGTTTAATAAAAAGGCAAAATAATGGAGATAATTGCAAAAAAATCTAAGTCAATGTTTTTTGTTTATTTCTTTATGCTAATCATGGGCATAATTACTCTGCCGTTAGGAATTTACGGCTTATTTTTTGTCGAAAGTTCTAGACCATCCATTTATAGCGCTTGGCTTCTTTCCGTGCCACTTGCGCTGATTGGCGTGGGAGGCAACGGCTTAGCAAAGCACCTAAAATTCTCCTTCACGTTTGACCTTATCAAACTCAACGACGACACATTGATTATAGGCAAAAATAAATATTTAATAAAGATTTGCGATTTGCAAAAAGTCGAAGCGGAAAAAGAGTTTGGAAAGATTGGCAAACTGACTTTGTTTACAAAAGATGAAAAAATCCAATTGGTAAGCGTAGCGCAATATCAACTTGCCTACGCCCGATTGCTTGAATTAAAGTCTTTATATGATATCCCGTCAAAATCTTAGTATCACTGCCCTTTTGACGAATCAACTATTCCCAGAACTGCTTGCCGCCGTACATCATAAAATATTGAGATAACTTTGCCATTTCTTCGGGCGTCTCTACAAAACCGTCGAATATCCACTTCTCCAACAACGCTTTGATACCTGCGACGAGGTAGACGCTGTAATAATCGCAATTGCGAGAGTCGTCGTCTTTGGCGCGTACTATCCAACTGTCAAAACAAAACTTCTCAAGCGATCTCTCCAAATGTCTGCCAAATCCGCTGTCGCAGTTGGGCGAAAATAGAATGTAAGCAATGTCGTAATTTTCCTTGACGTATTTATAAAGATTTACAAAACTCTTGGCAGGATTGAAACTCTCGTTGTCCTTGATGAGAATCGTCTTCATATTGTCAATAAATTCATTGCCAAGTTGCTCGAGCATATCGTAAGGGTCTCTGTAATGAAGATAAAAGGTCGCTCTGTTGACGTCGGCAAGCTCTGCAAGTTCTCTCACTGAAATATTGATAATACTCTTGGTGTTTATCAATTCTTTCAACGCCAACAACAACTGCTGTTGGGTACGCTTGAATCTTCTGTCTTTTTTTGTTTTGTCCATAATTCTTCTCCCATAGATGATTTTGTTTGACAAATATAAACTTTTTTGCCATATTTGAGTATCGTTAAGACTATGTTAACTTAATGTTAACGCAATATTAACTGATTATTAAGTAGCAACAATTTGTCAAAAATGTGGTATAATAATCGACATAATTATATTGACATGTCAAATATTATACATTTCACTGCCAAATGGTATGTGTTTTTAAGTTGAAATTTTGTACCATTTGACCTATAATTAGAATAGTAAAATAATAGATAAAAGTCAATTACTTTTACACATTTTATTAGCGGAGGACAAAGATATGGCAAAGATTACCCAAAAAGAATACGATCAAATGCATGCGCAATACGCAAGAATGGAAGCGTACGATCAATGGTCTACGCCATATACTGTCGACGATGCAATCACCGTGGACAAGGATTATCAGTTCCGTCCAAAAACCGCAAGTTTCAAAGTGGGAAGCTCGATTGTCAAATTCCTTTTACGCACTATGCTCCCGCTCGCCAACAAATTGTTGTTTGACCTCAAAATCGAGGGTAAAGACAATCTCAAACAAGTGGACAATGCAATAAGAGTGTCAAATCACGTCATGTTGCTTGACGCAATGGTCAACTTCCAAGTAGCTTTTGGTCACAGACACTATATGACGGGCGCAGAATTTCAACTCAAAAAAGGCATCGGCGGAAAATTCTTGAGAGCAGGCAGATTTTTGCCTCTTGCAAATTCTATCAAAGCAATGAGCAATCTCGATAAAGAGATCTCGACGATTTTTGAAGAAGGCAACTCCGTCGTCACGTTCTACGCCGAGCAAGTAATGTGGGAAAAGTACGAAAATTCCCGTCCGCTCAAAAAAGGCGCTTTCCATTACGCAGTCAAAAACAACGTGCCTGTCGTAATGACGGTAATACTCTTCCGCAAACCAAATTGGATCAGACGAAAGCTGGGCGTCAAGAAAGACTGCACGGTCAAGATATGCCCCGCTATCTATCCAAAAAAAGATTTGTCGGCTAAAGAGAATATCGAGTACTTGCAAAAGGCTACGCAAGAAATGTACGACCGCACCGTATGCGAATTCTATGGATACGACTACGAGCAGTATGACATGAGACTGACTCCCCTTGAAAACAAATTCGTTGCGCAAGGACTCATAGACAAAGAACAAACGCTGTTGACAAAGCCAAACGACAATGCTTTGCGTCAAAACGTGATGCTCAAAATGGCTCAAAACCAAATCACTCCGAGACAAATCGTCGTCGAAGACGAAATGGACGAAGAATTGATTGAGTATTGCAACTTCGAAGACGCAAATGAAGAAGAGTCTTTTGCAGAAAACAGAATTTAATTAATTTGCTTTTTTCACATAATTTTTTCACTTCCACATATCGGTTTAACCGAGCAAAAGCCACCTTTAAGGTGGCTTTTGTCTTTGCTTGATTAATTCTTTAATACATTAGATATTTCGACTACACTTCGTTCCGCTCAATATGACTCGTTGAATGTGTGACTTTCGCTTTAAACGAGTCACCATGAGCATAGTGTAACGTAGTCGTACATAGCGAGCAAGCAGGTGCGAGGACGTAGCGAGCGTCAGTGACAGAAAATATCCGTGCCTCGGCTTCCCCTTGAGGGGAAGCTCCGCCGTAGGCGGTGATGAGGTGTGTTCGTCACCTCGACCGACCGTAGCGGAGAGGTCTAATCATTTTTATATCAGTTGAGATTTCTCCACGACGCTACGCTTTGGTCGAAATGACATTATTAAATTAGACTCTTCGACTTCACTTCGTTTCGCTCAGAGTGACGCATTCAAGGCGTGACTCTCGCTTCAAACGAGTCATATTGAGCGGAGCGTAGCGAAGTCGAAATATCTATTATTTCTTACTCTTCATCGCCCTTTGTTCTTTTAACAAGTCGGCATACCTCTCAATCTGATCTTCCCTAAGGTCTATCATATTCTTTGCCGCTTTGCATGCTTGAGCGTCGCTTACCACGACTTCCGTCTCTTTGACCTTGATCTTAGTTCCGTCTCCCGTTGCGTCTCTTCTGATGTCTTTCATATACTCGTCTTCCATTTTCAAGAGTGCTACCGTCGTGTCTTTCTTTATCGTCAGCTTGACCAATGGATTGGTACTCGTCTGTCCGTAGACTACGAAGTACGTCGACTTCTTCTCTTTGCACTTATACTTAGTAAGAGCGTAGTCTCTCAATCCGTCAAAGTATTTCTTTTGCTCTTTGCTGAGCAATGCGTAAGCCTCGTCTAAAGTAAGTCTCGGAACTTTTTCTATCTTTGGCTTTGCAGGAGCGGTTACTTTGACTTTTACTTCTTTCTCCACTACCTTTTCTACAACCTTTTCGACAGGTACCTCGACTATCTTCTCCACGGGTACTTCGACAATCTTCTCGACGATTTTTTCTTTTTGGTCTTCAACTTTGTCTTTTGTGAGTTGAGCAAGGCATTGCATAATCAAATCTTGTCCCTCGGCAAGTTTTTTGATAGTTTCGTCGTTAGAGTTTGTCACTCCTACCACGCCCACCATGCCTGCGCTTGCGACTTCTCTCTCGACGACAACCTTTTCGGAAGATTGCTCGGCAAGTTTTTCCATTATTGCTTTTTGTCCTTCTATAAGGCTCTTTATGACTTCGTCATTGGAAGACGCCTGTTGAGGCAAAAGCTGTTGCATACCCGGGAGCAATGCCGTCATAGTCTCTGATACTATGCCTCTTATCTCGTCCGCCCCGAGTCCTTGTTGCACGACGTAACCGCCGCCCATATTGCCGTTGCCGCTTTGACCGCCCATCATGCCCATAAACATCATGCGCATATTTTCGTCGCGTTTTCTCTCTTCGACCTCAGCTCTGTTGCGATCGTACTCGTCTCTTGCGTCTTCAAGCTCTTCTTGCGCCTTGTTGTTGAGCGATTTCTCGATTATCATAAAGACAAGGCTCAATACCGCCACGCCCATAAGCGTACAAGCTATTGCAGTCCAAGCCGTCATTGCGAGTCCAAACAAGCCCGTTGCGCCTGCGTAATAGTTGGCGTATTTCTCCGTCGTCCTCTTGGCTTTCTTTCGCTTGTTGGCGTAGCCTATGCCTTTGCTCATAAATATTATTATCAATATTATGCTTACTGCACTTGCGATGACTTGCCACCACTGCTTAAGTATCTCGCCTACGTTGTCAAAGTTGACGTTTCCGCTGCCGTTACCGTCTCCGCCTTGGTTTCCGCTGCCTACTCCGCCTATGCCGTTACCGTCGCCGTTGTTGCTATCCTTGACGGTAAACTCCTCTTCTTCCGTCGTAGTCGGGTCGTCAAGCACCGTCTCTCCGTCTTGAGCTACGAACTCATAGTTCTTCCCGTAATCTCCCTTGAGTATTGCCTTGACGCTGTAAGTCTTGCCTACTTCGAGTTGAGCTCCGTCCTCAAGTTGATTGCCCTCCGCATCGTAATAGATATATCCTACTATCTCTTTGAGATTATCGTTCAAGTTGGATATCACGGGGATTTGCCCCTCGGTATTCCATACCGCCATTATCTTAGCTTTCTCTATCTCAAATTCTATTCTGCTCGTCGACAATACAAAGTCCTCTTCGTCTTGCGCGCTTAAGCTCATCACAAGCAAATACTTACCTGCGTCAGTCGGTGCTCCCTCAAGCCTGTTATTTTCGTTTACCTCGCTGCCTCTATAGTACGTCTTGACGATATCGTTTACGCTCAACGCGCTTGTCGTGACTTTCAACTCGTTGCCGTGCGCATTGCCGTCATAAGTATACTTATGATTGCCGCCGTTGAGTTCTACCTTAACTTCGTCGTTTGTCGAGCCCACAGAGAACAGTCTCGCCTTGTTGCTTACGATCTCGTAATTATTGTCGTACTCCGCCGACAATATAGCTACCGCCCAATAGCTGTCAACTTGTTTCTCTACGACTACTATGTCCTCGAATTTTATAGGACTGCCCGTCGCACTTCCGCCGCCGCTACTGCTGTAATCGTCGCCTCTATAGTATTCGTATCCGCTGATCTTGTCGGCATCTTCGCCCGCAGCCACGTAATAAGTGAAATTACGGCCGTTGACGTCCACAGCCTCTTTTGCTTCCCATGACAGCGATATTTTCTTCTTGACTATCTTCCATACGAGTTCCCACGGGAAAGTCTCGCCGTCTTTATAGATATACGTAGTAGGGTCGTTGATATCGGGATCTTTAAAATTGCTATCGTTGTTGACAAATCCATTGACCTTTGCCAAATAGTTGTCGCCGACGTTGGTCTGTCTGTTGCCCGTATACTGCGGTACTAACGAAGACAGCAATCCCGTCAATTTCACTTCCTGTCCTCTGCCCGTATATTCCAACTCGCCGTCGGCATAGTCCCAAGATACTCCCGACAAATCGTATAAACCTTGATCGATTTTCCACTTGATAGTAAAGGTCTTAGTATTCAAAATACTCGTCTCGACTATAGGCAACAAGTGCACGGTCGTCGTATAGATTGCGCTTCCGCTATTCGTAGCTACCGCATTCTCGTATCCTAAACCGTCGTAATCTACTTTTACGCCCTTTTGTGCCAACGCAATTTCGTCGACGCTCCACTTAAATTCTGCGCCCGTGTAATTAAGAACAACAGTATTATTATCCCACGCTCCTAACCTTTGCCATTCGCCATTGGACACTCGCAAATTCTCATATCCCCATATTATATCGGCTTGCTCAAGGTCTATTTCTTTATCCACTACCGAAAACTCTTTTTTGATAGGACTGCCGTTGAGAACGTAATTTTTGCCCTGTCCCGACGAATTGAGAGTTATGCTCAATTCATATACGCCTTTTGCCAAACTTGGCGGAATACTGAACTCCGTCCTATTACCAGTCGTTGTATTCGTCAACGTGACAGAACTGCCACTACCGTCTTTTAAGGCGTAAGTCGTCGTAAATCTGATGACGTCGTCGGTATTAACTCTGTCGTCAGTGAAAGCAAAACTGCCAACTTCGCCATAAGGCACACTCCAGGCTCCGTTAGGGTCTAGGGAGATCATTAACAACCTAGGTTGAATTGTTATGGTAATGGTTTTGTTGGCAGTATCGCCCGACACCTTGGACGTATCGAGATTGTCTGCGTTCCATTCCATCAACGTCTTATCTTTTAATTCTACCGACGCAGTATACGTGTCTGCGTCCTTGACTTTGAATATGGCTTCTCCGCTTGAATCGTCAAAAGTAAGTCCGCTAGGCGAAGTATTTGGTTTAATGTCATATTTGGTCGCGTCGTAAAACTCTTTTGCAAACTTGATTTCTTGTTCGCCGTCGGCGTAATTTTTGCTTATCGACAACGCTCCTGTCTGTCCAATCAATGCAGGTTCGTCGACCAAGTATTTGATATAAAACGTATATTCGACGGGAGTTGCCGTACCGCTACTCCAACATTCTCCGTTCTTGGGCTTAACCGTGACGGTATACTTACCGACTTTGCTTGCTTTGAGCGTAACAAGTCCAAAAGTACTTGCCTTATAAGTCATCGTCCCCGCTGTCTCTCCGCTCACAGGTTGAGAAACGCACGTAATATCTAACTTCGTCGTATCAACGCCGTTGAGATTAAACTCCAAGTCGGTATTATCGTCGATATAAAAATCTTTTTTCTTTTCGCCTTGACTTGGCACAGCAACGGTTGTACTTTTTTCCACTTCAGACAAATTTAAGTGAAAAGCAGGACGAATATTCCAAGTTGTAGTAACAATACTTGAACTACCCTTATTAGAATAAGCGTCGGAATATCTGCTGGGAGGTACACTTCTCGTCCAATAATACGAACTACTATCGAATACTTCGTCGGATTCTCGCCACATGCCTCTATAAGAATAATTCCTGACATAATATCCTGATTCTGCATAACTAGGTACCCAAAGTTTATCTTTATTCCAATTACTATAACCAACTATATCTGTCAAAGGTGTTCTATTTAAAGATTTAAAAACATTTACTTCGGTAGACCAAGCGTCATTTTCATAGTTAGTGGGATCCGGATCGCCATTTTTTTCTGACGACTCAAATTCCTGCCATTCCATTTGCTCGGGAATTTCAATAAAATCATACAAACTTCCCTTAAGTTCCACTCCGTCATAAGTACCGTTGGGCATAGTAAACTTAGCAAATGGATGATCTGCTTTTTGTACCGCAGTATCATACGTCGTAATGCTTGTGCCATATATACCGCCATTGTTGAGACAAATTGCTCGCAACTGACTCGTAGCATACATAAGAGCAGGATAATCACCTAATGAACTTGCCGTATAATCATTATATACATACGAAGAATAATTTGAATCGTCAATATCGTTGGAATCCACAAGCCACAAAGTCAGCACAGGCTGTCCGCTCTTGTTGTTGGCAAGATACATTGCAGCCCATTTCATACCGTCTATCGTAACGTAAATTTCTTTGCCGTCTATGCTTGTCGTTCTGAAATCTGCGCTGCACATTTTGTTGTCAGTCGCATCTGACAGTTTTTTTACAAGATCGGCGTAAGTTGCGTTTTCTTTACCTACGATTTGACTGTATAAACTCCTCAATTTATCGCCGTTAAAAACCTTTGAAGTGGGATTTGATTCATATCCGTCCACCGTGATCTTGCCGATGTCGCTCGTTTCGGTATCCGCTTGCGCTATTTCTTGCGCAGGAACGAAAAGCGTCGTCGCCGTCATTATAGCCAACAACAGTACGCTTATCATCAAAGTTCCAAATAGACATTTTTTTAATTTATTTAATTTCACGTCGTTACCCCGCTATATTAGTCTTTTGTCTTTACAAATTCCAAAAAAAGTATACTTTTACTGACTTAAAGATATTGCAAATTAATTGTTCGTGAAGTATAATGTAATCGTAAAAATACGCCTTTTCGCAGGCGGTCAAGAAAAGTATACTTTTTTTGGAAATATGAAAATTTTGCATTAAATTAAAAGTAAATTAGAATTTTGTTGAATAAAAAAAGCCAACCGATTTTTTCGGTTGGCTTTCTATTTCGCTCAAAATGACCTAGATTATTTGCCGTCGTCGAAGTCCTCAAGAGTCTTCACGGTGACCTTATAGCAATCGGATAGACATTGTTTATCCATATTGTCATAAGTGTCGTATCTGGTGTGATAGTAATTGCGCAACTTATGGTCGAGCGCCGTGATACCTACCGCTTGGTAACCGCCCTTGTTAAATGCCGCAGAGTCGGTAGCGCCGAGAGGCACCGATCCGTAAGAACAAGCGACGTCAATGCTCTTTGCCGCATTGTAGAACAATTCGCTTGCGTGCTTATCGGCTTTGACTGTGTTGTTGAGGTCCTTTCTATTGACGCAAAGGAACTTGCCCTCTCTCAAAGTATCGTAAGCGTAGATTATAGTCTCTACGTCTTTGTAATCTCCGCTTGCGCCGTGTCTCTTAGCCCATGCTCTTGCGCCTCTGATGCCTGCTTCTTCACTGCCCGTCAAAAGTACGCCGACTTCGGTATTTTCAAGTTCTATGCCCTCGTCGTGCAGAGCTTTCATTACGGCAATGCCCATATAACAACCTGTGAGGTTGTCGTTTGCGCCGTCGACGATTACGCTTGTGTTCCACATTCTATACATTGCTATCCAGAACGGAACGAATATCAAGCACACCAAGCCCATTATCATAGGCACTCCGTTTGCCACTGACGTGTTTGCGACTGCAAAGCTTACGCCGCCCTGCAACACGATTGATGCGATAGATATACCCGTCAACGCAACGATGCCCACCATAGATATAACAAAGTGAGCGACGAATGCGTCTCCGCTGATGAGATAGCTCATAGTCCATTCGTGGGCTACGTCGGGGTGTCCGTTAAAGAGTATTCTTCTCTTGACTTCGCCTTTTGGATGCTTGACAGCCATGAGATTGTGCGAAGTACGCTTTGGATAGATCCAATCTACGATCTCAAGATAAAGCACGAATTGCAAAAGCATCAAAAGCATTGCGACGCCTACCAAAATTATGGCAAGAAGCGGTATGAAAAAATAACTTACCATTGCCAAGAGAATTATCGTAACCATGATATGTATCCAATTGAAAAACGCCTTTGGGTGCATTTCAAAAGGTTCGATTTTGACTTCGTCGCTGTATTCTTTCAAGGTGTTTGCCATATAATCGACGGCGTTTTTTTCGCCCTCGCTGCCCGGCAAGCGCTTGCCGCAAGTCTTGATTATAGTGGTAATCTCCTCCATCATGTAATCGGCTTGGGCGTCACTGTTATCTCTCAATTTTTGAAGATCCATAAAATACTCCGCAAAATTTTTAAATTAAATCAAGTATATTGTAGCATATAATCGACACGTAATAAAGCATTTTGATTGACTTTTTGGCAAAATTAGTTTAAAATACTTACATTATATACTAAAAGTCGAGAGGATTTTGCAATGTCATCGAAAAAAGATTTGGATTTGGGGAGAAAAATTACTACTTTAGCGGACAGATGCATGAGCAACGGAGTCATTGACCCCGAGCTTTTTGTTCAGCACAAAGTCAACAAAGGACTTCGCGACCCCAAAGGCAAAGGCGTATTGACGGGTCTTACCAACATCAGCGACGTAATTGCAAAAAAAGTAATCAACGGCGAAGAGATTCCATGCGAAGGTCAATTGTTTTATAGAGGATATAATATCAATTCTCTGTGCGAAGATTTTTTATCAAGCGACAGATACGGATTTGAGGAAGTGACCTACTTGCTCTTGTTCGGCGAATTGCCAAACAAAGCAGAACTTGAAGAATTTAAAAGCATTCTCGCAAGATATCGCAGGTCTTTGCCCAACACCTTCGTAAGAGACATCATCATGAAAGCTCCGAGCAACGACATGATGAACTCGCTCGCAAGAAGCGTGCTTACGCTGTATTCTTACGACTCAAAGGCAAACGACACCTCGCTCGGCAACGTGCTGAGCCAATGCTTGCAGTTGATAGCCCTCTTCCCTCTTTTGTCGGTATACAGCTATCAAGCCTACGAGTATTATATAAAGGAAAACAATTCTTTCTTTATCCATGCGCCAAAAGACGATCTGTCGACTGCTGAAAATATCTTGCATATGTTGAGAATCGACAGCAAATACAGCAAGTTGGAGGCAAAAGTCCTCGACCTTGCTCTCGTATTGCACGCAGAACACGGCGGCGGTAACAACTCCACTTTTACGGCAAGAGCCGTGACTTCTTCGGGTACGGATACCTATTCTGCAATCGCCGCAGCGATAGGCTCGCTCAAAGGACCAAAGCACGGCGGAGCAAATATCAAAGTTTCGCAGATGTTCAACGATATCAAAAAGAACGTCGCAGATTGGGACGACGACGAGGAAATCGAGAATTATCTCAACAAGATTCTCAACAAAGAGAGCTTTGACAAAAGCGGTCTTATCTACGGTATCGGTCACGCAGTCTATTCCCTGTCAGACCCCAGAGCATTGCTCTTGAAAAAGTCGACGAAGTCTTTGAGCGAAGAAAAAGGGCTCATGAGAGACTTCAATCTATATTCCAAAGTCGAAGAGATTGCTATCAAACTCATATCCAATCAAAGACGTATATACAAGGGCGTAAGCGCCAATATAGACTTCTACAGCGGTTTTATATACGACATGTTGGGACTTCCGCAAGAACTCTATACCCCGATATTCGCAATCGCAAGAATATCAGGTTGGTCGGCGCACAGAATGGAAGAACTCATCAATTCGTCAAGAATCATGCGCCCTGCTTACAACTGTACTCAACCTGCTCTCGAATACGTGCCGATGAAGGACAGAAAGTAATTATTAATATGATAATAAAAGGTACTGCAAAATTGCAGTACATTTTTTGTTTAAGTTCGTCGATGTAATCATCTCAATCTGCGAGAGCCGTATTGCCTTTTGAACGCAGGCTGATTGATCACTTCGCCATAGACGATCGCCTTTTGAAGAGCCGTGAGTTCCAACTCATTGTCGTTTTCTTCGTCAATTTTGACGTATCTGACGTTGTAATGATCTTGACAACCCTCGGTAGACTTTCCGCCTATGCTGTTCATCGTCGGCACGTACTCCACTCTGTATTTATCGTGATTATCTTTGTGAGATACGTCGCAATGGCTGTCGTGGTGCGAAGACGTCACTATATTTTTTGGAGCGCCCGCCATTCTCTCTTGCTGTCTGCGCTGCAACTCGACGAGACGCTGTTGAAGCTGAGCCGTCATCTGCTGTTTTGCAGGCTGAGGAGAACGATATGCGGTGGGTTGCGGTTGGGCAGGACGCTGTGGCTGAACCTTTTGAGACTGTTGAGGACGGCGCTCCGACTCGGAGGAGTCGTATTCCAAGAATTTTTTGAACTCCTCCTTGTTGTCAAGCAAACCCATTGCCTTTTCCGCATCCTTTTTTTTCTTAGTTTCGGCGCCTTGTTTGGCAACCGAAACTATTACCCCAATTATAACGAACGCTATAATTGCAATAGGAATTAAAGCAAACATTATTTCTTATCCTTCTTTTTGCTGTCGCTTGATTCTTCTACTCCGCCGATAGCGTTACGCATATTGGTATCTGCCATGACGTTTTGCATATTGTAGTAATCCATTACGCCCAACTTGCCTTTTTGCAAAGCCTCTGCCATTGCCTTGGGGACTTGAGATTCCGCCTCGATAACGAGAGCTCTCATCTCTTGGGTCTTTGCCTTCATTTCTTGCTCCAACGCAACTGCCATAGCGCGTCTTTCCTCGGCTTTTGCCTCTGCGATTCTCTTGTCGGCTTCTGCCTGATCCATCTGAAGTTGAGCGCCTATGTTACGTCCGACGTCGATATCTGCAATGTCGATAGACAAAATCTCGTAAGCAGTGCCGCTGTCAAGACCTTTGCTAAGCACCGTCTTGGAGATAGCGTCGGGATTTTCCAGCACGTCTTTGTGCGACTCGGAAGAACCCACCGTCGTGACGATGCCTTCGCCTATACGGGCAATGATCGTATCCTCGCCTGCGCCACCGATAAGTCTCGTGATATTTGCTCTGACGGTCACTCTTGCTTTAACTCTCAACTCAATACCGTCTTTTGCAATCGCCGATATAGCGGGAGTCTCGATCACTTTAGGATTTACCGATACTTTTACTGCGTTGAGCACGTCTCTACCTGCAAGGTCGATAGCTCTTGCCGTCTCTGCGGTCAACTCCATGTTTGCCGAGTGAGCGGATATCAACGCATTAACGACTTTTATTACGTCACCTCTTGCAAGCACGTGACTTTCCAATTCGTCAATGGAAATGTCAAGTCCTGCTTTCTTTGCAGAAATGTATGCGTCGACAAGAGGAATGACTTTGATACCTCTCCACTTCATACCGATGAGCCTAGTCATTGAGATCTTCACACCCGATACGAGCGCTCTGAACCAAATTCTGATAGGCAAAACACTGAAAATAATTGCAAGCAATACGAGCAATACTACTGCAACGACGATTGCCGCAATGCCGCCGGCGCTAAGCGCCAATGTCATCATAACCATTTTTTACTCCTTATAATATATATTTTAATTTTTTGCTTATTGATTTATACCGTTTCTTTTGCCGAGACGTATTCTTTGACAGTAATCTTAACGCCCTCGACGGAAATTACTTCGATATCTCTGCCGCTCTCGATAAGCGAAGATTGCGATACGACACTGTATAATTTACCTTCGATCATAGCGTTACCGCCCGGTCTCAACACAGATTCTGCCTTGCCGACCTTGCCGATCAATTGGGAAAAATCCTCCGTGCCGCCCGTAATACCCTCGGGCACTGCGGTTGCCTTTTGGACGAGTCCCGTTCGCGATAGTTTACCCTTTTTGAGTGAACGTAACATTATAACAAGCGCGATACACACGACCAGCGAGACGCATAAGAGCATAACGAAGAACTGCACGAAAAGCGATCCTCTCTTGCTCATGAACAATCTGACTGCCATACCTGCCAACACGAGAATCAAACCTGCAATTCCAAAAAAGCCGAAGCCCGGTTGAAATATCTCTACGATAATAAATATCGTACCCAAAATCAACAGAATGGCGGGTATAATGCCTATGTCGCTGAAAGCTATTTGAATCTCTTGCCAAAAAGTCAATCCATTGCTTGCTAACAACATTTTCATCACCTCCTTGTCTATAGTATATACGACTTTTGAAGATAAAGCAATACCGTAACTTATTTTTATCTGCAAAAAAACTGTAGATTCTACATAAAAAATACGCCTCAATAGTCGCATTTGACAATTGAGACGTATTAAATTATCGTATTATTTTAAGTTACTTCTTGTCCGTCACGCCTGCAACGTGTCTCAAGACGATGAGTCCTTGGTGGAACAATTCTTCATCGGACATATAAGGCAAATCTGCCGTATAATCAATGTTGGTTCTCTCGCTTTGAGCTGCGCCCAACGCCTTGAGCATCTCGTCGATGAGTTCTTTTGCAAAACGCGAACGACGCTCGTTGGCAATTCTGTAAAGCACGGGGGTATCTTCAACGGCTTTTACGCTCGACGCATCCTCGACCATATACTTGCCGTCTTTATACTTGCCGTAGTCAAGCGCCAAATAAAGTCTCAAAGTCTTGCTTCTCAAAGACATCTTTGCGACGACGACTTTGCCGAATCGGAAGACTTCTCTCTTCTTGGTCATTCTCGCATTGACTTTGCCGTAAGATAGCAAATGATTCTTGAGTTGAGAGTAGAACTGCTTGACGGTGACGTCAGACTGCATAAGTTTTGCAGTAAAGCTACGCTCGTAAGTATCTGCAATATCGCCGTCTTCGTCGGATATCGGATCGGAATCTACGCTCACGTGAGTGTCGCTTTCGTCATCTGTAGGCGTGAGCACGTCTACGACTTTTGAATCAAAGAGCGAAGTGCCTTTTGCAAGCTTTTTGACGATCAATCCTTTATCGACGAGCGCATCCGTAGATTCAAACGGCATTTGAGCAACGTAATCTACTTCTTCGAACTTAGGATCGGCTATTGCGTCGATCTTGATCATCAAATCTTCAATCAATTCGATCGCATACTCGCATCTGCGCTCATTGGTGATCTTGATAAGAAGCGGAGTGTCGGCGTACGTAGCTATCTCGGACACGTCCTCAACCTTATATCTACCGTCGGCATAATTCAACGGATTCAAATCGAGATATAATCTCAAAGTCTTGCCTCTGACAGCCAAACGCGCAATCGTAGCTCTGCCGTAACGGAACGACTCCCTCGGCTTACTCATTCTTGCGCTGACTTTCTTGAAAGACAAGAGCGCATTCTTGACGTGAGAATAATACTCTTTGACTTGCTTTTTGGCTTGGATCATTCTCGCCGTAAAGGTTCTCTCGAGGATTATGAAATAACCGCCGTCGTCCGTCTCGACAAAAATTCTATTCTCTTCTTCCTCTTCCTTCTCGTCGTCTTCGTCATCATCGTCATCGTCTTCGTCAGTCGTAGCCACGACTTCGACGGGCTCTTCCACGACGGGCACTTCCACGACAGGCTCGGGTTCGGGTTCCGGTTGAGGTTCCGGCTCCGGCTCGGGTTGAGGCTCGGGAACAGGTTCTTCCACGACTTCCTCGACTGGTTGCTCTTCCGCTTGCGATTCTTCAACAGGCTCGGGAGCGGGCTGCACGACAGGCTCTTGCGCCGGCTCTGCGACGGGTTCTTCTTTTATCTTGGATATTTGCATTGCAAATACTACCGCCAACGCAACTGCGCCGACTGCGGCGATCATACAGATTATAGCAAATGCGTATACCGCTCCTCTCAAAGAGGAAACTCCCGAAGCCGCCGAAAGCAAAGCAAACGGAGCGACGAATGCAAACGCCGACTGCGGTTGGTCTTGCTTTTTATCTTCTTGAGAATCTTGAGCGGGTTGCTCTACCGACGCTGTCTGCTCTTGAGCGGATTGAGCTTGCTCTGTCGTCGCAACGTCGGATTGTTGCTCTGCGGACATAGGCTCTTCCTGCGCCTGCATATCAAGCGCAGATTGAGTCTGATTATTTTCATTAGATTGCTTTTTGGGTTGCAGAGCCTTTTTTCTCCACATAAACAAACCCGCGAAAGCAAAGACTTCCAAAGCCAATATCAACAACAGGAAGATAAGGCAAACCGTAAGTTGAGTAGCAGTACTAGCGCTGATCAAAATATTCATTACGCATTACCTCCCTTTCTCTTTTTGTTGACCACGAGTATGATCGTGAGAACTGCTCCGAGCAGTACCACGGATATTACGATACCCGATACCGCAAGTCCGATATTGATACCGTTGTCGATCGTAAACTTCAACGGGCTCGAAACGAGTTCGTTATAATTATCTGTACCTGCAACGAACGCCACCGCCCAATATGTGCCGTCTTTGAGCTTGTTGACGTCGACTTCTTTGGTGCAATTTGCATCGTCGTAATACTTGATGATGACTTCGCCGCCAAACTTATTGGTCGGCTTATCTTCTCCTGTCCACGGAATGCCGACGATATCGTTTTTGCTGTCGCCCTTGCCGAACAATCCGTCAAACTCATTGTTGACCTTGTTGATAGTGTACTCCATTTCTTTTACGCTGTTGGGCGCCAAAACGTAATTGCCGTTGGATACGCCGATAGCAGTCGCAGTATAAGTACCCACGTCTACCTTACCGCCGCTAATCTCTACGACGACGCTGTCGCCCGAGACGATATCTCCGATATTGACGCTTGCATTGGGAGCGATCTCCTCGCCCGTGTAATCGAAGTCTGTATCCGTCCATTGAATCGTAACGACTTTTTTCTCGATTACGAAACTCTTGTTTGCGCCGACCACGACGTAATTGCCGTTGTCAAGTCCGACTACGGTTGCGGTATAAGAACCTGCGTTCTTTTGAGCGCCGTCGACTCTGATCTCGCCGACTTTATCGCCCTCTAACAGTTCGCCGTCCTTCACGCTTGCCGTCGGAGCATGGAGCTGACCGTCGTAAACGAAAGTATCGTCGCCCCAAATGACTTGAATTTGTCTCGGCTTGATAGTAAATGCTTGCTCTGCGCCGATAAACGCATAGTTGGAGCTCGTAGGCTCTGCGATAGCAACGTAATCGCCCGCATTGACTCCTGCGCCCGTAACCTTGATACCGCAAGAAGTACCTTCAAGCACGTCGTCAGGATTGAGTCGAGCCGTAGGAACTTTTGACTCGCCGTCGTAGGTATAATCGCCGACCGTCCAAGATACTTGGATAGATCTCGGCTTGATAGTCCACTCAAAAGAGCAATCTTCCGGCATAGCGTAGTTGCCATTATCGCCGATGCTTATCAATCTTGCAACGTATGTGCCTGCTTGAGACTTTTGATTGTACTCTTCAAATCTTGGAGTCAAATTATCTCCGTTGACGACGTTATCGATATCGCAGAATATCTTGTGAGGTTTGTTGTCAAAGACATAGGCGTCATTCTCGTCCATTTCCCATATAATCTTGACTACTCTAGGCTTGATCTCATACTTATTGGAGTTGTCGATGAGGTGCACGTCGAAGTTATTCTCTTCGTCGCCGACGTATCTGAATTCGATTACGTACTCGCCTGCGTTGACAGCTCTGCTATCAACGTAGAGCGTAATAATGTCGCTGATTGCGATCTCAATCTCATCGGATCCCTCCGCAAGAGTTACGCCGCCTTCAAATATCTTATCTGAATCCAACAAAGCGTCGCCGTAATAGCTGTACACTGCGTTGATGCTTACGTTGACAGTCGCCTTTTGAACGTTGACGTTAAGCATACCCGTAAAGTCATTGTAGTTGTCAAACGTCAATGTGAATTGAACGCTCTCCAAGCCTGCGCCTGTGAATACGGGGCTTGCCACCGTCACGCCGTTTTGCGTATAGGTAATCTTAGCATTTTCCCAAGCGCTCTCCCAATCGTCGCCTGCGACGAATGCGTCTGCATTGACGGAAAGAATATCCTTGAAGTTGAGCGTAAATTCCTTACCGAGATATTTTGCGGCGGAATACTCAGACGTATGAGCGTAACTAAATTGCGCTTTATCAACTATGAGCCATCCGCACTCTCCGCCGTCCTTTCCGACAAACGCAACTTCATAGTTGTCATTGTGACAGATACCGCTTATTTTATACGATCCTGCCGGCAACAACTTATCCTCGCCCAAGCCAACGTTCTCAAGAACGAGTTCTATTGGATTGACCGGCAACGTGTCAATATATTTATCTGCCTTAATATCGTATATACTAAATTCGCCGGGAGAAACTTCGACACCACCGTTTACCGAGCCGTAAACGCCCTTATATTGGTCGTTTATAGTAACTCTGATAGGTCTCTTGACAATACTATATTCATAAGTATCTTCTCTGAGCGTATAATTGGTAGCATATTGATTGCTCTCCCAATTGCTGTGTACAACTTTTGCTGTATAATGACCGCCGTCAGCGTTGACGTTGACGTTTTCCATACCTTCAATTTGCAAACGCACTGACGGCTGTTGACCGCTCTCGTCTGCAAGCGCATAGAACATTGCTACAAGTCCCGGAGTGTGACCGGTGTAATAATATTGAGTATGATTGGTATTCCAATCTGCTTTATCCGTCACGTCCCAAATTACGTCGACAGGTCTCGGAATTATCTTATAAGCATGAGCGTTACACTTAGAAGACACGCCCGGCTCTTGATAATACTCTACGATATAGTTGCTCGCCAAAGCGCCGCTCGCCATTCTGTGATATACGCGATACTCGCCGACGTTGTTTTGATACGATCCCGGTTGCAATTCGCCTCCGCCGTCTCCGGAAACGTTGTTGGGATCTACTACGTAGAACTCAAAGTCTCGGAGCGCATATTCGGTGATATCCCATTGAGGTCTGTTGCCTCCGCCGAAGTCGCGATACATTTCGATAGTGATACCGCACTTGACCTTGAGCCAATCGGAGAGCGACGTAATGCCCTTGACGTCCTCTTGTTCTGCCTTTTTGATCATATCGGCAAGCGTATCGCCGTAAGTCTTCTCTGCCTGGCTCATATTGATTATGACGTTGGCAGGCGTGACGTTGAGATTGACGTCAGTGACATAAGTCTCGTGATTGTCAGCCTCTATTTGTACGCTGATAACGTATCTTCCCGAATCTCTGACGGTATATTCGCCCTCGGGAGTATACTCAGTAGCGGTCGTATCTCTATAATCTTCTCTAGACACGAATTTATAACTTACCGCCGCATTTTCTCTTATGACGTCAGCGTCACCCGAAAGTACCAACCAATCTCTATCAATTCTGACCTCTTGGTCGTCTGCATTGAAGTAAAGCGTAGTCAATTGCTTGACGCTAAGACCTGCGCTTGCCTTATCTATTTTCAACTTACCGGTATTTCTGACTGTCACTTGATAGTTGACGGACACAGTGGTAAACACTTGTCTTGCGTTGATAACGTATTCACCTACAGGCAAATAATTGAGTCCGTCAGCAATACTTCCGTCAAAATAAATCTCAAATATGCTGTCGCGCTTATCACTGCCTACAAACGGCGACTTGGAAACAACGTCGTAATTAGGCGTCTGCGAATATACGTTGAGCGCTTCGTTTATCTTGTCGATACGAGCATTCTCCACACCGTAGACAAAAGTCCTGTCGTGAAGATCTATCTCAATTTCCTTAGGTTTGATAACAAACGTCGTCGTGAGATTTTTATCATCGGGATCAATCGTATAGTTGGGATTGCTTACGCCAACAACTTGAGCAACGTAATAACCTGCCGCAAAAGCGTGTCCGCCTTCAAATCGAGCGGTATTACGCTCAACTTCCTTATCGATGTCGTGAGTCAATTCCAATCTGACGAGCTCTTCTTCGCCAGACACGATACCTACAATAGTGTATCCTGTATGGCTGTTGCCGTGGTCTCCGTATTCTTCGTCCATTTCGCCCCAAGTAACCGTGATAGTTCTAGGTCCGACGTGATATGCGTTGATGTTAGAAGTATCACTTTCACCTTCGCGTGGGAGGAAACGGAAGTTTTCATATTCTCCTGTCTTGATCACTCTCATATAGATGGAATAATCGCCTACGCTTGCGTTTTTCTCCATCTCAGTCTTGAGGTCGCCCAAACCTACGTACAATTGCACGTATTGTTTGAGCAAATTCTTTGCCTCGTCTTGATTGGTATTCCACAACTGCTCGCCGCTTTCAGTCATAAAGCCGGCTATGCTCACAATATCCAATTTATCAAAGATTTTTTCCGAAGGGAACACCGTATAGCCATACTCTGCGTCGGTAACTCCCTTGCCTATAATGACGGACACCCAATTTGAAAGGATATTGAGTTCTACCTTTGCGACAAACGGATTGAAATTGCCCTGCGGATGAGTTACTTTCAACAATACGTAATATCTTGCGCAATCAATATCTTTTGTGACTTCAGCAGTTGCGTCTACCCACGTTGCATTGTCTTCATTTATAGAAGTGTTTGTCTGCAAAAATCTTTCGCTCATCAAGACAGTAAACTGACTTGCGTCTACGCCTCTGTCTTCCAAGCCTGTGCTAATTCTGTCAATAAGCGCATTTTTAGTAAGTACGGTATCTTCCTTTAAATCATAAGCAATATTATACTGTCTACCTGTAAAGTGTATATCTGCCGGAGTAATGTGGAACGTGCCGCTCTTACCTTCCTCGGTCGTAACTACCGTAACCTTGTAATTGTCACGAATAGTACCGTCCATACCGTCCTTGGTATTTGCAGTAATTCCAATAGGATACTCGCCCACGTCTACCAAAGCAGAACCGTCTGTAGAATGAGCCTGAGATATAAACTTATAGTTGCTGTAATGGTCGGAGAAGAATCTTGCTTCGCTACCTTGAGCATAGTCCCAAATTGCGCCTACGCTGATTGGGTCTATGAGTTCTCCAAGCGGAATTTGTCTTGCTTGGCCGTATTTTGCATACTGATCCTTGATGACGATCTTGACTTCAAGCGGATCGATATAGAACGTATGCTCATCGTCTACGAGAACGTAGTTGCGTTGATTACGGTCGGTAGTTAACTTAGTTGTGACAGTATATCCTTCTGCATTAACTCTTGAACCTCCAAGTTCTATACCTGCGAGATAAATGCTATCGCCTGTCACGACGTTTTCTTTACCGTCGTAACTGTTTGGCGCAGTTGGGAATACGGTAGGTATAATATTGTTGAATATATAATGATCCTTGCCTTCGCCGGTCCATCTGTCTCCGCTCTGCTCCCAAACGACTTGCAACGGTTTAGGACTTATGGTATAAGCGTTGACGTTGTCCCTAACTCCGGTAGTCTCGTCAAGATGGTAGATTACATTGAAGTTGTTGATATCCTCAGATACGCCTGCTTTAAGTCTATGCGTAACTGTATAGGAACCTGCATCGGCATTGCGATTTACGACGGCCTGCCCCGTCTTAGGATCCAAAAGATAGAAATCAAATATTGCAGAAGGATGAATATCCTTAATATCCTCCGAAGAAATTCCGCCGCCCTCGTCTACCAATTTTTCAGAAACGGTAAAACGATGGTTACAGATAGTCAAAAGTTGGTCAGACGTAGGTATTTCACTGCCGTAATATACCGTATCTTTCTGTCCGTCGAAGTATACCATAATATTGACAGCGGTCATTTCTTCCGTAAAAGTGCCCGTGTAATAAGTATGGTTGGGAGCGCTGACCTTATAATACACCGTCTTGGGAGACTCGATTACGTTGGTAATCGTCAAAGGCGTCTCGCTCCAAGAGCCGTCGTGTCCCGTTGCGCTATATTCAATCTTGACACATTCGTCAAAATGCTCAAGTTCATATCCGTAAAGAACGACGTTTCCGTCAGCGCCGGGAGTAAGTTCAAGAATAATATCTTGAGTCTCGGCATTATATACTTTTGGCGGAAGTTGTTGAATTGACACGGTCAACTTAGCCGGCAAAACGGTAAACTTTCCGTCAATACCCGTAATCTCGTAATTACTGTTAAGCGATACAAATTCAAGCGTATGGTCACCTGCGGCATAATAGTTGCCCGCCGTACCGTTAGGCTCAAAAGGCTTGATATTTACCGTAAATACGTCGTTATAATCATTATGTACGAGAGCGCTTGTTTGACCTGTGGCCGTCGCAATCTCCGAATCAAGAGTTGCGACATAAGCCTCATTATTGGTATTGTTCTTTAATATTACGTTATAATATTGCGCGCTTTGCGTATCTATATCACCGCCGGCAGCATATACCGTCTCTCTATCCTGTATATCAACCGTTATCTTACGAGGATATATAGTAAACTCGTGAGTATTGTTGGCAACTGCAAAGTTGGTATTGGTACTCGATACTTTTGCCGTATAAGTACCTGCGTTGACGGCGTTGCCACTGTCGTCGAGAGCGGTGCCTTTATCCCCCGCCACGTCGACGGAAGTCAGACCGACCGTCTGACCGAAAGTATCCATATCTTCTGCAATCTTTGCGGTAGGTCTATGACCGCGCGCATTGTCATACCACTTATTGTCATTATCTGTCCACACGACGTCAAAATATATAGGCGTGATTTGATAAGCGTTGGAACTTCCGACCAAAGTAATTTTGTTTATTCTTTTTGCCCACTCGTCCGATTTTTGGCAATCTATCGTATACGATCCTACGTTAGGTTTGTCTACGGCAGGATTGAAATAACCTTCCGCATCGTTTTTCAAAATGACAAAGCTCAAAATATCTTGGAGATACGCCTTAGTCTCTTCAAAAGACTCTGCGTCAAGAATATTGGGAGTAGACTCGTCCAACATCTCTTTGAAAATATTTGCCGAATCCAACAAGTTAGAATGGAACTCTTGCTCGAAATGTTTCAATTTGACGCTGATATCGGCAGGAATGACTTTGACGTTAAAACTAGAGTAATAATCAAAGTGATTGCTTGCGGATACTCTATAATATATAGTTTGAACGTCGTCAGTAACGTCGGGGAACGATACAGTGTTGCCCACTCCCAACCAAGAGGCGACGTTGTCTTCCCTTTTGACGGCGCTCAATTGCACTATCGGCGTATTATTAGATCCGTTGAAATTGGTAACGTTAATCTTCACCCCCGAAGGCAAATCGGTTATCGTATTGGGCGTATTACCGTTATACGTCAGTTCAAGCGGAGACGGGATAGAACCCGTAAATTTTATCGTAGAGGGTCTTATCCACAAATAAGCCGTCTTGGCGGACACAGTGCCGTCTGACCAAGAAAAACTTACGTTAACGTGTTGCCCGCCCACGGAAATCGTCTTCGTGGAGGTGTCGGGAGCAAACGTAACGTCATAATAACCTGCTTGGGTAAGCTGATTTTTATTACCGGTGACAGGAGTACCGCCGCTATTATAACCGTTGGGGTAATAATTCATTGCGCCCGCCGGGAAACAACTCGACAAGGTAGTATTAGTCATACTGATGTCATTGTTATATCCCATCCAAAAATTGTGTAATCCATAAGTCGTACCGTAAGGCTCTGTCTTTGGAGTGTCTTGAGTTCCCAAACTAGGATCGCCAATGCGCGCCTTGAACACATAGTTCTCCACTTCTTTTTGCTTAGCGTCAAGTTGGGATTGAGTGACTTCTCTCTTCTTTAAAAAATTGGTCAACACCTCTTCTTTAAATTTGTCATATCTGTTATCTTCTCCGCCCAACAAAAGACCGGCGTTGAGCAAAGCGTTGTATTTGGAGTCAAGCGACTTCATTGCATTGAGAAGCGATTCTTTGTTATATGTATTAATTTTGATTTCTATATTATTGGAATAACCCGATACCGTGACGGAATTGCCCATATCCAGATATCCTGCGGATACCGTCCAACTCGTGCCATAAGTACCGTTATAATTTTGTTCGAATCTGCTAAACTCGCCGTAATCTACCGTGTGCCACGAAGTACTCCAATTCTTTAAACCGTACCATTCTTCCAATCCCATAAGATGATCAGTTAAGTTTACGTAAGTGGTCTCCCCCAACTTACTAGAATTCGGCGCGCCGGAAATTTCCAACTTGACCGTTGCGCTACCGCCCTTGCTGTTAGGCTTGATTCTTCTTGATGAATTTCTTAAATTGTCATCATAATGCTCGGGGGTCTCTATACCTTTTACGTTATTTTTTGCCGTATGACTGATACCATAGTTCGAAAATTTATCCATCAAAACATAGCTTGAATCAGTAATTTTGCCATTTTTATAATATCCAAATACGTTGTCAAGAAGAGTAATTGCAAACTTATCTACATTTGTACTTGGATTTTGGTACATAACTTCTGCGACAAAGCAATATCCCAAACTCGACAAATCCTCCGTCACGTCTAAATAAATTTCTTTAGGATAAAGTATCTTGGCATAACCGGGTTCGGCCGCGCTGTCGTTTTGCGGTTGTCTCGTAATATTGAAATCTCGAATGACGGCGCCGACGTTGTCGTTGGTATACGTTACCTTATCCGTCATACCGTAACCGCCTGCGTCATACCCTACGTAAGGATTAACGGTGGCAACTACGTCAGTGTCGCTTCCATTATAGATTTTGGGCACAAAAATTACGCCCGCAGTAATAATTATTGCCAAACACATTACCGTCACTGTAATAAGCGCGGTAAGCTTGCTTTTTTTGGTCAAATTCATAGACATTTCCCCCGAAGAAAAACTATTTATCAAAGTTATTCTATCACTCAATATATAATATGTCAATAATAAAATTAAAAATTATCACGGCTTGAGAGCAACTTTTTAATGAATTTTATACCTTTGACTGCCCTACTTTTATTAAAACTTCGTTAAATATGCCAAAAAATAATATTTATTCGTTAATTTTTTAACAATAATATTTTACTACATCGACGTATTTTGTCACCTCGAGCGTAGTCGAGAGGTCTCTATCCGTATCAGATTTCTCCACTTCACTGTGTTTCGGTCGAAATGACACGTTAAAAACCAAAATACCGCCTTTGACAGCGGTATTTCGGTAAAGTTTATAAAAGGTCGTACATTAGAAATAGTCTGAATTTATCGGTAACTATAGTCTAACATTAAAAATTCAAAAATGCAATACCCTTTTTAAATATTTTTTCTCACGACAGTTTCGTCAATGCTGATACCCAAAAATTGAGCGTTGTACAATTCTGCATAAAAACCGTTTTTCTCAAGCAATTCTTCGTGTCTGCCCTGCTCGACGACGTCGCCGTCTTTGAGCACTAAGATATTGTCAGCGTCCCTGATAGTGGAAAGTCTGTGAGCAATGACAAAACTCGTCCTACCCTGCATCAAAGTATTCATCGCATGCTGAATGAGCATTTCGGTGCGGGTGTCAACAAGGCTGGTCGCTTCGTCGAGTATCATTATCTCACAGTCGGCAAGTATCGCTCTTGCAATGGTAAGAAGTTGTTTTTGACCTTGGGATATGTTGCCCGCATCGGCATTTATGACAAAGTCATAACCCCCCGGCAAGATATTGATGAAGTGATCGGCGCAAGCAAGTTTTGCCGCCGCAATTACTTCTTCGTCCGTTGCGTCAAGTCTGCCGTAGCGGATATTTTCCATAATCGTATCGTTGTAAAGCCAAGTATCTTGCAATACCATGCCGATATGCTTGCGCAAGCCTGCGCGCGTAAATTCTTTGATATTCTTGCCGTCTACGAAGATATCGCCCGACGTCAAGTCGTAATACCTCATGAGCAATTTGACAAGCGTCGTCTTACCTGCGCCCGTGGGTCCGACTATCGCCACTCGCTGACCGCTCTCGACTGCGCTTGTGAAGTCCTTTATGATGATTTTGTCGGGAGAATAACCGAATCTTACGTGGTCAAAACGCACGTCGCCCCTGACGCTTTCTACGCTCAAAACTCCGCTCTCCCGCTCCTCTTCCTCTTCGAGGAAAGCAAATACTCTTTCCGCCGCCGCCACGGTTGATTGGAAGGTATTGGCTACGCTTGCAAGTTGAGTAATAGGCTGATTGAACTGTCTCACGTACTGCACGAAAGCTTGAATATTACCCACGCCCAAAGGTCCGCTGACGACCAAGTATCCGCCGAGTATGCATACACCGACAAAGCTCAAGTTGCCGATTACCTTGGCGCATGGCTGCATGAGACCCGAGAAAAATTGCGACGTCCATGCAGAAGAATACAATTCGTCGTTATATTTCTTAAACTCTTCGATACTCTTCTCTTCGCCGTTGAAAAGTTTGACTACGTTCTGTCCCGAAAACATCTCTTCGATTTGTCCGTTGACGTGTCCTAAGTATTGCTGTTGTCTCTTAAAATACTTTTGAGAATTTTTGATTATTATCATTGCTATCAAAAGCAAGAGCGGCACGCTGACTACGGCGATCAACGTCATGAGCGGACTTATCTTAAGCATCATTATCAATACGCCTATAACGGTCGTAATGGACGTGAGCAATTGAGACATGCTTTGGTTCAAAGACGTGGCAATGGTGTCTATATCATTCGTGATAAGGCTCATTACTTCACCGTTGGTCGTCTTATCATAGAACTTAAGCGGAAGTTTACCGATTTTTTCGTTGATGTCGCGCCTAAATCTATAGGAAATCTTTTGAGATACTCCCGACAGCAAAAATCCCTGTAGATACGCCATAATTCCGCTTGCAACGACGAGCAAGACTAATTTCAAAGCAATTTTTGCTATCGCATCGAAATCTATCTCTGGCTTTTCGTCAAAAGATACCTCAAGCACCTCTGAGCGGTAAGCTTCGGGTACCTGCTCGAGAAAATCCGAAGACTCGATATTCAACTTTTGGAAAAATTCGCCCACAGTATGCGACGATTTGCTTGCTCCCGCAAGTCCGCCGATGCTGATATTGTCAATTCTTCCATTCTTTGGCAAAGCATTCAACGACTGTTTTATATGTTCGGGAATTTGCTCTGCAAGCTCGCCCGAGCTTTCGTCACTGCCTTCGCTCTCTATAATGCGACGCACGTCGCCTATCGTCATATAGCAATAAGGCGAAGACTCCATCATCGAAATAGTCTCGTCATCGAATTTAAGTCTCGGTACGACCGTATTATATACGGTCTTCTTCATTGCGCCCGCAACCAATATATCAGTCGCTCCGCTCAATACGTCGGGCACGGTTATGGTAGCCACCACGCCGCCTATGGCAAGAATAAAAGCTATTATTATAACAAGCAGGTCACTGCGCATATAACGCAACAGCTTGCGAGACGTTCCCTTAAAGTCCTTTGCCTTTTCGCCTGCCATTCTCTTGCCGCCCATCGGTCCGCCCATTGGACCTCCCATGTGTCCGCCGCGAGGTCTTGAATTATTGTCGCTCATAAGTCCAATTCCTCCTCCGACAGTTGAGATTTTGCTATATCGAGATATGTTTTGCAGTTCTTGAGCAGATCTCGGTGCTTGCCGTCGCCCACTATCCGCCCGTCGTCAAGGACGATTATTCTGTCGGCATTTTTTATCGTGCCCACGCGCTGAGCCACTATGATGACGCATGCGTCGCCCATTTCTTCCGCCAAAGCCTGCCTTAACTTTGCGTCGGTCTTGAAGTCAAGCGCCGAGAATGAATCGTCAAATACGTAAATAGGCGCTTTTTTGCTGATAGCTCTTGCTATGGCAAGGCGCTGTTTTTGTCCGCCCGATACGTTGGCGCCGCCTTGCGAAATTTCCTTTTCAAAACCCTTTTCGTCGGAATTGACAAGCTCGCTCGCCTGCGCTATGTCCACAGCCTTTTGCAAATCCTGCTCGGTGGCGTTCTCCAAGCCGTAACCCACGTTGGATGCGATATTACCCGAGAAGAGTATATTCTTTTGCGGTACAAACCCTATGTTGTTACGCAAATCCTTTATATTTATATCTCTTACGTCTATTCCGTCAATAGTGATTTTTCCGCTCGTCACGTCCATAAGTCTCGGCAAAAGCGAGACTACGGTAGACTTTCCGCTGCCCGTCGAGCCGATGAGCGCAGTGACTTGTCCGCTCTTTGCCTCAAAAGAAATATGCTCAACTGCAAGAGCTCCGCCACCGTAACCGTAACTCACGTCTTCGAACTTGACCTCGCCCTTGAATCTCTTGCCCGTGGGGACTTCTTTTCCCTCGGCGTTTTCGATAGATATTCGAGTGTTGAGCACCTCGCTGATTCTGTTGATAGATACCCTCGCTCTCGGCAAAACGAGGAAGATCATGGATATTACCATAAAGGACATTATTACCTGCAAAGCGTATTGCATAAAGGCTACCATGTTGGCGATTTGAGAAAAATCTTCTACGTAACCTGCAAATATCCATACTATCGTGAGCATAATTGCATTCATGACCACAGTCATAAGCGGCATGAGCAGCGCCATCATTCTCGACGTGAAAAGCGACGTGCGAGTCAAGTCGGAGTTGGCTCGCTCAAACTTCTCCTCTTCGTGACGCTGAGTGTTGAACGCTCTTATGACCATCATTCCGTTGAGCTCGTCGCCCGCAATCTGATTGACTCTGTCAATCTGCTTTTGCATTTTGGCAAATTTTGGCTGAACTATCGTCAATGCAATAACGATAAGTACTATAATTATCAATATAGCTCCCGCTATTACCCAAGCAAGCGAAGATATTCCGCCCGAATATTCAACTGCCATAATGCTTCCGCCGACGCCCATTATCGGCGCAAACATAATCAAGCGCAAAGTGATGATCGTCAGCATCTGAATTTGAGTAATATCGTTGGTGCTTCTCGTGATAAGCGAGGATACGGAAAACTTGTTGTATTCTTCTCCCGCAAAATTCATGACCTGCGAAAATACGTCAAAGCGCAAATCTCTGGATATCTTAGAACCTATGACGGATGATAAAAATCCCACCGCCACGGCGCATACGCAAGCCGTCACGCTCAAAAGTATCATCTTCCAACCGTAACTCCATATGACCGCCATATCCGAAGAGCCCACGCCCTTTTCAAGCAGTCCCGACATATAGCTGGGAAGTTGAAGTTCGCAAATAGCCTCGCCTGCCAAAAATGCAAGCGAAATAATTATCAAATACCAATATTTGCGATAGTACTTAAACACAGTTTTCATAATCAACGTATTATATTTTAAAATATTTCGGCGCTTTAGTCAACTGCTCAAACTATTATTTAAAGATAATTTAAACGTCGGTAAAATTTTCGAAATTATCTGCGCCAATACCGAATTCTTGTTTTATTTAGACAATTCAAAGATAAGTTTTTCAAGTTGACGATAATTTTTCACTTCGTAATCGGGGCGAATATCCTTGATTTGCTTGTTCTCTGCGTTATACAAAATAGTCTTAATCCCGCTATTTATGCCGCCTTGAACGTCGGAAGTTAAAGAATCGCCTATGATATAGACGTCTTGCAAATCGACGACTCCGATATCGGCAAGTACGCATTGAAAAAACTCCTTTGACGGTTTGGCAAGATTCATCTCTTGAGAAATATACAGCTTTTTGAAATATTTGCCCAATCCGCTGGACTTCATACGCATCTTCTGCGTGCGAGTAATGCCATTGGTCACGCAATATAAGTCGTGATCTAAGGACGCGCGCCTCAAAAATGCCCTTGCGCCCTTGATTATCCTGCGGCTGCGCGCCATATTTTCTCGATAAGCGTCGCCCACTTCCAATATATTTTTGTCTTCTATGCCGTAAAATGCAAACAATTCTTCAAAACGGGAATAAAAAATCTCTTCTCTTGTGATAAGTCCAAGTTCAAACATGTCCCACATACGCCTGTTGATCTGCTTGAATTTGTCGGCGACGGCTTCTCCTCCGTCAATGCAAAATTGCTCGCACAACTCAATAATAGCATCACGCTCGGAATTTTTGAAATCAAGCACCGTATCGTCGGCATCTATGAGCAAAGTCAGTCTCTTCATAAATATCATAATAGCATAAAATATCCGTTTTGTCCATAACTTTTGACAAAATCATTTTAATTACAATTTAATATACTCTTAATCATTTGATTATACGTGAGTTTTTTGTTATTATAATTACACAATATATTTTGGAGGACATATCAATGAACTTTTTATTAAGCGTCAACGTTGACTTTGCGCAATTGCTTACCAACATCGGCAATTGGCTCGTCACCGAAGGACTTAAGATTGTCATCGCCATAATTATATTTGCGATTTACTGCGCAATAATCAAGGCGATCTGCAAAAAAATCGACAAAAAAATGCAAAAGAAAAACGTCGATTTGACTCTGAGAAGAATCTCCGTGCCTTGGCTCAAACGCATACTTATCCTGTTGGGATTCGTCTGTGTGCTGACCTATCTCGGCATTGAGACGTCGGCAATTGCCGCAGCTATCACTTCGGTTGGACTCACAATAGGTCTTGCCCTACAAGGCTCGCTCTCCAACTTCGCAGGCGGCGTGATAATCGTGGTCATGCGCCCATATAAGATCGGAGACTTTATAGAGTGCAACGGTCAGAGCGGCACCGTCGAAGATATCAAACTCTTCTACACTTATCTGCGTACGGGCGACAACAAGGTCGTCGTCATTCCCAACGGCGTGGCAGGCAATTCCGTCGTCACCAACTACAACGTAAAAGACACGAGACGAAACGATATATCTTTCTCGATCTCTTATGATTGCGACTTTGAGAAAGCAAAGTCTTTGATAAAAGAATGTATGGACAAAAACGAACTCATTTTGCAAGACCCTGCTCCCTTTATCAACATACAAGAACACGCCGACAACGCAATCGTCATACTTGCAAGATACTATACCAAGAGCGGCGACTTTTGGGCAGCGCATTGGTATATGATGGAAGCCGTCAAAAAGACCTTTGACGACAACGGTATCTCTATTCCGTATCCTCAACTTGACGTGCATATCAAAAAAGACGACGGGCTTGACGAGGACAAAATTGCCCAAGAAGCAGCTGAGCAAGTAAACAACAAGAAAAAGAAGAAATAATAAATATAGATTATATATTTAAATATTTTGACTCATAGTATTTTAAAAATGGCAGTATTTTGGAATTATACTGCCATTAATTTTGTTAAATCAAAATAATTTAGAAGACTTTGAATACTTGGTTTTGGCTTTGAAGATTTTTCGTGAGTCGTAAATCGCATTGAATTTAATCAAAAAAATCTATGAATAGATTTCTCCAACAAAGTCAAAATGACATCACAAGGATTGAGACCTCTACACTGCGGTCGAGGTGACATTTTATATTTTCATTTCGCGCGCAGTCGAGAAATCTAAACCTTTAATTTAAAATTTAATTGAATGTATGAAAGGCTATTAAATATTCAACTTGCCTGTTGAGTTCTTCTAAGTCCGAATCGTTGACTATGACAAAATCGGCAAGTTCCTGCATTCTTTGAGCAGACATCTGCTTAGACATTATGGACAATATATAATTCTCTTCGAAGTTGTTTCGCGCCTTTATCCGCTCTACCCTTTGGCTTTGCTCGCTCTTGATAAAGACTATTTCGTCAAAGTATTTTGCCATGCTCTCGTCAAAAGCCGACACCTCAATATATAGATTTCCCTCTTGTTCTTTATATATTTCGTCCACCCTCTTGAAGACCAAAGGATGAGCAAGAGCGTTGAGTTTTTTAAGTTGAGCCTCGTCGGAAAAGACGATTTTGCCCAAAGCCTTTTTATCTATTACCCCTTCTTGCGCTACCCCAAAAGCTTCGCCGACTTGTCTTATATATTCCCGATCGCTCATAATATCTTTGTATATTTCGTCGCAATCGCAAGTCCTCTCGCCAAGCCGGTCGAGACACTCTATCACACGGCTTTTTCCGCTGCCTATCCCGCCTATTACGGCAATCTTCATTATTTAGCCTCCAACCAGCTTTTTCCGCTTGAACACTCCGCAATAAGCCTAACTTCAAAGTCGGGAGTGTTGTTTTGCATATTCTCTACCAAGAGTTTTTTGACAGGCTCTACCTCGTCGATAGGACAGTCGATTATCAATTCGTCGTGGACTTGCATGATAAGCTTTGCCTTATATCCGCCGTCCTTGAGAGCCTTGTGAACTTTGAGCATTGCCACCTTGATGATATCACTTGCGCTGCCCTGCAAAGGCATATTCATAGCTACCCTTTCGCCGAAGCTACGCAAATTGTAGTTGGATGATTTGATTTCGGGTATATCTCTGCGTCTGTTCATATACGTCGTGACATAGCCTTGCTCCTTTGCAATCTCTACGCATTTGTCCATATATTTTTTTACCTTGGGATAGGTCTCGAAATAGCTATTGATAAACTCTTTTGCCCTATAGACCGACACTCCCAAATCCTCGGAGAGTCCAAAGTCGCTTATGCCGTATATAATACCGAAGTTGACCGCCTTCGCCTGTCTTCTCATCTCGTCTGTGACCATTTCAAAGGGCACGCCAAAGACTTTGGCAGCTGTCGAGCGGTGGATATCCTCGCCTTTGTTAAAAGCGTCTATCATAGCCTCGTCTCCGCTGAACTGCGCCATCAAACGAAGCTCGATTTGCGAATAATCCGCGCATACCAAGGTATTTCCCTCGCTTGCAACGAACATCTTGCGTATCAACTTGCCGTCGCTCTTGCGTATAGGGATATTTTGCAAATTGGGCTCTGTCGACGAAAGCCTGCCCGTCGCCGTAACCGTCTGCTTAAATACAGTGTGTATCTTGCGTCCGCTGTCAATAAGCGGCAACATTCCGTCGAGATAAGTCGATTTGAGCTTGGACAGCTCGCGCTGACGAAGTATAAGCGGCACGATAGGATGTTGGTTCTTGATAGAATTGAGCACATCGACGTTGGTAGAATAACCCGTCTTAGTCTTCTTGCCCGTCTTAAGCCCCAAATCCTCGAAAAGCACGCTCGCCAACTGCTTGGTGGAATTGACGTTGAACGCCTTGCCCGCAAGCTGCATTATCTCGCTCATAATGCCGTCGAGTTCTTGCGAAAACTTTTTGTTCAAGTCGTTGAGTATATCCACATCGACTTTAAATCCCGCCTCTTCCATGTCAAAAAGCACGCTTACCAAAGGCAATTCTACTTCTTTATACAGTTTGACAAGGTTTCTGGACTCAAGCTCTGCGTCAATTAAGCCGTCAATATAGTAAATCAGCGCCGCCTCTTCGCCTTCGGGAAGATTATACGCATTGAAAAGCTCTTGCTCTGACTTGTAGTTGCGATTGGCGTCTACGAGATAAGCCTTGAGCAACACGTCGCTCTCGACGCCGTTGAGCTTGACTGAGTCATGCGAAAGCACTCGCATATTATTTTTGAGATCATAACATATCTTGATTATCTTATCACTTTCAAAGACGCCTTTCATAGCGTCTATAAAATCGCAATAATTTATGCCGTCGCCCAAAAGATTGTCGGATATGACGATATTATAGCATTCCTCGTCGGTCGCCAAAGTCACTCTCTGCGAAAGGGAAAATGCAAACTTGCCTTGCATTATCAAATGCGAAATGACCTCGCCAAGCCCTTGCAAATCGTCGATATCAACAGATTTGGGAATATTTACGCTTGCGGCGATATTCTGCTCGCTTTGACCGTCTTCGCCGTCAAAAGTCATTCTGTCGGCTATCTTAGTGAGCTCCAAAGCCTTGAGCAGTCTCTTGACTTCCTGCGAAAATACGGGATTAAATTTTGCGACGTCAAGGTCGTTAAATTCAACGGGCGAATTTACGTTGATCGTAGCAAGATCGTAGGACAGATACGCCATATCTTTGCCCGCGATGAGCTTTTCCTGCAACTTGCCCTTTATTTCGTCAATATGCTCGTAGACCCCGTCCAGCGTGTTGTATTTGGCAAGCAAATCTCTCGCCGTCTTTTCGCCTACGCCTGCAACTCCGGGGATATTGTCCGACGAATCGCCCATAAGGGACTTTAAATCTATTATCTGCGATGGAACAAGCCCCTCGCTTGCAAGCATATCCGCATCGTAATAAGCAATCTCCGTGATGCCTTTTTTGGTAAACAACACGGTCGTGGTGTCGTCAATGAGCTGCAAAGAGTCTTTGTCTCCCGTGACGACGAAGGTCTCGACGGAAAATCTCTTAGCCAAAGTGCCTATTATGTCGTCAGCCTCGTAGCCGTCCATCTCCACGATAGGGATATTCATTGCCGTGAGTATCTCTTTGAGCGGCGCAAGCTGACTTGCAAGCTCTGTCGGCATAGGCTTACGAGTAGCCTTGTAGCCGTCGTACATAGCCTTGCGAAAAGTGGGCGCCTTGCGATCAAACGTGGCTATAATATGCGTGGGATTGTAAGTCGATACTATCTTCATGAGCATATTGATATACCCGAATATCGCCCCCGTAAACTGTCCCGAATGATTGGAAAGATTGGGCAAAGCGTAATACGCCCTATTTATCAAAGAATTGGAGTCTAAAAGAATAAGTCTGTCCATAAATACCTCTGTATTTAATTATATCTTATTTGCAAAATAAATTCAATTATAATTATAATAAAAGGATTTGAGATTTCTCCACTTCGGTCAAAATGACATTAAAGAATTAGATAATTTCGGCTTTATAATTCCATTGGACAGGACATTTTGAAACGTTCCATCCACTATTCCAACCGTCAGGCTGACTTTCTGCCTCGCAATATATTGTCAAAGAAGTGCAATTGACAAATACCATATTACCCATACTTGCAACGCCGATAGGTATCAATACAGACTCCAAACTATAACAGTTGGCAAAAGCATAATCTCCAATACTAGTTACGCTGTCAGGTATAGAAAAGGACGTTGTAAATTTAATGCTGTTTCGAAATGCATAACTACCTATATGCGTTATACCGTATGGCAACTCAACATTCCTTACATAAGAACAACTATCGAACGCATTATCTCCTATACTTTTTACATTATAACTTGCGCCCTTGTATTCGACTACGCTTGGTATTACAACCTCTCTGCTAGATTTTGCTATAGAACCACTTTGCTTTGCAACGGTTATTTCGCCGTCTTTTAAGGCATATCTGAGGTCGTCATCAGCTATGAAGTAAACGTAACCGTCGTCGGCGACATCATTATTATTACAATCCCAAACGACAGGATGATTGTCACTATTCCAATTTGCATCCCAGCTACTCAGCTGGACTTCTGATTCGCAGTATATCGTCATAGCTTTACAATTGAAAAACGCCATGCTGCCTATGTTAGTTACACCACTTGGTATCTTTACACTTGTCAAATTGTTCAAACTGTTAAAAGCCTTACTGCCTATGTTAGTTACACTACTTGGTATCTTTACGCTTATCAAATTGCTCAAACTGTTAAAAGCATTACCTTCTATGCTCGTAACACAACTTGACAGCTCAACGCTTTGCAAATTTCTACAATCCTTGAAGACTTCTGCATCTATTGTCTCGCCTTCGTTGATTACAACTTTTTTCAAATAATATTTTTCCATATATGGCATTGCCATAGCAGGTATTGTCGCCTCAGTTATACCGGAGCAAAAAGAAAATGCATCGTCTGCTATAACGTTTATTGCCGATAATTTAATACTTTTTAAATTACGGCAAGAAGTAAAAGCAGACTTTCCTATCGTCTCCACGTTATTTATTTCTAAGTCTACCAAATTAATACAATTATAAAAAGCAGATTCTCCTATACTAGTTACGCCGTTGATTTTCAAATTAGTTATTCCTCTACCACCAAATGCATGATCCCCTATACTGTCTATATTGTTTATTTCAACAATTTTAAAAACCCTACCATAAAAGATACTATAATCTAGAGCATCTCCTCCGTTGATCACTAATTTCTCAAGATTGCCTTCTTGACCGATTGCTCTAAAGATATACGATATTGCCATAGTAGGCATTGTAGCTTGAGTAATATTCTTGCAGCCCGTAAATGAACTTTGTCCTATGCTAGTCACAGTCTCGGGTATAGATATACTAGTTATGCCAATTAAATTATAGAATGCGTAATCGGCTATGCTCGTGACTTTATGTCCGTCGATTGTCGAAGGAATGACGACTTCAGTCGCATTTCCCGAAAATCCCGTGATTGTTATTTCGCCGTTGTCGTCCAAGCTCCATTTAAACTCGCCCTGCGCAGGTTCGCTAGAATTTACGCCCCATACGACAGGTCTCCTGTCCAAATTCCAATTTCTATCCCAACCGCTGGGCTGTGTAACTGCTCCGCAATAAATAATCGCCGAATAACAACTCGAAAAAGCTTCTTGACCTATTTGAGTCACGCTGAGCGGTATCTCTACTCTTGTCAAATCACGACACCATTTGAATGCATAGCTGCCTATAGACGTCACTCCGTCGGGTATAGTTAACTCCGTCAGACTTTTGCAAGATGAAAACGCCCAAGCTCCTATACTTACCAAGCCGCTTGACAATTCCAAACTTGTCAAATAGCTGCAACCGTCGAATGCCGAATTACCCACGCTTGTAATGCCGCCGTGCAATTCTACGCTCGTCAGACTGCGACAGTTATAAAAAACGTAGTCATTTAACTTTGTTATGCTGTCGGGTATAACCAAATCCGTAACCAATTTGCCGTCCAAATACAGATTTTTTGCGTAGTACAATGGATTGGAATATGAGTAATTAAACTCTATTTTACACCAACTCTCCAAGTCGCTGATATATACGCCCGTCAAACTGTCACAATTTTGAAATGCAAAATCCCCTATACTAGTCATCCCGTCTGGGATTATTATATCTGTCAAATTGCTACATCCGTAGAAAGCCGAATCTCCCACGCCTGCAATACCGTCGTGTAATTTTATACTCGTCAGACTGCGACAATTGTAAAAAACGTAATCTTTTAACTGCGTTACGCCGTCGGGGATAACTAAATCCGTGAGCAGACTGCCGTCTAAATAAAGATTTTGCGCATAATACAATGGATTGGACGACAACGAAGCAAATTCTATATTACACCAACTCTCCAAGTCATTGATATACACTCTTTCCAAACTGTCACAATGCAAGAATGCGTCATTTTCCACGCTCGTTATTCCGCCATGCAATTCTATGCTTTTCAAATTACCGCACCCCGAAAATAGATCGTGTTGCAACTTCTTAACGCCGTTTGGTATATTGACGCTTGTCAGATTAACGCAATCTTTAAAGGCATAGGCGCCTATACTAGTTACCCCATCGGGAATAACTATTTCTGTCAAACCGCTGCAATATGAAAACGCCCAATTACCTATTATTTTCAAGCCGCTCGGCAACTTTATGCTTGTCAAACTGCTGCAACCTTCAAATGCATAACCGCCTATACTAGTTAAACTGTCAGGCATTATGATTTCGGTGAGATTGCTACAACCGGCGAATACCGACCCGCCTATGCTTTTGATACCGTTGTGTAATTCAAATCTCGTCAAGCTTTTGCAATTATAGAAAAGGTAGTTACCCAACGTAGTTATATCGCCGGGAATCTCTACGCTTGTCAAGTCTACACAATTTCTAAACGCGCCGTCTAAAGCGCAAACTTTCATACCGCCTATTTGCGACGGGACGGATACTGTCTTTACGCTCTTATCGCAATCAACGACCGAGCAATTAAACCTGTCCAACATGCGGTAAGTCAATTCGCCGTTGTCAAACACACAATCGTAATCTCCGTATTCCAATTCGGGAAGAAATGCCAATAAATGATTTTTATTGAGTATATTATTATTAGGCTTAATTACTTGTTGCCATACGCCGTCCATACCTTTCAGAAAATATTTGTATCCCGTGTATTCTTGATCGTCGTAAGTAGAATCGGCATAATACCAACGCTCTCCAATTTTGACAATATTCAACGCATGGTTCATATTTCCACTGCTTACGTATATGCACTCCAATCCGAATATATTGCACAAATAAGAAACCGATGCGGCGTATCCTTGGCAAATACTCTCCGTGCTTGAGTCTCCATCCAATGCTCCGACGATCGAACACGTATATCCGTTAAAAATATCTTTGCCGTTTTCGTCGCGCATATAACTCGTGTTTTTCATTACGTAATCGTAAATGATCTTGAATTTCCACGCATTGTCGTTGACTCCGCTCATCAACTGACGGATATTCTCAACGGTGTCGGATATTTCCCGCATGGCTTTTTCTCTGGCTTGAATAGTGGAAAATTCAGGCGAAATCATCACTTCTATCGAATCGGCGAGCGAAACGTAAGAATTTGCCGTCATGAAAAACTCCGGCGTATCGTACCTAAAGGCGTACCATACGTTGATCGCTTCGTCCTTGCTGAGCCCGTAATCGGCAAATCTATAGATACCCAACGTCGACTTGTTTTTTCCGTTGTATAAAATATCCTCTGCTTCTTTATAGAGCATTCTATACATATTCTGCTGATTTTTAGACAAATTGCTGTAATAAAAATCCGTACAACCCTCTCGCACCTCGAATTTATACTCATTGTCGTCCGTAACTCTCTTGTTTAAATGCGTAACCAAAATAATAACGCCTGTAAGCACAAGCGCAACGACAAGTATCGCAACGATAATATAAGTCAACAAACGTCGACGTTTTTTATTTGAATTTTCCTTTATATCTTCCATTATCTACGTTAAACGATTATTCCGATCAAGTATTATACTTAGGCAAATTATGACTAGTATAGTTACTTTATCTTTATATTTATTATAATCCATGATGATTGCTTTGTCAATAACGTCCGTCGGAAATTAATTACACTTTTTGTCAAAACGCTAATAGCGCAAAAATAGTCAGAAATTTAAGCCATTTTTTTTCATTGAAAATATTTCCTAAAAAATTATTGAGACTTTGCACTATTTACTGCCAAATAATTTATATTCTTGCAATTTATTTAATAAATTTGCGGATTTATGTAATATTTTAGGAATTTTTTATGGACAAATCGGCATATATTATTATAAAAAAATGTAACAATTATTCTAAAAAAACTCGCTTATGACGATGCCTTATAATTTTGAATTGCAATATAAGTGCAAAAATTTTGCGAGTATGTTAT
>CAMWVR010000001.1 GCA_947177795.1 uncultured Clostridia bacterium | reverse complement strand
GTACTATATCTTGAGCAATACGCTTTATAAAATCGATTACACCGATCAAAAGGCGGTAACTCAAAAGTTGAGCGAAGACGCAATCCATACTTCTTGGCTTACCCGTTCGGTAATAGGCAACTACTTGTACTTTATCGACAATACCTACAACTATATGTATAGAGTCAATCTTACGGCATTCGTAGGCGAAGACAACAACTACGTATATGCAGAGGGCGCAATAGTCAGCGGTACTCGCAAAGCTACGTTGACAAAGGACGACGAAGGCAAAATTACGATAAATTACGTCGAGGAAGACGCCAATGAGGAAGGAGTCAAGTATTATCAAATTCCGAAGTTCATGACCTCCGACGACGCTCAAAAATACGCCGAGGCAATTTACGAAGAGGAAGACGATAAATAATTCCGATTTAAGATTAATCATAAAAAACGCTCCCGAATTCGGGAGCGTTTTTATTTGCTTGCTATTCGATATATTAAAGCGTAATGGTTACTTTATTGAGGTTTCTCGGAGTGTCGACGTTGAGACCTTTGGCAAGTCCTATATTGAGCGCCAAAAGGCTTACGGCAACGCCGTAAAGCACGGGAGCTTCGAAGACGTCTGCGTCGGGCATTGCGATTGCGTTATTTGCGCAAGCAAGCACTTCTGGCAAGTTACTGAAAGCAGTCAAATTTGCTCCAAGCCCTTTTATTCTTTGCGCCATAGATATAAACTCGGCGTCAAAGTTGCCCTTGGGCGCAAGCATGATTACGTTTGCGTTTTCGTCGAGAAGAGAAAGCGGACCGTGCATAAAGTTGGCGGAAGAATAAGAGCGGTTGAAAAGATAACAGCATTCCGTCAACTTCAATGCGCATTCGTCGCCCGTGCCGAGCATCGTGCCTCTTGAGAGAACGATGAAGTTGTTGAGCGTATGCAAATTCTTTGCCGCGTCTTTGATCGCGGGATCGAGATTGAGGATTTCTTGAATTCTATCTGCGAGTTGGATATAATTTGCGTCAAAGTCGCCTTTAAGCGCGCTGGTGAGCATATAAAGAGCAAAAAGTTCGCCAATATAGGTCTTTGTCGCAGCGACGCTCTTTTCCTCTTCTACGTCCATAAAGAGATGAAAGTCGCACGCCTTTGCGATCGGGCTGTCTTGATTATTGGTTACGGCGATCGTCATAGCTCCGTTTTTGATAGCCTTTTCCGTTACGGCTACGGTATCTTTAGACATGCCGCTTTGAGATATGATTACCATACAGGTGTTTTTCATATCGACGTCTGCGTCGTACACGGTAGTCAAGGACGGATGGTATTTTCCTACTTTTATGCCTGTGATAAGGGGGCATACGAAAGAAAATACAGTCGCGGCATTGTCGGACGTACCTCTTGCCATAGTTACGATATTAGTTATGCCTCTGTCTTTAAAAGCCTTGTAAATCGTCGGCAAAACGGGTTTGCAAGCGTTTACGGTACGTTTCATCATCGTCGGCTCGCTAAAAATTTCTTGTTGCATTAACGTGGTCATTTTACACCTCTCAACTGTTTTTATATTTATACGCCCCGACGGAATTGTTAAATTCGCAGAGGCGACTGTGACTATATTATAACACTTTAAGCTTGTTTAAGCAATATATACCGTCTTTATTATATGTAAATAAAATACGAGAATTTCTATCAGTGCAACAAGGAAAGCACGAATTGCTCCGCCATACGTCCCGATTTCATGCCGTTGCGTATAGCCCAGGTCAGCGCCTTTTTGTCAAGATCCGACTCGTCCATTTCGACGCCGTATCTCTTGGCAAGCTGACGAGTAATATTGAGAAATTCCTGTTGGTCGGGCGACGGGTAGTATATCGAAAGACCAAAGCGCGCTACGAGAGAAAGTTTTTCGTTTTTAGTATCGGACCTGTGCAGCTCGTCCATAGGGTCGATGTCGTTGCCGTCGCTGTAATGTTCTTTTATCAGGTGTCTGCGGTTGGAAGTCGCATAGATAAGCACATTGTCGGGTTTGACTTCAAGTCCGCCGTCGATTATTGCCTTAAAATACTTGTATTCTACCTCAAAGTCGTCAAAAGAGAGGTCGTCGAGATATAGTATATACTTATAGTTGCGTCCCGATATCTTGCTGATAAGGTCGCTGATATGCATAAATTGATGTTTGTAAAGCTCTATCACTCTCAACCCGTCTTCGTAAAACTCGTTGATAAGAGCTTTTATCGTCGAAGATTTGCCCGTGCCCATATCTCCGTAAAGAAGCGCGTTGTTTGCCTTTTTGCCTTCGAGAAAAGCTTTGGTGTTTTGCAAGACTTTCTGCTTTTGCAGATCGTATCCCACGAGATCGTCAAGGCGCTTGTTGTCCATGCAGGTAATGGGCAGAAGTTTTGCTCGGTTGTTATCGTCGATTACTCTAAACGCTTTGTTGAGTCCCAATTCGCCCACTCCGTAGGCGCGGTAAAACTCCGTGACTGCATCTAAAAAGGCTTGCGTGGTCTTGCATTTTGCAAGATCCGAAGTAAGTCTTTTTATCAAATCTGCGTACGGCAAAGGAGAGTCGGTAAGAGTGCTTTTAAAATCCGTTAAAAGTTTTAAGCTATTTTCGGCGGTCGGCAAAGCCGAAGGCGAAGCGTTGAATGCATCCATAAGAATGCGGCAGTCGTCGTAGGCAAATTCAAACAAAGTTCCGCTGACGCCTCGTTTTCTTTCGCAAGCCAAAGAAAAGACGTTTTCGTTGCTTGCTATGAAATAAGCGACGTAATATTGCCATGCGTTGCCTTTTACGGCGTGTTTTTCGGCAAAAGCAATCAGCCGTCCTATCAGGTCGAAAGCTTGCAAGTCGTTTTGCGGATATTCAGCAAAATCTTTTAAAAGCGAGCCTTTAACGTCGAATAGTCTTAAGTTCTTTATATTTCTTATCATATTTATATCTCTCTTACTCGGTTACAGTTATGATTATATACTATAAAACGCTTGCTATGCAAGAATTAATTCTAAGTTGAAATACATTTGTTTGCCCATTGCCAAATTTTGTGTATTGAACGGACGTATTTGCAATGTTAAAATTAAGTTACAGAAAGAACGTGACCCGTCTTTAGAAATAAAAGATGAAGTCGGGTAGGAGGAGAAAATGATTAAAAAAATATCAAAATTGACTATGATAATGCTTCTGTTGGGAACGCTATTGGTAGGCAGCGCAGTTGCGTGCCAAAGTCAAGTCGAGGGGGAAGACGGAGAGTACGGCGATTGGAGCGTGAATTGGAATGATTACCGCCCCGTAGTAAAGCCGCCGCAAGAAACCGACCCGCAACCGCCTGTCGACGAAACTCCCGACGACAACGAAGGGGGAACTACCGTTACGCCGCCAAGCGAATTGACGCCTGCAATAAAGCCCGCGACGTATACTGCCATGATAAAGAGCGCTACCAACAGTCTCAACGTGCGTTCTGCGCCGTCGACAAGCGGACAGATACTCGGCACGCTGGACAAGGGCGATATGGTGAGATACGAAGGGCAGCAAAACGGTTGGTATAAGACTGTGTATAAGGAAAAGACGGCGTATATATACTCAGGCAACAATTACGCAAGCGTAGTGTATATGAAACAAGGTAGCAAAGCGGTGGAAAACGTAATTGCAGTGGGAGAAGAGCTGTTGGGATACCCGTACGTCTGGGGAAGTCAACGCTACCATTGGGGCAACGGAACGCTTAACACTAGCTTTATCCCCGGTCAGTACGACTGCTCTGCGCTTATGCAGTATATGTTTTATAAAGGAGCGGGAGTGCTTATGGCTCTCAATACCCGCACGCAAGTATTGCAAGGCGAAGAGGTGGCTCTTGCCGATATGCAAAGAGGCGACGTAATGTTCTTCACCAACGAAAGCAGGTATAATAATACCGGAGTGGAGAGAGTGGGGCACGTGGCTTTGTATCTGGGTGATAATTACATACTCCACACGGCTTCCGATCACGCCGTGATCGAGGAAATAAGCGCCAAGAGATGGAGCTATTTCATAGTAGCCAAACGCTTTGTATAAGTATGGACAAAATAGGAAAAGTAATCAAAAAATATTTTTGATTAATCCCTATGAAGTCGCAACGGAAAGCAATGTGTTCGTATCAAATATATCGCAGCGCACGTTTTAACAAGTAGGCGCTATAAAAATAAGGTATATGGACAAAACAGCGTAATAAAGTTTGCTCTCGACAACTTAAATTGCCATAATAAACAGTAAAACTGCCTCCAAAATATTTACTATCGTTGTCGAGAGATCTCCTTCCTGTATAAATGCGCCTTGAGATGGGCAAGATTGATACAGGGAGGATTTTTTTATGAAAGTAATGGACAAGAGTAATACGTACAGAAATATCATCAAAGAGATAGAGAGCAGAGGTAAAAACATGGCTGTGCTGAGCGTCTTTTCCGACAGGGCGAGAGAGCAGGGATATTTTACCGTTGCCGACAGATTGGATTCCATTGCCCGTCAGGAGAGCGAACATTGCAAAGTGTTGTATAGAATCATGCAAGAAGGCGACGAAGTGGATACTCTCGCCAATCTTATATATTGCGCAGGACAGCTGCACGCATCCGCCAAGAGATTAAAAGATGCGTTTGCCGTCACGGCAAGGCAAGAAGGCTTTGAATATATTGCCAAAGTTATAGAAGAAGTCGCCAAGGTGGATAGCGCGACGGAAGAAGAATTGAAAGGCGTTATGTCCGATCTCAAAGTCGGCAAATTGTATAAAGGCAGTAAGATAGTAAAATGGCAGTGCCTAAAGTGCGGATATACCTCGCACGGAGCCGACGCGCCCGAAATGTGCCCGCTATGCTCGTCTCAAAAAGGTTTTTTTCAAAAGTTGCAATGACGGACGCGGCTCGCACCGGTTTGAAAATAGTTATTGATTTATCCGCCGTAGCCGTGCTATAATAACAAGGTCGACGTTATCTGCGATAAAATTGTTTAAGGTGGAGAATGAAATTTTTAATTATCGACGACAATAACAGGGTTAATCAAGGTATTGCCGACGTTCTCGGCAAACTCGGGAGTTGCGACTGCGCCTACGACGGCGTCGAGGGGCTTTATATGGCAGAAGCTAAAGCGTACGACCTCATCGTAACGGAGTTGATACTGCCAAAAAAGAGCGGATTCGAGATAATAAGGGAGTTGCGAAGAAAGAGCAATTGTCCCATTTTAATAGTTTCGGCGCTTAATACCGTCGATAAGAAGATAGAGGGACTGCGTTTGGGTGCAGACGATTATCTATGCAAACCGTTCAATAAGGACGAATTGGCGGCTAGGGCGGAGGCAATATTGCGCCGTTATAACAATAATTTTCACAGCAAGTACGTCAACAACGAAATAGAACTCGATTACAACAACAAAATGCTCAAGATAAATGGCGATTACGTCAAAATGTCTGGTAAGCTCTACGATATTTTGGAGTGTTTGATACGCAGTCGCAATATAATCGTCTCCAAAGATCGACTTTTCAACAGAATATGGGGACTCGACAGCGATACCGTGATTACGGTAGTAGAAGTCTACGTGTCTAAATTGCGGAAATTGCTCGAAGGCTTCGGTTGCGGTAATTATCTTAAGACGATAAAAAATTTGGGGTATATGTGGTCTGATTCAAAATAATCCGTCACTACGAAAATCAAGCATAATATCGACTAATTTAAGAAATCTTTAAGGATTTAAATGTAAAATTTTTGTAAAATATTAAAAGCGTTTTAATTTATTTTTTGTGTCGAATAATAATTTGCATACTAAATATTGTGCATATCATAGGGTATGTATATCCAAAAGTTATCCCATATCGTACGCGTATATATAAGGGGTAAAAAAAGTTTAAGGTTTGTTTAAGGTATATATTTTAAAATAAACGTGAAATAAAAAGCAATCATAAGAGAGGGAATTATGAAAAAGACTAAGTTGATAACCGTTCTTTTGCTGATAGTCGTATTGGCAACGGCGCTTCTCGCTACGCTTGTCGCATGCAAGCCGAAGGGTGACGTCAACCCGCCATCCGGCAATATCGACAGCGGTAACAATTCGGGCAATGTGCCCCCGGATGATTCAGACGACACTTGGGATCCGGGCGACACGTGGGATCCTGGCATAGGAGATGGGGACGGTGATGACCAAAAAGATCCGTCGTTGAGTCCAAAGGATGTGCTCAACAAAATCATCGAATCCGTCGAGGTGCCGGAGCAGGCTCTTAACATTGATATCAGCGCAAAAATAGATACCGATGATATGGAGACGACGTTGAGCTTAAAAGGCAACTTCTACAGCGAAGTTCGCAACGAACTTTGTTTTGCCGTATATCAACAGCAAAAAGGCGTCGCCGATTCGCAAAAGCAGTTGGTCTTTGCAATTTACGTCGTAAACGAAAACGTTTATTTGGATATGGCTGACGACACTCCGCTGATTTATTTGTCCGACTTTGATATGAACTATCTAATTCAAATCATCGAGGGCGCAGGCGGTATGGTGTCTGACATAACGGGCGTATTGGATCCGTATATGGGACTCATTGATTTTGCGCTCACTCGGTTATTCGGTACCCCAAAAGTCACGGTCAACGCAGATAATTCTCAGGCAATTGCGATGGAATTGAAATTGAAGGGAATCTTGGGTAACGCAGGTTTACTGTTGGGTCTGTTGCCGTTTGATATTCCTATAGATCTTCAACCTCTCTTAACTTACATAGCAGATTTAATTCCCGATCATACTTTATATATAAACGCAACATTCGGCGAAGACGATATGTTGCAGACGGTAGGCGTAAGCGGAGTCGATAAAGAGACTTCTAATACGGCGTTTGATTTTAACGTAAGCATAGATATACGCGACGAAGCGGAGACGGACATAGGCTTGCCGGGCGATTTGGCAGACAGAGCAATATCCGAATTCAGCTTCACGAATTTACAATTCTCGATCGACTTTATCGTGGATTCCGTCAAGGACGAAAGCGGTCAAAATAAGAATTTCGATCTTGGCAGCATGATCAACGGCTTCCTTGGAAATTCTACGACCATAAGAATCCCCGAAGGTCTGTTGCTTCTCAACGGAGGCACGGGCGTAAGGCTCACTTTCAAGTTGGATTTGGATCTCAACTATGACAAATTGCCCGTCGATAATAATAAAGTTGCTATCGAATTGTACCTTATCAGACCGGACGGTACTCTTGCGGATAGCAGTAATAAGCCTCAAATGGGAATTTATTATACCGAAGGCAGTTTTTATCTCAACACGGACAATATGCTGCCCGAATATCTCAACGGACTTAATATAAAACTAGACGCGGGACTCAACGATTTGGTGTCCAAACTCGTCGATCTCATTACTGACGCTATAGACGGCGTATTCGGACTTGATTTCGCAGGACTTCGCAAGAGTGAAATCCAAGTCAACGACAACGGTTCTTTAAAGCTCTCGAGTATGTCTGCGGTCAAGAAAGTAATCGCATCTTCGAATGCAAACGTAGTTGCGCTTGCTACGGAAAGCGACGGAAGTTATAAGCTTTCGGCAGGCGTAGGCAGCTTTGTAGATATGATTGCAAATCTATTGGGTATGGGCGGCAAGGAAGAAAACGGAGTCGTAACAGGCGCCAATATCTTCACCGACGACACGAGCATTAAAGTAATCGTCAACGACAATTTCTTTGAAATACTCAGCGGTTTGATACCTCAGTTGAAAGGCGTAAGCTTGCCTAAGGAGATAGGCGATATAGTATTGTCTATCAACACTTCGCAAGTAGGACTTGACAGCGTCACTGTCGAGACGACCCTCAACAATACTTCGCAGGTACCGGGCGCAAACGACACCACCGTTACGATAAAAGATCCCGCATTCAACATACGTCTTGCGTTGGGTCAGTTCAAAATAGGATTTAAAGACGAGACTTTCTCCGATTACGTAGACAGCATGGTGGATACTGAAAACACCAACTATCTCTCTTCGCTCAACGGAGTGATAGAGCACATGCTCGGTGGTATCAGATTCAGCAGCGGATTTTCCCTTAAATTTTCAAAGGGTACGTATGATCTTGCGCCGTTTATCGCAGGTTTTGGAGTGTCTGAAGTAGAATCTTCGCAGATATTGTGGACGTTCGACAACGACTTTGTTTTGGATGCGTCGCTCAATCTGCAAATTGCCCTCAACAGAACCGATACGGCCAAATCCATGATAGTCTTGGAGATGAAGACGGCAAGCGGTATTACAGTCGGCGATCATCAGATCATAGGAAAGGATCAAATTCTGTTGGGTATATACGGATATAATAATAATATTTATATAGACATCTCCAACTTCAACATTGCGGGTATAGTACTGCCTAAATTGAGCTTCTCGCTCAACTTTACGGATTTGGTATACACGCTGCTTGACAACGTGGTAAGCGACTTGCTTACAAAAATCAACGTGCAAGGCGGCGATCTCAAGTTTGAACTCGACTTCAAAGAATTGCTCGGACTTACGTCTAACGTAGTTGCGCAATCCTCAGAAACGCAAAATTCGACTTCCAAACTTGCAACTTACGCTCAGACGCAGGCGATCGATCCAAGCTCGGCTATTATATTTGCGTTCAACGCCGATAAGTTCGTGCCGTCAATCTCGCTTGCCGCTATTCTTGCGGTACTCAGCGCAACCAACACCGATATAGGCAATACCTTGGCGGAGGCTCTCAGCCTTATGAAGGTGGATTTGTCAGTTGAGTTGGGAAGAAAAGACGGATTTGTCTTCTCATTCAGCGGAGACTTCATACCAAAACTCGACGCCAACGGCGAATGCGTATATTACTTTGACGATAAGGGTCAGCCTATAGCAAGAGAAGAAGGCAAGATATACAAAAATATCAAAGATAAGCCCGCAGACGAGGAGAAGACTCCCGAACACGTAGTCTACTATACAACGAAGAAGTATAACTACGGCAGCGATATGGAGCTGGTGTTCTCGGCGGGTACTCCCGAACACCGCGTCATCGTGGGCAATCTCGGAGAGTATAAGTATCCTATCGAAGAGAAAGCTCAAGAATTTACCGATTATAAGTCGGATCTCATAGATGCGATCGTAAGCACCGTAGGTAAGGCTTCAATACAGCTTGATATTGACCTTCATACTCTTGACAACGAGATGAACGTCACGCGTCTTATCAACAGCATTTTGGCAAACGTAGGTAAAAAGCTTGAATTGCCGATATATCTCGACTTAGACGATTGGAACACGCACGTTCAGCTTTCGTTGGCATGGGATCTTGATTTGAAGAGATTCTCCAACAGCAAGATCATGCTTGAATTGAAGTATGAACAAAAGATAATTTTGGGATTGTACATTCACCGTAACAGCATTATCGTCGACCTCACGGGTCTCGGATTGTTCAGCGGCGAAATCGTCAATTCCACGATCGTGACCAAAGTATTCGGAATGATTGACGGAGTAATCAAGAACATAGGTAATCTCGATCTCAACGATATCATCAACGATTTGTTGAAGAACAACGGCTTGCCGACGGTGGGAACAAAACCCGAGGAGACAGACAAACTTGCTTTGGGTGAAGAAGTCGCCGCAGACGGCAGTGTGGCTACGATCGGCGAGGGATTGGCAGTCAAAGACTTCATCAAGTATTTGACGCAAGCTATACATTTGGAAAACACGGCGATCGTCATTGACTTTACCTCTTCTATCATCAACGGTATGCTCAATGAATTGGCGGGCATCAATCTCGGACTTAATCTCGGACTCAACGGCATCTTCGACTTGTTTGGAGAAAGCTTTAAGATGGGCTTCACGGTAGAGGATATCACTATGGACTTGGCTCTCAGCCTGTCGCTGGGCAAAGACGTCAATATACCTATCGACTTCGACGACGTTCCCGATTGGGACGCTTCAAGCGGAGAGAGATTCGTTACCACGTTGCTCAACAATCTCGACATAGGCTTCACGATCGACCTTGCCAACTACACGGGCGATACGGTAAATCTGGAGAATGCCAACAATAAAGATATCGTTACCGACAACTATAGGTCGTATACGAGAATCATCATAGAAAAAGTCCTTGCGTCAGGCGGTAAAAAGTTGCAGGACGTTGCGGACGGCTCTATAGCTCCGCAAGGCTCGTTCTTGGTCACGCTTGCTCATATCAACAAGGCTATGTACGACGACAATAAGTCTTCGTCGGCGCAAGTCACGCCGCTCGTATACGTAGTGCTCGATCACAGAAAGACTTCGGGTCAGTTGTCATTGGCGCTTACCTCCAATATCCTTACGGTCGGACCTGTGAACGTAGGAGATAGGGTAGGAACGCAACATATAAATTTGGATCTCGTAGGCATGTTGGCGCCTGTGATAGACGATCTTTTCAAATCGATAGACGGCGCGCTTGACGGATTGAATAATCAAACTAACGGCGCAAATAGCGATACGATGGCGTTGGACAGCGGCGTTGCGACTCAGGAAGATGAGCCAACCGGTCTTAACAAAGTCTTTGCAGAACTCGACATCATCAAGTTGCTCGGCGAAAAAGGCATAATGCTCAATCTTAGAGCCAACGGAACCTTTAACGTGACGATCAACTTCGATCCATATCTTATCAACAAACTCATCGACGACATCATGAGTCACGTATTTGCAAAGAATACGGGACACGGTTCGATAGTCGATTTGAGCGTAATGGCGCCCACTATGTTTGATCAAGACTATCTTGGCATGATTACTTGGACGAGAGAGACTAGCGGCGAACAAGGAAAGAGTAACACATTCTGGGGTGATTTCAGAGAGATTATAATGCCTATGCTTCAAAGTATTATGAAAGGCGTCGGTTACGGCAGTCTATCCGGAGTGGTAGGAGGATTATCCGGAATGTTGGGAGATGTATACTATCAAGTGAGACAGATACTGTCGGCTCTCTTGCCGTTTGCGGTATGGAACACCGCTACGCTGGAAGTCAACATAGTCGACGCGACGATATCCAATATCCACTTCTTAGGAGAGGACGAAGGCAAAGATATTCATTACGACAACGACGAGAGCAAGGGAGTAGCCTACAGTAAAAGTAAAGACGCAAGAAAAGACGGTTACTTCACAGAGATATTTATCTATAACTCTTCAAATAGCGTAGGAAGCTCTACCGCCGACGGTAAAAACGACGGTCTCGTGACTTGGGCGGATATTCCGACGAACGTGACCTTCATGCCGTATATCTATACCTCCGTCGACGCAGGCGCAAGAGAACTGCTCGAGGAAAACTTTGAAAATAAAGTTGCTATTTATCAGAAAGGCACGACTATTATGAGAGCCGCAGTCAAATTCAAGATACTTCGTTCGGACGGATTTGAAGAAGATTTGGAATACACTGCTCTCTTGGCTAAATTAAAAGTAGCGGGTCATTTCCAAGTTAAGGCTATCGCCGAATTCTCGGGAGGCATTACGCGCACTTTGATGATTGACGTAGAGTCGAGAGACTTGGGCGGAGGTATCGATCGTATAGAAGATATCGAGATGCACGCATATGACGACGCATTGCCCGATTTCTTGACGGTATATACAAGAGACGGCAATTCGAGAAAGATAAACACCGAGTATTTGGAAGTGTCTAATTGGAGACCGAGAAGTTATAAGGCGCATAACGTGGAAGCAGACGTTAGATTCAAGGACGGCACACCGTCGAAAGTGACGATACACTATCTCGACAGCACGGTCAACAGCGTGATAATCGACGGTACGGAAGGTACTACCGTCAACGTCAACCTCTACGAGTTTGATATAAATACTTCCAAGATGGAAGACTTTACGCCTGAGACGCTCTTCTTCAAGTATCCCGACGGAAAAGCCGTGGGACTTGACGTGCTCAACGGCTGGGATACCGCAGCGGCAAAAGAAAACCTCTTTGGAAGACCTATCGACGTCGACGGAAAATATTCTTCGGACGTAAGCGGCGCAAAATTCACGATCACGACGAACATTGCGGCGTTTGACGGCTGCGCACCGCAGACGGTCGAATTGACCTTCGTAGTCAGATCCAAGAACGTATATTCTTTGACGATCAACGGAGCTGTCAATACGATCAACGTAGACCCGTATAAATACTATATGTATATGATAGACAATAGCAACGAGAATCCGTTCCCGAGCGTGGTGGAGGCAAATTACCTCGACGAGTACGCTAATCCGAATTACGATCCTTCGCAAGGCGACGTTGCAAGCAATCCAAAGACGATCAAGGAAGAGTATGACGAGAACGTCAACGTAGTGTGGAAGAATCTCAACGACGTCGTATTCAATTGGAACAACAACAACGACATCGTCAACAAGGTCAACGTGGCTTTGGACAACAGCGCATATCCCAACAGCTCGTTTACGTGGACGTTCACGAAGACAGAAGTTGCCGTGATGAGAAACGAAGTCGAAGCGATCTACTTTGACGAAGCGTTGACGCAGTCTGCGCTCTTCATAGATCCGTTCCAATACCTCATCAACGGCAAAGGAACAAAGAACTTCCCCGATCATGCATACGTTCAGTTTACCAACGGCGCAGTATACTATATGCCGATTGCTTGGAGAGGACTTGACAACTTCACGATCAACCCCGACAGACCTGCTCAGTTCAGACAGTTTGACGTGGTAATAGGTTTTGATCCGAACGTATATAACAGCACGGGAGAAATAGTAGATTACAGCGCAATCAACGGTACGCTCTTGCAAGAGAAGTACGTCAACGTTCAGGTAGAAGACCGCATACCCGTGGGCATAGAGCTCGTAGGCAGCAAGCTTGTCGGCGGAACGTATTATATCGATCCCGTTCAAGTTCTCTATTACGGAGCAAATCCGTTCCCCAACAAAGTTACGGTAAGATATATGAGCGGAAAGACTTCGGTGCTCGAAGTCAACGACAGCAAATGGGTGAGAAACTTTGCCATAACAATGAGCGGCAAGAAGAATCTCAAGGCGACGCTTGCGCTCAACGATAAGTATACGTTTGATATCGACGTGGAGATCATCGACAGAAGCAATCTTGCGTCGGATCTGACGCAGATGTCTATGGATCCGTACGTATATAAGACGGACGACAGAGGCAATAGAGTCTACGACGTCTATGCCGACAACGTCAACTTGTATCAGCTCGTGGGTACGTTTGATCTCGAGACATTTGAAATCTTGGGAAGAAAGCAATTCTCGGGCGATATATCCGAGGCAAGCAAGACCTTCTTGAAATTCGTGCTCACTTATGAGAAAGACGGCAAGCAAGAAAGCGTCACGGAGACGGATATAGATTATATCAAAGACTTCATTGCCAACAACGCAGATACGATCACGATCATATCCGCAGAGGTATGGGAATACTTCAACGTGCCCGTGGTATGGGATCTGAGAAATATCAACTACAGCGTTGCCGATACCTACAGAGTCAAGATAATCACGCAGGCTGCAAATCCCGACTTCAATAAGGAATATAAAGTCGACGTGGTAGTAGAGGCAAAGAAAGCTTTGTACGTTACGGGCGACGTGCAGTACATCATGGTCGGCGGCACCAACTTGAGCGCAACGGCTAAGTTGACCAAAAAACTTACGATGACCAAGACGGTTCGCTTCGTCGACGAAACGACCGGCGAAGAAACGACGGGTACTTACGAAGTCACGCTTGATCTTACCAAGATTGATTACGAGACGGTAAATTCCGCAACGTTGAGATGGACCAAAGATGCCAACGGTAATATGATAATCACAGACGTGCGCAAGGGCGAAGTCATCAAGGCAGATCAAGTCGCAGAGCGCGCAATGAATATCGAAGTGACGGTGTGCAGCGGAGATATTGCTCAAACGTGTACGATGAAAGTTCACGTCTTGGACAATCAGATGTAATGGGGGAGAATAGATGAAAGCAAAAACTTTGAAAAGAATAAGCTTAATATCAATATTAATAATTGCAACGCTCGTTGCGTCTTTGGTTGCGGTGACTTTCATGGTCGACACTCAACCTCAGGCGCAGGCGGCCACGGAAGCGTTATATAAGGCGGAGTATCAAGGAGACAACGGTACTTTGCCCGACGGACGGCATGATGATCGCAATGCAATAGCTGCAAAATACGGTGTTGCTACGGGTCAAGTATTCTCCATTCAAAACGGGTCGGAATTGTATAAATTCCTCAACGGAGATTACAGCAGCTATAAAGTAGGTTTTCTTACCTGCGACGTAGCAATGTCTTATAATATTGCAAGGGACGGATATCAGACTATAAATCAGAACAGTTCGGCTGCTATATTCGACGATATATTCGACGGCAACGGCTATACCGTAAAGATTCACGGCGGGGCAGGCGCTGCCAATTCCAGCGTAGAAATCGAAGACGATTACGATTATAGATCAACGTACAGAAACGGCGCTGCAAAATATGATAACAGTAACATTAACGTTTGGTACGAATATACGGGTTTTTTAGTCGCTCAAAACTACGGCACTATTACCAACGTCACTATCGACTACACTTCTCCTCACAACGTAATCGAAGCGGTTTGGGGCAGAACCGATAGCGGTACAGGCGATTTGGGTATGGCTGACACGGACAGATTGAAGTCTAGCAGAGCAGGAGTGTTTGCGGCGGGAATAGTTGCGGGACTCAATGGATACGGCGGCGTGATCGACAATTTGAAAGTCAACGTCAACAACGCTTTTACCGTAATAAAAAGGGAGGGATCCGAAGGATATTTTAATCAAAACGCCGCTTATTCGGGCGCTATCGCAGGCAGAATAGAGGACAACAGCAAGATCAACAACTGTTGGGTAAATTTGGCTACTCAAGGCTCGGGTATATTTGCGGGCGCGCAAGGCAAGGCTACTACTTGGGGTTCTTTGGATAATCATAATACCTTGGCTATCGCAGGCGGCATCGTCGGCAATATCGACAAGGGTACCGCTCAAATTACGTACTGCGCATTGACGGGCGAAGGACAAGTCAAGGCATTTGCCAACAGAGCTTCGGAGGATGCGAAATTCAGATCTTATTCGGGAGGTGTAGCAGGCGGATGTATGAAATTCGCAGGTAGCAAGAATAAGAATGCCGAATCCGTTGCAGATATCAACACCGATTCAAACGTTTGCGTCAATTTGGGACAGATAAAAGGTATCATCTCATCTTGGACGGGCAGCAGATTTGTCAACTTTAACAATAAGCCTCAAGAATCCTCGGGTTCGCTTTTTGACGCAGTGGGAACCGACGAAGTAGTAGAAAGCGTAGCGTTGCTATTCCACCTCGAGACTTTGATGGACAGTGCGACGGGCGAGCACGCTGTCAAACCCGTGGCGAAAGACGGAAAACTCGTCTTGGATTCTTCGGGTAATTTAAAGAATTGGTTGGAGATCCATCCCGCTTCAGACGGCGGAACGATGACCGCCATGTTCGACAGCGATAATCCTAATTACGATATAAGAGTACATATAGTAGCCGACGGACACGACGATTTCAAAAATAGCGGGGAAATGGACAAGGTCGTGATGAATTCGGGTCGTTATTATCAATACAAATTGCTCAACGGCGAAGGCGGAGGCTTTATTTGGTCAGGTACTTTTGTAAGCGCCAACGATTCGTCCAACCACATCAACTTACTTCTCGACGATCCTATCTACGCCGAGATATATATGATTTCTTCAAAGAATACGGGCAGATATAATTATGAATTCGGTCGTATGGGAATTTTGGAGTACAGTGACACTAACGGAAGCAACGGAGTAAGAGAATATAACGGTACGGCGGCTCCGCTCAAGCTCCCGACTGTGACGATGACCAACTATCCCGCTTTTAATACGAGCGTATTTGAAAATGAAAAGCTATGGAATATTTCTCGTAGCGGTAAAAGAATCGAATCTCTTTCTCAAACGTATATGCCGGGCACTTACAGCATGAAAGTCGAGACGGAGCTTGGCGAGCGTACTTACGGATATTATAACGAAGCCGAAAGAATGCTTGCTTGGCAGCCTAGGACGGATTACGTCTTCACAATCTTGCAAGGCGTACTTAGTTTTGGCAAAGGATCCACGGCTACGGACGGCTGGCAGGACAGCGTCACCTTCGAACTCACGATGAACAGCAAAGACGACTTTGACAGCATTGAATTCAAACGCAACGGAGAATTCCCAAGCGATTCGACGCAAGGATTTGATTATGACGGCGCAACCGTACGCTATACGGTCAATGAGACCACCGGTAAGAACGGTACGGTATACGAGTTCTACGCTTTTAAGAGAGATACCGTCGCAAATGAAGACGTCGTCGTCGCAGTCAGCGAAAGCAGAACCGTGCGTATTGACAGAGAGGCGCCGGAAATCAGCGAAATCAAGTATTATATGGTCGAGGACGGACAAGAGAGACTTTTGAGCGAAGAAGATTTGGAAGATATTGAAAAGCATTGGACAAAAAATCGTGTACTAGCAAAATTCTCTGTGACGGAAAATGAAAGATCGGGCATCGCAATCGCGGCAACCGAGACATATATCGACGACGTAAAGCTCAATGAATACGGCGACAGAGACGTCGTGGTAACTATCGACAACAGCAATCTTATGGTTTTGAGATACGTCGATGTAAGAGGTAACGAGTCAATCGTGAATTTGCAACTCAACGTGGACAGAATCGAGGGACAGCTGGATTTCAAATATTCGACTTACGAAGCGGACGCCAGATTTAATTATTGTTCGAGCAACGTTCTCGTATATTACGTGGCTAATCTCGGCGGATCGGGTTGGAGACTGTGGTACAGCTATGAAAGAGACGCCCAAGGCGAAGATATTTGGGTGCCCGGCTCTGAAGTCATGAGAGACGGAAGCGGAAACACCAGAGTGTTGACCATTGATTGGAATATGGGCGACGTGTATCAAGAGAACGGCGGCGCAGACTTTAAGATAAAGATGGTCAACGAGGCGGGATTGTATGAAGAAGTATTCCCGTATAAGGCAAACGGCGACAGATATCCCAACGACGCTATAGGCAAGTATACGATTTGGCTGAGAGTGGCAAATATCTATCTTGACAGCAACAAGTTCAACAATATCTTCGTCAACGACAACGGCGTCGTCAAGAGCGTCGAACAGATACTTCAAAACGAAGAAGACAGAGCCAAGTATTTTAATAAGACTTACGACGGCTCGGACGAGTATAAAAAAGAATATAAATTCTATACGGACTTGTCTATACTCAATACCGACGGATTCTATTCCAACGATAAATTGGGCGTAATGTACACTCCTGCGGGAATGTCCAGACCTCGCATAGATTTGGGCGCAAACGGTATCGTGCCCGTCACTTTGAGATATACGTCATCTGAAGCAGGCGACACAAAGCTGTCTTTCCAAGTAGAGTTGGAAGGCAATGACGGCTACAACTATATCGTTTATTTCACAGATTTATCGAGCGTCAACTTCCAAGATGACGTCGAGGTCGAGGAAGGTAAGTATTGGAAGAGCGTCGAAGTAGACGCCAAGATCGCAAAGCGCGAAGTCATAATAGAGCTTGGCAGCCAAGAGGAGTTTGACGCCAATACTACTTATTATTACGGCGACGAAGTGCCTAAGGAGATTGAAGTATACGTAGAGGCTATCGGATCATACGTAACTATCCAAATCAAGACCGACGCTTCTTCGGAGGCAAACGTCGGCGAATATCCGGTCTCGGGCATTTCGCCTGTAGGCTACGGCAATATAGAATACACGATTAATTCGACGACGATAGTCATCAAGCCCAGACCCGTGTCTGTGGATCTGAGATTCGACGACGGCGAGATAGGCAATATTCCTACGGGTATCAAGGCAGGCAAGAAACATAGCATCAAGGGTACTTATCAAGACGTCAAAGGCAATATTTGCGACGCAACCATTGAGTATATTCTCAAAAACAAACCTGTCAACACCCTAGCCGAAGTGGGCGAGTATACTATCAACGTCACTTTGCCTAGCGGCAACTACGCGGTTGACGGACAGGAGTCCTTCAAGTTCAACATCGCAAGAGGTCAGTTGGACATCGTGACGGGCGTAAGAAGAAAAGATTATACCGAAGGACAAGTGGAATACGACTTGATCATAGACGAAGAGGCAAAAGAGCAAGGGCTCTATTCCGACAGCGATCTGAAAGTGACGTATTACGAGTATCTTGGAGGCGCTAAATATAATGAGGCAGAACAAAAAATCGAAGGTAAAATAAGCGAAACGCCAATGACGGGATATCCGACGGAAATAGGATATTATTTCGTCAAAGTAGAGTTTGTCACGACGGACAATCCCAACTTCTTCCCCAAGAGCGATTATGCGGAAGGATATCTTATCATCGAAAAAGCAAAGACCTCTGTCAACGTGGAAAAAGTCGTCTTGGAACGTTACTATACGGCAGAGAAATTTACGTTTGACCTCGTGGAAGCAGTCGCAGAAGTCAGATCTTCAAGCAACAAGCAGTTGTGGTCGGCAAGTATGCCTGCCGACGGAATCGTCAAAGTGCAGTACAAAGATACTGAAGGAAACTACGTGGACGTTGCTCCTACTCCCAACGACGGCGGCGGATGGTACTCCGAGACGGGCAGATACGAGTATAAAGTAAGTTATCTCGGCAACGACGATTATCACGAGAGTAATATCGAAGTAGTCATGATCATCAACGAGGCAGAGCTCATAGGCATCACGTTTAATTCCGTCGAGGCGGTCTATGACGGTAAAGTCCACGTGCCTACCGTCAACGGATTGTTCAACTATACGGGACTGAAGATTACTTTCAGATACGGCGTCAAGCAGGTTCAAACCGACGGACTCAACGCCAACGAGGATATCAAGCAGTTTAATTTTGTCGACGCAAAAGATTACATCGTGTATATGACGGTCGCAAAAGACGGATACTCCACCAAGGAGTTGCAGACTACGGTCACCATTAAAAAGGCGAAGATGGAGGACGTGAGCGCAAGTATCGTGGACGTCGTATATGACGGAAAGAAACACGGCGTAACTTTCTTGGGTATCAAGTACGGCGAAAACGGCTCAATGACTTATAAAGACGAGCCCGTCATTATCGCCGGCGGCAATACGGAGGGTAATATGTACGCTACAGACGTGTATATCGAGCCGGGAGTAGGTCCGTCCTATTATTCGGGCGAAGTGACTTTGAGATCTCCCAATTACGAAGACCTCGTGCTCAAGACTCATATCACGATAAGACAGGCATTGTTGCCTTATAGCGAAATAGGCAAGACTTTGCCCAACAAAGTTCCAAGCGGTATGAACCTCGGCGAATATAGAGGATATTTCATAGACTTGAGCGGAGCTAAGATCGATTGCGCTTTGCAATACCGCAAGTACGTCAAGGGCAACGAGGCTCAAGGCGAGATCGTTACGCCCGACGAAAACGGAACTATCGCAGACGGAAAATATTCGGTGTGGATAGTCATCCCTAATGACAACTTCTATATCGACAGGTGTTGGACGGTCGACGTAGGCGAAATCAACAATGCAGAGTTGTCTGTCGGCGGTTGGGTCGCAATAGGCGTTGTCGCAGCGCTTATGGTCGCAGCCGTAATTACCGCGGTAGTCGTGGTCAAAAAGAGAAAGAAAGCAGGCATCGTTTAATATGGAGGAAGAATTATGACGCAGACAAAAAAGAAAACTTTAACGGTTTTGGGAATAACTTTAATATTGCTTCTGACCTTTATAATATCAATTACTTTTGCAGGGCAGAATGAAAGGACGGCAAGCGCAGATTCTACCTCCGCGCTCAACGAAACGCAAACGATGCTCGATAGTATTATGGCTAACGGCGAAGTGCACGGTCATATAAGCAGAGAAGGTACGCCAATTTCCACCGTTGCCGAATTGAGAAATTTCTTGTCGTCAGGAAGTGGCAAGGGATATCTGACAAAGGACATAGAGAACTTCTATTGGGATAATTATCAACTCACGAGTACTCTCTCGTCGGTAAATATGACGGAGCTCAACGGCAACGGCTATAAAATTTATTTGACGGCAACCAATTATGCGTCAAGTCCCGCTAAGCATATAGATACCGATATACCTAACGGCGATAAGGGGGGCATAAATTGGAAAACTTTTATGTCGACTTATTTTGCGGGTGAAAATACGGGTTACACCAACTACGTTGATCTTCACGGAGGATTGATAGGATTTTTGCGTAACTATCAGACGATAAAGAATTGTAATTTTGTATTTAACGGTAATATCGACGCGTCTTATACTACGCACAATTCAGGCGCTATGGGATTGATTGCGGCGCTTTCTTTGGGCACTATCGATAATTGCAGCGTCACAGTCAACGGCAAAATCAAATTCTACAGCGATACGGATTGGACCGGCGCAATAGGTCTTGGTACTCAATATAATGAGAGTATGTTTAACCATTCATTCGCATTGGGCGGTTTTGTAGGCGCAATGACGACTACAGACGCAAAAGTTACCAACAGCAAGATAATTCTCAACAACAATTTCGAATTGTCTATATGCGCAAAAAATAAAGACGGTGGCACTGCATATCACGACCCGTTCTCAAGATGTTGGGCAGGCGGAATCGTAGGTTGGATTGCAAATAGCGCGCAAGTATTTAACGTCGTTACCGAAGGCAGCGGTAATCTTGATGCCAGAGGCGTCGGTGATACAAAGGGCAACAGCCGTTGTTTTTCGGGTATAGTCGCAGGTATCTCGGGCGGCGACGGATCGGGCGGACAGGATTCTCTTGCCGGTCTCATCACTACTTACGGCACGATAAACGGCGTGATCAACAATTGGACGGGATACGCAAAGTTTTTGACTTACGACACTCAATATTCTCCGAATAACGTACGTGATAACTCAATTCAGTATCTTGTAATCGGCGTTGCCGGACTGCAAAGCAATACCAATCGTAACGTCACCAATATCTTTATGAATAAAGACGTATATACCGGTACTACGTACTCTATCGCATTCGAATATGCGCAGCCGAAGGGTGCCAACGGAGTAAATAAAGGTAGACAGTATTCTACGAATATTTTGATGCAGGACGTGCTTGGTCAAAACGACGGCTCGGAAACTTTTACTACGGCAAAGGACGAAAACGCATATTTGGTATTTGCCGGCACGGAAATCAGCGCTCCTATATGGGCGATATACGATATCAGCGGCGAAGACGTCATTTTGTGGTCAAAGACTGTGGAAAACAAGTCTACAACACAAAAAGATCTCGTGTATTATTACGATCAAGCAACTTCAATAAAAGACGCTAAGGATAAGTTTGGCGTCACGCATACCGTAATAAACAGAAATGATAATCAAAACCGCGTAATCCAATATTTGCACGGAAAAGCAGTATACTTCACTAAGACGTATAACGACGCTCAAGACACAAGCAATGCCAATAGAGTAATTTTGAAGTCTACGCAATACGGCAATGGATTGACGGCGCCGACATTGAATTTGTTCTACGACGCAGAGCATAAAAGACCTGCTTCAACTTCTAAATTGACGAATAGAAGTTATTGGATATCGAGAGGAGAGAGCAATAATAAGCTCGTGGGAATGGACGAACTCGAACCGTCGCCAGATACGTATGAATCTTTCTTGTATCTTGAGAATGAAAACGGACGTAATCACAGTTATATCCAATTTCTCAACGCAACGTATAGATACGTCTCGTATATCTACGACGATCCCGTCTTCAATGCATATAAAGAGACGCACCCGGATTACGAGCCTGTCAACAAAGACGGCGAGAAGCTCATAGATTGGCAGCAAAGAGTAATTCAGACAGTCAATCCCAAATCGGTGACAGTCGGATTCAATTATGCCAATGATATTAACAAAATCGGTGATATCGAACAAGATCCTATTACGCAAGACATCATATCTTACGGCAAGTATACGACGCCTTATGACGGCGATCCTGTCGTGTTTGATATTTACTTCCCAAGCGGCGCAATCATCAACAATGAGACGTGTAGCGCAAATTACGAGTATAGAGTGTGGGATTCTTTTTCACAATCTTACGTCAAGACGGACAGCTGTGTCAACGCAGGTAAATATAAAGTGGTCGTCACAAGTCTGTCCAACAAGAATTACGAGCTTGCGGGCGCGGGAAAAGTAGAGTATTGCATTGACTTCGTCATAGAGCAACTTGAAATCGGCTTTGTTGACAATATGAGCGCCGAATTGATAGAAGACGGAGACGATAAATATTATTATATCAAAGTCCCATATGCGGCAAAAAACTTGACGCTGGCGGACGAGGTAAAAATCTTTTCCAAAAAGGAACAAGCTATCGCTTCGAATGCTAAACTCGCATTCTATAACGTGCTTGCAAAAGACGAGAGCTTGCTCAAATTCAGTTATATCGCTCACGGCGACGGAGAGTTGAATATGCTCAACGTCGGTCAATTTGAAATGATATTGAGCTTGGTCGGCGGTAATGTCTCCGCCAACTACGTTTTGCCTGACGTCACCAAATTCGTCGTGGAAATAGAGCCGGCAGACGCAACGTTAAGCGATCAAACTTATTTTGAATTTGCTTACGGAAATCTTATAAAAAACAAGGTAAAACCTTTCGTCACGTTTACGGGCGTGGACGGCATACCTATGGCGTCTACCAAATCGACTTATTATAAAAAGGTCAACGGAGTTTACGAAGTCATTAATGAAGAGCCTTTTGACGCAGGCGAATATCAAATAAAATACGAAATACTCAATTCTGTATTCAGCAACTATAAGGACGCTTCGATTTTGGTCGACGTCAAGATCAAACAAAGAGACGTGGGGCTTACTTTTAACGTCAACGACGAAAATAGAGTAATGAACCTTGAGTACGGCGTTGCCATAGAGTCGACAGACTTTGGAGTCGTGTTCCAAAGACAAGCGGGCGATAAGGGTATTTATCAATATGAATATCAATACGGCGTTGCGATCTTTAAGTATAATAAGTTGGACGACAAAGGCAACAATACCGATATTTGGGTAGATTCGCCTAAAGATGCAGGCGCGTATGAAGTAAAAGTAGAGATTGACTTTAAGATAATAAGCAGCGGTAGCTGGACGACGAATGAAAATACAAAGTATAACTATAACGTCGTACATGATCCCTACCGTATCGTGGTCAAGCAAAGAGAGGTATTTATTACGCTCAATGACGTAACGAGAAATTACGGTGACGAGATGAAACCGTTTATCGGCAACGCCAACGTGAATGACGAAACGGTCAGAGCCTGGAGATATACCGACCTCAAAGACGACGGGAAAAATAAAGTCAATAGATTCTTGGAAGAGGACAACATAGTCATCACTCCGTATTTGAGCGATAGCGACAGATTTGCGGCAATAAGTCAGACTTACAGAGTTCTCTATAGAGAAGAAGATATGACGGGCGACGTCGACGAGCACGGATACAACAAGATCTCCAACTATATCGTTCACGTAACGGAAGGCAATTATACGGTCAATAAGAGAACGGTCAAGATAAAGGTGTTCCTCAATACCTACAGCGTGGTCTACGGAGAAGATTTGCCAAAGTTTTTGGAGGCAATCGTCGTCGGCGAAAACGGTTTCTTTGAGAGCGACAACATAAATCTTATAGAATTGCGTGACGGAGTCGAAAAGGGAAGTCCTGTCGGAACGTATTACATATCAACTAAGGTAGAGTTGCCCAACGATAGATATGGCAATTACTATTTGGATATCGAAGAAGCCGAGTTTGAAATAACTCCTAAGTCGCTTACGCTGACAGGCGTTGACATAGAGGGCGAAACAATCGTCGAAGTCAAGTTCAACGGCGCAAATTACGACGCAACGCTCAACGAAAAAATCAAAGCGCACTTCGCAGAATTGGATGACGGCGCAAGCGCCGGCATCGGATTGGTCTATGATTATTTTGAAGTCGTGGACGGAGTGCCGTCTACCGAGGCAAGCGAACCGAGAAACGTTGGAAGATATAAAGTCTTTATCTCCGAGATAGACAATCCCAACTATACGCTCGTGTTTGACAGCAATTACGTTCGCGGTTCGGTAGAAGTAATCGTACAAAAGCTCAACGTCAAAATCGACGTCTTGCCTGCTTACAGAATTTATTCGGTAACGGGTTCGTTGACTCCTATTATGAGAGGAGAGATCCACGAAGAAGCCGGCTGGCATTATTATACTAAGGAAGAGGCGGAGCAAATTTACGGCGACGACTTCTATAAGCCTTATAAGTACGCAGAAGATTCTCAAGATCAATTCGTGCAGAACGAAGAGGATCTCAAGGCTACGATGTATATCGACGAGTATTATAAAGAACTCGGAGTCAAGAGAGGCGTGGTCAAGTTGGCATTCGACGGTCTAGTTCCCGATCCCGACTTCTTGGACGAAGACGGAAATTGGATTACCGAAGAGGTAGTGGGTTCTGACGGCGAGATCATCCAAATCATCATGCCGAGATACCGCAACTACAATATCGAAATGAACTTCGGCGACTTGCACGTGCTTGGCGGAGAGTTGTCCGACGTTGAAAGATACGTAAGTTTACATAGTTACGAGCAGGTCTACAACGGACAGGACAGATACGACGACTTCAGAGTCGTTACGTCTAACGAGAATATCGCAAAAGCGCTTAAGTTCAGCGTATTCCAATACGTCGCTATCTCAAGTCTTTCCAAGGCTGAGGCAGACGCTTTAGCAAAAGCTCACGGCAAGTATACTCAAATTGAAGAGAACGGCGAAATCAAATATGAGAGAGACGACGAAGCGGGTACGTACGTAAGAAAGTTCTACCGCAGAGTGGAAAACGGAGACTCCGTCAGCGATAAGATCGTCAACGCAGGTAAATACTTCGTGCATATCGAGCCTGCCGACGCAGACGCAAATATCTTCAGCGGCGTATCGGATAAGATTTCCTTTACGATAACCAAGGCTGAGCGTCAAGTCAGCGCAAACGATCTCAAAATCACCGTCAACTACAACCAGATCACGATCTCAAGCCACATAGAGGGAATGGAAGTAAGCTTCAACGGAGCAGGTTACGTCAACAGAAATACTTTCGTCGACCTACACGCAGATACATCTTACGTTGTCAAAGTGAGATTTGCAGAGACGGCAAACTATCTGCAATCCCAAGAGATAACGTTGAATCTGCATACTGGTATCGATATATCTGCAATCCAAAGCACTCTTGCGAAGTTTGACAAAATCGACTTCTCCAATATCCAAGAGTACGAGAGCAAAGTCCTTGCGTTTATCAATTCGGTATCTCAAGAGGATATGTTGCTCATAGATCAAGCTAAGTTCGCTAAGTTACAGGCGTCTTACGAGCAGCTTCTCCGTGGAGCCAACAGCGTTATCGCAGGCGCTCAAAAGGCAGGCGCTACGGCTGTGGGCAAAGCAGGCAAAACAAATACTGCGGCAAAGACGGTCGCGCTGTCGATGAGCGGAGCAGGCGTGTTGTTTGCAGCCGGTATGATGTTGTTCGCAAAGAAAAAGAAAGAGGGCGAGCAAGAAGCGCAACGCAGCAATAAGGCAAAGAGCGTCGGCGTCAAGAGAGCAAGCAAGGTATTCGTAATTGCCGTAGCGGTAGTTCTCGTATGCTCGACTGTATTCGCAGGCTGTACGCCGAGCGAAGACAACGGCGAGTTTTCCAGGGAAGATCTCTATAGAATTGCGTCCTATCAAGAAGACGGGCAGTCGACCAATCGCGACTTGACGATTGAAGTCAAGTCGGGCGGTATGTCTTTGTATAAGTATGAGAATGGCAGAGAGATAGTGGACGATAGACTCGAAGTGTCGAATATCGCCTTTGGCGCAGACGGCATAGGCTTTGAATTTGACGACTTGTATTTTGCCAACGCTCAATTCGATATCCAAGAGGATACGGCTACGTTCAACGCCGATATAAGAGAGACGTTGGTGTTCTTGGGAGTAAACAACGCCGTCAACGGAAAAGTATCCGTCGCAGTCGACACCCAAAAGAAGAGTCTCAATACCTTGGACGTAAGTTACGACGTGGTCAGCGCGGGTATAACGTACAACGTGACTATTTCCGTCAAAGTCAAATGATTTTAAAGTTTTGGATATGAGAGGAATCCAACTTTTTGAGACCGACGCAGTTTGATTTGCGTCGGTCTTTTTATCAAAAGCCAAAGTCTATTCTTCGCTTGCAAATCGGCGACCTATAATCTATAATAAATATACGTCAACACAAAAGGAGAGCGGGATGGATAATATCTTGATAATCGGAGGCGGAGCAAGCGGACTTATGTGCGCTTTGCAACTCGCAATGAGCGGAAAGAGCGTAACGGTGTTGGAAAAAAACGAGCGAGTCGGCAAAAAGCTGCTTGCTACTGGCAACGGTAAGTGCAATCTCACCAACTTAAATTTATCAATCAAAGATTACAATACCCCAGATATTAAATATATTTTGGACGAGTATTCTCCGCAAAGCATCGTCGAAGAGTTCGCCAAGATAGGTCTTTTGACAAAAACCGATTCCGAGGGCAGAGTTTACCCTTACAGCGAGAGCGCAAATACCGTGCTCAATATATTGCTTCGCAGACTCGACGAATACGGAGTCAACGTCGTTTGCGATACTCTTGTAGAAAAAATCGCTCCGCTCGGCGGCAAATGGAGAGTCGTTACGACGAATAGAGAATATACGGGCGACAAAGTCGTGTTTGCTTGCGGCAGCAACGCTACGAGCGGACTTGACAGCCTTGGTCTGATGAACAATCTTGGACACAGAGTTTTGCCGTTTGCGTACGCAATCGCTTCGCTTATCTGCGACGGCATCAAAGGATTGAGCGGAGTAAGGGCAAAAGTATACGCCGCTCTGTCAATCGACGGCAAGGAGACGATGGGAGAGCGGGGAGAAATTTTGTTTAAAGACGACGCTTTGTCGGGCATACTTGCCTTTCGTCTGTCGTCGGCTCTCGCAAGACGTAGAGAAAAAGTCGAGAGTTGCAAGGTGACGATAGACTTTGTTCCCGATATGTCGCAGCAGCAACTTGCGGAGTTTATCTACGGCAATTGCAGTCCTTATTCTCCTCTTGAAGGCGTACTTCACAAAGCCATTGCTCAAAACGTGATAGCCCGTACGCCTATGGACAGATCTTGGATAATGTCGCATAAAAAAGCCAACGATATAGCCAAATCGTGCAAAGTCTTTGAGGTAAATATACTAGGCGTCGGTCCTAGGACAAACGCTCAAGTCGCATGCGGCGGCGTGGCTCTTGACGAGTTGGATACGCATACTTTGCAGTCTAAGTTACACGGCGGACTTTATTGCATAGGCGAAAGCGCGGACGTAGACGGTCTTTGCGGTGGTTGCAATCTTCATTGGGCTTGGGCAAGCGCTATGGCGGCAAGCAAGGATATGATATGATTAAAGTCGATCAGATAAAACTTCCCATAGGTTACTGCGAAAGCGACGTCAAAATTGCCGTCGCCAAAACTCTCGGCGTAAATGCAAAAGATATAAAAGACTTTGAACTCATAAAGAAGTCTATCGACAGCAGAGACAAGAGCCGTATAAGATACGCGCTCAGCGTTGCGGTAGAGCTGGATCGCGAAAAGCATTATATTTCACGACACCCCAACGCAAAGAAATACGACGCTCCCGCCAGGCAGATCGAAAGCGTACTGCCAAAAGATATCCCCACGCCGTCCAAAAGACCCGTGATCGTCGGTCTGGGACCGGCAGGACTTTTTGCAGGCTTGACGCTCGCAAAGGCAGGTCTTAGACCCATAATTATAGAGCGTGGCAAAAGCGTCGACGAGAGAGAAAAGAGCGTGAGAGATTTTATCGAGACTTGCGTACTCGACACGCAGAGCAACTTGCAATTCGGCGAAGGCGGAGCGGGCACTTTTTCCGACGGCAAGCTCAATACGGGTACGGGGTCGGCGCTGATAAGCGTCGTCTTTGGAGAATTCGTCAAGTTCGGAGCTCCTAAACAGATACTTTATGACGCAAAACCTCACGTAGGCACGGACAAGTTGAGAGACGTCATCAAGAATATGCGCAACGAGATACTTTCGCTCGGCGGAGAAGTATTTTTTGACAGCCGTCTCGTCGACGTCAAGACCAAAGGCGGAAAACTCGTTGCATTGGAGATAGAATCTAAGGACAGAGGTCTTTGGAGCGTGGATTGCGACTGCTGCATACTTGCGATAGGTCACAGCTCAAGGGATACTTTCGAGACGCTTGCGTCAAAGATCATGATAGAACAAAAGCCGTTTTCCATAGGCGTGAGGATAGAACATCTTCAAAAGGCGATAGACGTAGGGCAGTACGGCGAGCAAAAAGGGCTTCCGCCGGCAAGCTATTCGCTGTCTTGTCATCTTGACAACGGCAGATCGTGTTATACCTTTTGTATGTGTCCAGGCGGTTACGTGATGCCTGCGACTTCGGAGGAAAACGCCGTCGTTACCAACGGTATGAGTTATTTTGCCCGCGACGGAGTCAACGCCAACAGCGCTTTGCTAGTGGGCGTACAGCCGCAGGATTTCAATTCGTCGCATCCGTTGGCAGGCGTGGAGTTCCAACGCAAATACGAAAGGCTTGCTTATTCGCTGTCAGGCTCGTATAAGGCGCCTTGTCAAAGGTACGAGGACTTTGCAAAAGGCAGAGCAAGTAAGGGATTCGGGCAGGTGTTGCCGACGTATCCTATCGGAGTCGAGACGGCAGATCTGAGGGCGTGTCTTCCGGGTTACGTCACTGACAGCATAGCGCAAGCAATAAAGGTCTTTGACAGAAAACTCAAGGGGTTTGCCGACGGCGACGCTCTCTTGACGGGCGTGGAAAGCCGTTCTTCAAGTCCGATTAGAATGATCCGCAACGAGGCGGGAGACAGCTCTATCGAAGGGCTTATGCCGTGCGGAGAGGGAGCGGGATACGCAGGCGGTATCACTTCCGCAAGCGTGGACGGCGTCAATATCGCTCTTAAATACATACGCAAATTGTTCCAAGACCGATAATATTTTCGCCTTTTCTTCTAATATATAGTATATTTAAATAATTGTAATTTGCTTTTTGGTATGTTATAATATAAAAACGGAGATATGGGAATAATCAGTATACGCCATTCTTCGCTATAAACAGAGTAATTTGTTATGAGGTAAATATGACAAACAAGACAAGACAAATAATCGTTGTGGTTGCAGTATTCGCAATTGCGTTGGCGTCGCTAGGCACGGTGATCGGACTTTTGGTCAACACCGGACAGATGTCCGAGTATTCCAACGGATTCAGATACGAACTCAACGGTTCGAGAGCAACCATAGTCGGATACGAGGGGAGCGACACGGACGTTGTGGTGCCTGACAAAGTCAAAGGCAACAGAGTCGTCGGAATAGAAAAGGACGCATTCAAGGATTTGGCGGGTTCGATCAAGTCTATCAAATTCAACTGCACTTACACTTCTTTTGCATTTGCGAGCGAGGCTTTCAAGGACATGACTGCTCTTGAAAAAGTCGTCTTGCCTGCAAATCTAAAGGAGATATCCGACGGCGCATTCAGAGGCTGTACGTCGCTCAAAAACGTGATTATGCCCAACAGCGTGACCTTGATAGGCGAAAACGCTTTCAAGGGCTGTACGTCGTTGAAATTCATGTACAACAGCGAAAATTATACCACCGAGGGAGACGGCGCTATCAAGAGCGACGCAATGTATTTTCCGCAATCCTTGCTTGAGATAGGCGCAAACGCTTTTGACGGTTGCACCGCAATAGTTGAGGCGCATTTGGCAAAGGACTTGGAGATAATCGGAAGCTACGCTTTCAACGGATGCACGAGACTCAGCGATCTCGAAGTCGACGCGGATATCGAAGTGACGAATATCGGCGAGAGAGCTTTTTACAACACCATGCTCAGCTCGACCGAGTCCAACAAGCTTTCTTTCCCCAACCTCGTGTCGATAGGCGCAAGCGCATTTAAGAGCGTCAAGACCAACTTCTCGTATTTCGCTTTGCCAAAGTCTATCAAGAGCATAGGCGAGAGCGCATTTGCGGAATGCACTTCTTTGAGCAAGTTCGTAATGTCGGAAGAAGCTCAAATCGAGACGATGGGCGAGGGCGTATTCGAGGGCTGTACGCAGTTGACGAGCGTGACTTTGCCTACCGAGATCAAGGAGATCCCCGCAAAGACCTTTATGGGCTGTTACAGACTCTTATACAACAACGACTTCGTGATAGGCAAGAGCGTGGAGACTATCGGCGACGGAGCATTTGCTATATACACGGGCAGAGGCACCAACGTCAACGTCACGACTTACTCCAGACACGTATTGAAAGTGGACGAGGAGAACGAGAACTTCGTCATCACTAGACTTGAAGACAACAGAAGAGACGGCAACACCACCTCAACGTATCAGCAAGGTTTGCTCACGAACGCAGACGGCTCGACGGTATACGCATACTACGGCTCTTACGACTCGGCGTCGACGAATTCCATGGGCAGAACTTTCAGATTTTTGGACGTAGAAGGCAACTTCTTGACAAGCATAACCACGATTAAGGCTTACGCTTTTGCAGGCGTAGACTTTGAGTATATCCAACTTCCGACGACAATGAAAGAAGTGGGCGATTATATCTTCTACGGAAGCAAGATCGCGGCTTGTTACACTTCCGCAGTGCCGTGGGAATTGACTAAATATTCTTTCAGCAAGGCCACCGAGGGCGATCCCGAGATCGAAGTATTGTTGCTCAAGAACACCGCAGGTATGGAAGACTTTATGCGTACGCTCGGCGAATACGGAATCGAGGCAAGAACTTATAGCGGCACTTTGCAATAAGTAAAAACGTGATAAACTTTTAAATGCGTCTTTGCAAAAAGGCGCATTTTTTTTGCGCGTATTGCGCTTAAAAACCTCGTTGACAAAACTTTTTGACGGATACATAAAACGATTTGCTTTGCTTATACTATGCTCGGAGGTCAATATGAAAGAGACAGGTATAGTAAGAAGAATCGACGAATTGGGAAGAGTCGTCATCCCCAAAGAATTGAGAAAGGTACTCAAACTCAAAGAGGGAGAATTGCTTGAGATCTTTACCAACGAAAGCGGTGAATTGGTATTCAAGAAATACAACGAAGTGGGCGCCACGCCCGAGCAGCTTGACGCAATCAGCAAGGTGCTTTACAAGAACACGGGCAAGGAAGTCGCAATCTGCGACACGAGCAGCATTTTGGCGCATGTAGGCGGCAAAGAGGGCTTGCAGGGCGAAGACATCAGCGACGAGCTTTACGGCGTGCTTGACGACAGAAGGTCAAGGCTCATCAAGGACAAAAGCGTGCGACTCGTCGACGACATGCAAGTCACGAGAAGCGGCGAGCAGTATATCGTGCCGCTCATCAGCAGCGGCGATTTATACGGCGGAATCATTCTTTCGGCAGAAAAGCTCGGCGCAGTAGACATGGCTCTTTGCGACGCAATGGCAGGATATCTGACTTATAATATCGGCTAAGATGAAGAGACGGACGATAGCGCAAGGCGCAATATTGCTTGCGGTATGCTCGATAGCGGCGAAGTTGCTCGGCGGAGCTTACCGCATAGCGCTCACTTACGTTATGGGCGCAGAGGGAATAGGGTATTATCAATTGGTATTCCCATTCTTTGCGCTGTTGCTTGCCATTACCAGCAATGCGATACCGCTTACGCTGTCCAGGCAGATATCGGCGGAGCTGTCGAGAGACAGGGGCGGAGCGGTGCGCGCTATCGTCAGAAAGGCGGCGTTGTACGCCGTCTTTGCGGGAGCAGTGGGAGCAACGGTCACGGCGTTGCTCTCCGGAGTCATGGCAAGAGCGCAGTCGCAGTCGGGCGTGTATATCTGTTATATCGCCATAGCTCCTGCGATAATCTTCGTAGCCTTGGCGGGCGTATTCAAAGGCTGGTTCTTGGGACACGGCAACACCACCCCGTCGGGCGTGAGCCAAATCGTCGAGGTATTCGTCAAGTTTGCGCTCGGATTAGTCTTTGCCTATCTTTTGATGCCGAGGGGTATATTGCAAGCCGTCGCAGGCGCATTGGTCGCAGTGAGCGTCAGCGAATTCGTATCGCTCCTGACGGTCTTCATATGGTATGCGGTATCGGCAAAGACCGAGAGACGGTTGCCGCCGCTGACGACGGAGTATAGATTTTTCCCGACCTTTTTGCCTATCACGGCAAGCGGTCTTATCTTTCCGCTGATAGCCTTTATCGACAGCGTAATGGTCGTCAACCTGCTCATCAAAGGCGGCGCAAGCGACGCCGTAAGTCAATACGGTATACTCACGGGGCCTGTTGCGTCCGTGATAAACATGCCAATCGTGCTTGCAATGTCGATATCCGTGGCGATCGTGCCTGCGGTGGCGAGCGCAATGGCGGGCTACGACGTGATATCCGTCAAGCAAAAGACGGCTACGACGCTCAAGATGTGCATGATGATAGCCATGCCGTTCTTTTTGGGCGGAGCAATCACGTCGAGGCAGATCGTGGGGATATTATATCCCTCGCTCAGTCAGTCGCACAGAGATCTGACGGCATATCTACTTTCGCTGACGGCGATCAACGTGCTGTTGTTGTCGATGCTGGAGGCATTGGATGCGATATTGCAGGGGTTGGGCAGACTTCGACCCGTGCTGGTCAACATAGCGGTAGGCGGAGCGTTGAAGATTCTCGTCGAGCTTTTGTTTGTGCCGAGGTGGGGAATTGCGGCGAGTGGCGTATCCTCAATTCTCTTTTATCTGACGGCGTTCGTTCTCAACGGCGTATACTACAACAAACTCGTAGGCAAAAATGCAAAACTCTTCAAAAGTATTAGTAAAATATCGCTGTCGGGTGCTATAATGTCAATAGCAATGTTGCCGAGCGTATTCATACGCAACAATATATGGTCGCTTGTCTATGCGGTTTTTGCAGGAGCGGCGGCGTATATCGTATCGTTGCTTGTGATGAGGGCGGTGGAGCAAAAAGAAATGCAAATGCTTCCGCTGGGCAACAAACTCACGAAGTTGTTGACAAAGACGGGATATTACAAGAGCTTGTGATGCGTGATATCAACTTGATGAGCCGTCTTGAGAAAAGGAGCGAATCATGATCAAAGTAGTTGCGTTGGGGTGCAAAAAAGGGCAGTTGACGATTGCGGGAGCGGAGGCGATAGACAAAGCAAAAAAGGTCTTTGTCAAGACTGCGCTCACGGATACATACGATTATTTTAAAGACGAGGGCATAGCTTGCGAGACCCTTGATTTTATCTATGAAAAATCCCAAAACTTTGACGAGCTTGACAGCGAGATTGCAGACTATCTTTTGTCGCAGCAGGGCGATATAGTCTATTGCGTAAACGGCAGCGGATACGAAGACAGGTCCGTGGCTTTGCTTGCGCAGAAAAGCGAAATCGAGATAATGCCGTCGGCGTCGTTTGGCATATCGGGCGGCAAGCCGAGCGTAGCCAACTTGTTGATCAGCGCATACGAACTCGTCGGCATGAAAGGCTTCAATTACGACACGAGAACGTCGCTTTGTATCAGCGATATCGACAACTCATTTATTGCGGGCGAGGTCAAACTGATTTTGCAAAATATCCTCGGCGACGAGGAGGCGGCGTATTTCAACGGCAAGCAGATAGCAATCTACGAGCTTGACAGACAGGGGAATTACGATTATGCGACGACGCTTTACGTCCCGCCGAAAAATCTCGTCGACAAGAGCAGATTCAACTTCGCGGACCTATATCAGATTATGCGAATACTGCGCGGGGAAAACGGCTGTCAGTGGGACAAAGTCCAGACTCACGAGAGCATTAGACAAAACGCCGTAGAAGAGGCTTACGAGCTCGTCGAGGCGATAAACAACGACGATATTGACAATATCATCGAAGAGAGCGGAGACTTGTTTTTGCAGAGTATCTTCCATTGCGTGATAGCCGAGGACTGCGGCGAGTTCAGTCTCGAAGACTGCCTCAGCGGAATATGCAGAAAGCTTATTGACAGACACACGCACATATTCGGCGACGTCGTCGCCAACACTCCCGAAGAGGCGCTCAAGGCGTGGGACAACGCCAAAGCCAAGGAGAAGCGTTACGCTTCCGCAAGCGACAAGATAGACAAGATCGCAGGGGCTTTGCCTGCGCTCATGAGAGCGTACAAGGTGCAAAAAGCTGTGAGCAAAGTGGGCTTTGAATTCGACGACTTCGAGCAAGTCGTGGGCAAGATAAGAGAAGAGGTAGACGAGTTTTGCAAGGCAAAGACGGCAGACGAGTCGGAAGACGAGGGCGGAGATATTCTCCTTGCCGCAGTCAACGCTTTGAGGTGGAAAAACGTCGAGCCGGAAATTGCGCTGTCGAGAGCCATAGATAAGTTCGTCAAGAGATTTAAATACGTCGAGGACAAGTGCGGCGGAGATATGCAGAGCATGAGCCTTGACGAACTCAACAAACTTTGGGAGGAAGCAAAAATTGTCGCAAAGAGTTGAGTTCAAAGGCGTAGTCTTTGCGCCTATCGCAGGGTATAGCGACGTAGGCGCGCGCAAGGTCAGCGCAATGCGGGGAGCGGATATGACTTATACCGAGATGGTCAGCGCAAAAGGCTTGGTATACGGCAGTGAGAAGACTGAAGACCTCTTGCGTACCACCGACAGCGAAAAGGTCAAGTGCGTTCAGATATTCGGCAGCGAGCCGTATTATATATCCAAGGCGGTTGAGCACAAGGCGCTGGAGAAATTCGACGTAATAGATATCAATATGGGTTGTCCCGTGCCCAAGATCGTCAAGAACGGCGAGGGCAGCGCATTGCTTGAAAATATCCCCTTGGCGCAAGAGATAGTCAAGGCGGCGAGAGTGGCAGGCAAGCCCGTGACGGTCAAGTATCGCATAGGTGTGAGCGACGACAGAATAATTGCCGTAGACTTCGGCAAAGCTATGCAGGACGCAGGCGCAAGCGCAATCACGGTGCACGGTCGCACGAGAGAGCAGATGTACGCAGGCAAAGCCAATTGGCACGAGATAGCCAAAGTCAAAAAGACTGTGGACATACCCGTATTCGTCAACGGCGATATCACGGACAAAGCAAGTTACGTCGAGGCAATGGAGACGACGGGTTGCGACGGCGCAATGATTGCAAGAGGCGCATTGGGCAATCCCAAGCTTTTCAGCGACTTGAAAGACGTAGATTTGCCCAATTACTCGCTCAAGCAAGACATATTGACGCACCTCGAGACGATGCTGGAGTTTCATCATCAAAATTTCGTGGCGTGCAATTTTAAAAAACACCTTGCGTATTATTGCAGAGGTATGAGAGGACAGCGGCAAATCAAACTCGATGCGTACGCCTGTCGGACGATAGATGATATAAGGCGAGTGATAGATAATTATTTTGAGTGACCGACTGCGTATAGCGGCGCGCCTTCCGCTTGATCATCGGGACTCGGGGTATCGACGTGTACGGCAAGTACACTTGACGATACCGCTCGCCCTTGCTAAAGCGAAAATCGCACCACTCTCCGCAGTCGCGCAAGTGTCATAGTCTAATTCAATGTCACTTCGAGCGAAGTCGAGAAGTCTCAACAGATTAACTTAAACGGATAGAGACCTCTCCGCTTCGGTCGAGGTGACGAGAAAATTAGGTAATAAGTAATAGGGAATAGTGAAGAAGTGACGGATATCAATAATGTCATTTCGACCGCAACGAAGTGGAGCGGAGAAATCTCAAACATTGATTATAATACAAATCAGATCAAGCGGAAGGCGCGTCGATATACGCTGTCTTAATGGAGTAAATATGATAAACGTAGTACTAGTAAACCCCGAAATCCCCAACAACACGGGCAACATAGTCCGCACCTGCGCAGTGACGGGCGCAAAGTTACATATAATCGAGCCCTGCGGATTCAGTTGGGAAGACAAATATCTCAAGCGCAGCGGGCTTGACTATTGGGAGATATCCGACGTCAACAGATACGAGAATATGCAGGCGTTCTTGTCGGCGAACTTCGGCGGCAAGGCTGACGTTTGCGACAGCGTAGCTTTGGCGGTCAAGAATACCAAGATCAATTCGGGCAAGCAGTTCTTCTTTGCTTCCACCAAGTCCGACCACAACCACACCGACGTGAAGTACGACGAGGAGTGCTGGGTATTTTTCGGCAGAGAGACCAAGGGGCTTGACGAAGAACTTCTTCATGAAAACTACGCCGATTGCATTCGCATTCCCATGCGCGCGGAGGCTCGCTCGCTCAATCTTGCCAACAGCGTGGCAATCATAATCTACGAGTATCACCGTCAGCACGGATATAAGGGATTGAGCGAAGAGGGCAAGCTGACCAAGTATTAATAAAAGCAGTCTAAAAAATGACCGAATGAAAATTGAAAATTTGACCGAATAGAAATTAAAAAAAATGACCGAATGAAAATTGAAAATTTGACCGAATAGTATTGCCAAAACAAAAAAAAGGATATATAATATATAAAAAGGTCAAAAGGAGCGGGTCATTGTGAAAAAGGGCGATTACAAAGCAAGGATAATTGACGATAAGGTAGAGAAATACTTAAACATGTTTGGTGCGATATGCATTGAGGGACCGAAGTGGTGCGGAAAAACGCGCACGTCGTCATTTCATAGCAAAAGCGAGATTATGATAGGCGACCCCTCCAACAATTTTCAAAACAGACAAATTGCAGAACTTTCGCCGTCGACGGTATTAGAGGGAGCGACGCCGAGATTATTAGACGAGTGGCAAGAAGTGCCGCCGTTGTGGGATGCGGTGAGATACACCGTAGATCAACGGGCAGAAAAGGGACAGTTTATTTTGACAGGTTCGTCGACGCCGAATAGAAAAGGCGTACTGCACAGCGGAGCGGGGCGTATAGGTAAGCTTCGCATGCGCACGATGTCATTATTTGAGTCGGGAGATTCGAGCGGAAAAATATCTTTAAAAGATATATGCGACGGAAAATTCGTCACGGCGCTGACAGGCGAAGTCGAGTTAAAATCCTTAGCAAACTGCATAGTCAGAGGCGGTTGGCCGGGCAATTTAGACGTCAAGGCGGAAGATGCGCAGTATTTGGCGGAGTCGTATATCAATGCAATCCTTGACGATGACGCAAGCAGAATCGACGATATCAAGTACGACGTACACAAAATGAAGTTGTTGTTGCGTTCGCTTGCGCGCAACGAAAGTACCACAGCCAGCAACAACAGTATAATCGGCGACATAAAAGAATATGACGGCGAAAGCATTGACGCAGATACTCTCGTCAGATATATAGACGTATTCAACAGATTGTTTTTGTTGGACAATCAACAACCTTTTTCGACTAACATCCGTTCTTCGGTAAGAGTAAAGCAAAGTGAAAAGCGACATTTTTGCGATCCGTCTTTGGCATGCGCAATATTGAAAGCCAATCCCGAAAGATTGATGGGAGACTTGGAGACGTTTGGATTCATGTTTGAGAGTCTTTGCGAAAGAGACTTGAGAATATATGCGGAGTCGTTTGACGCAAATTTATATCATTATCAAGATTACAAGAATAGAGAAATAGATGCGGTAATAGAACTTCAAGACGGCAGGTGGTGCGCATTTGAAATAAAACTCGGCGCAAAGCAGATAGACAATGCGGCAAAAAATCTATTGGCGTTGAGCAACGATATCAAAAGCAAAGGCGGCATTGCGCCTTCGGCGCTGTGCGTAATATGCGGTATGTCAAACGCCGCCTATATGCGTGAAGACGGAGTTTACGTTGTTCCAATCACCGCGCTGAAGAATTAAGTGAAGTCGACAAGTCTATTCGATTTAAAATGATAGAGACCTCTCCGCTGCGGTCGAGGTGACAAAAAGACCCTTCGACTACGCTCGGGGTGACTCGTTGAATGTGTCACAATCGCTCTAAACGAGTCATTCTGAGCGTAGTGAAACGAAGTCGAAGAATCTATGAAATGTCATTTCGACTGTAGCGTAGCGGAATGGAGAAATCTCAAACAGTATGAAGATAAACGGATAGAGACCTCTCGACTTCGCTCGAGGTGACAGAAAAGTGTCGGAGTGGCAGAAGAGTATCGTAGTGGCAGAAGAGTGTCGAGGTGACAGAAGAGTGTTGAGGTGACGGAAAAAACGGTCGATGTGACCGTTTTTAACTATATATTATACCACTGCAAACCGTGGCAAAACCGCCGATATAGAAAATTCGATATAAGAATTTTGCGGCGGTTGAATAAGGCGGCGAAAGTAAGCGTTTTTTTACTTGAATTGCTTTGAAATCACTTTGAAAAAAAGCCGTTTTGCTGTATCATATAGAAGTGATTACAAAAACTTTTGAAGAACTATTTACTTACGAGGCGCTCTATAGAGCGCACTTGCGCGGAAGACGCTGCAAGAGGGACAAAAAGCCGTTGGTACGCTTTGAAATGACGATGTTGAGTCATCTCAACGAATTGCATTCGGAGCTGATGAGCGGCAGGTACAAGGTGGGGAGATACCACAGCTTTATAATCGAAGAACCCAAGAAGAGAGAAATTCAGACGTTGCCGTATGCAAACAGGGTGGTGCAGCACGTCATATGCGACGACTTGCTAGCCCCTTATTTTTTACGGCACACGATAGTAGACAATTGCGCCTGCCAAGAGGGCAAGGGGGCGCATTTTGCATTGGACAGATTTGAGAGAAAGCTCAAGGACTACGTGAGACAGCACGGCAGGACGGGGTATTTTCTCAAGTGCGACATATTGAAATATTTTCCAAGCATGCCGCACACGCTTTTAAAGCAGACGGTATGCAAGCATATCCAAGACGAGAAGATCAAGAAGATAGTGCGGGACATAATAGACAGTTACCATTCGGGCAAGTCTTTCTTGACCAAATACGGCATAGAGCCGTTGGGCGCAGACGGCAAGACGACGGGCAGGGGGATACCTATCGGCAATCAGACGAGCCAAGTCTTTGGGATGTTCTATCTCGACAAGGTCGACAGACTCGTCAAGGAAAAACTGCGATTCAAGGTATACTCTAGGTATATGGACGACTTCGTGCTGTTGCACCAAGACTTGGAGGTTGTGAAACTCGCCCTTGAAGAGATCAAAAAGACCGTCAAAGAATTGGGGCTTTATCTCAATGACAAGACGCAGATATTCCCAATCAAAAACGGCGTGACGTATCTTGGATTCCGCTTTATCATGACGGAAGACGGCAGGGTAGTGAAAGTCGTCAAAAAAGCCACCAAGCGGCGTTTGAGGTGGCGGGCGAGATTGCTCAAGAAGGCTTATCTTGAAGATTTGATACCGCTTGAGCGGGTCAAGAGCTCGCAGGCGGCGTTCCACGGGCATTTGACGCATGCGCACAGCTACAAATTCGAGAAAGAATTGGAGTCAAAATTGACTTTTGAACACAAAGGAGAAAAAGAATAATATGCAAAACGAAGAAGACAAGGCTTTAGAGGCCTTGAACAAAGAGATTGATGCAGAACTCGGCGTACCGCCGTGTCAACCCGAGCTTGGCAAAGCAAGCCGCAAGCCATTCCGAATTCACGATTTCGACACGCCGAGGGATAAGGAAATGGCAGTGTTCACTCACGCCAAGAAGCTGAGCGAATATATTTTCGTCATCACGGAGAAGTCGCCCGCCAAATTGAGGTGGAATATCGTCTCGCGACTCATCAATTGCTCGATCGACGTCATCGAGAATCTATATATGGCAAACTATATGCGGGGCGAAGATCGTATCACATGGCAAAAGAAAGCCATGGTCTCGCTCAATCTGTTGGACTTCTATACCGAGACCGCCAAGACCAAGCAGGCGATAAGCGTCAGACAGATGACGATCATCGTCAAGCAGATTGCCGACGTGCGAAAGCTCTTGACGGGTTGGGTCAAGGCGACAAAAGACAAATTATGATTGCATTTCGACATATATTGTAATATAATATATACAGAAGGGCGTAAGTTTTCTGATTCAAGGAAGGCTCACAGGCCTGGCTGAGGTCGGGCAATAACAATAATTCGAACAATGCCTAAACGCTGACCTCCGCGGGCGATCGAAACAATGATAACGTGCGCGCGTCTGAGTTCGCTGTGCGTCCTGCGCTTCACTCGCTTGCCCAGAGCAAGTTTTCCCGTATCCGTCATATTCAAGGATAGGCGGACTGATGAAAAGAGTATGAAGGGGCTTGCGTCCTGCCGTGAGTAATTACGGCGAAACCTGTCCGACTGTATAACGACGTCGAGAACCGACTTTGTGAATACCAGCCTTTTGGGTAAGGCAGTCGGACTTTTTTAATTATGTCATTTCGACCGAAGCGAAGCGGAGCGGAGAAATCTCAAACAGTATGAAGATAAAAGGATTAGACCTCTCCGCTGCGGTCGAGGTGACAAAAAGGATTAGATTTCTCGACTGCGCTCGAAATGACAAAAGAATGTCGGAGTGACAAAATAATGTCGAAGTAACGACACCTCATAATGTCATTTCGACCGAAGCGAAGTGGAGCGGAGAAATCTCAATAACGTAAGCAAAAATCGACAAAAAACCTCGCAATAATTGCGAAAAGCATAAAAATCTCAGTAAAAATGCAAGCGGTAGGCTACTTTTTTGTAAACAAAAGTTATATAATTCAAACGAAATCCGAAAAAACAACGAAATTGTAAAAAAAGTATTGCTAAAATTTTTGAGATTTTGTACAATAGAGGTATAGAAAATTCGATACATAGAAAATTCGATATTCAGATTATAGCTTAAAAAGCGACAGGAGATAGAGAAAAATGCAAAGGACTATGAATGCAAAAAAGCGATTATATTTATTGCTCAGCATGATAATAGTATTGTGCGCAATAATGAGTTTGGTATTGGCTGGACAAGTCAATTTGGTTGCTAATGCAGCAAAGGTAAATCCGACCAACGAGTCGGGAATCGTGCCGATAGGAGAGTTGCTCTCGCCCAATCGAGGAGACAATGCGACTCAACTTCAAGACAAGAGTATATTCAATATAGACAATTTGACTGCGCTCTTCAACGCGCTGTCGGGAAAGACAGCCGACGCAACTCTTGCCGACGTGAAGACGGAAATGGATAAGTCGCAATACAACGCAACCAAGGCGGGGGACAACACCTATATCCCCAACACGTCGACCAATGGATACTCCAACGCATACGTGGGATCTATCCATTACGGTATGAACTCCGAGGATATCCGCACTTTGACGGGCGGAAAGAACATTGAAGTCACTTTCGGCGGTCACGTGTGGAGCGTGGTGGCTTTGACCACGACGGGTACGTCGGCTGACGTAAGCAAAGGCGACGTGGTGCTCACCTTGATGCTCAAGGACCCGATCGACAACTATAAGACTTATTGGAACGGTTGGCAACAAAGCACGTCGGGTAACGCGCATTGGAAACATACCGAAAAATACGCTTCGTCTTTTTACAGCTCGTCGATGATAAGATCTATTTTGCTCAACGGCAAAGACAGCGCGGGAAAAGACGTGAAATACGCAACGTCGGCAAGCACTTTGACGCCGTTGACGGCTGCCAACGCAATATCCAATTACAGCGCCGATTGGTCGATTTTCACGGACATCACCGCAAAGAAAAACGTCACCAACTTCCTCGTCAAGCCAAAAGACGTGCTCTATATGCAAGACGAGAACTTCTACGACATATTGACGGTCAACGGCAAAAACGATTCAAGCCACCAGTGGGGCAGCGGACAGAACGAGGCGTCGAAGAATAAGTTGCCTTCGTCTATGGGCATGCCCACTAGCGGATATAACAACAATAGATGGTATAACCAATATAACGCATCTTGCCCCGTGCATTACGAGCAAGAAAAGTCAGTGAAAGACACCAACGTTTCGATCGGCTCGACGACGTTGGTCTACAGCTCTGCGAGCAACGACCCGACTTATTTTGATTGGGGCGACGACTTGTTGTGGCTCCCAAGCTGGGCAGAAGTCGGCGAGAACGGAACGGGTACGGGCATTACGGGACTTTGGGCCCTTAACGACTCTCAACGTAAGTATAGCAATAGTTCTTCTACCGCAGCGCAGGCCTGGCTGAGGTCGGGCTCTGGCAGTAATTCGAACGGTGCCTATACGCTGACCTCCGCGGGCGATCGGGACTATGATTACGTGCGCGCGTCTGAGTTCGCTGTGCGTCCTGCGCTTAACTTAAATCTTTCCTCTGCCGCGGATGCCGCGGCGCCCAAACTCGCTGAACCAAAGGACGTAGAGGTAGAGTATACGGGCAGCGCCTTGGATCTTGATTTTGCCGCGTCAGCGGCCGCCGCAGATTGGTGGACGAAGGACTTTAAAGACAGAGTCAAGGCTACGTATTACAAGGGCTCAGTCGAGGAAATGCCTAAGGATCCGTATGATTCTTATTCCGTCAAGTTGGAACTCATAGACAAGACGGACAGTTGGTCGGACGGCACGACGGACGCTATCACTATTAAATTCAAAGTAATCAAGAGGTATTTGACATTCCCCAAATGGAACGGCGACGGCAAAGAAGACTTTGCGGGTAAGAACGGCGTTACATTCGAGCTGTATTACGATCAAGATTATTTAGACGATCTTGAGGACTTGACGGGCAAATATTATTTCGACGACTTAGTCAGCGTGACGCCCCCTACGGGCGTGACCAACGTGGACGATTGGAATTACAAAGCCGTCGACGTCAAAAAATATGAATTGACCTTTGGTCTCAAACTCCCCGATTATTATCAATGGGCAAAGGGCTCGCCGACAGACGGCAAGCTGGCATTCGAGATAGAGAAGGCGACTGTCAAAGCTACGCTTACGGCAGACGACGGAACTACCGCCGCCCTTAAGGGCAAAGAGGGCGACACCGTCAAGTCGGTGTTGACAGTTCAGCCCAATCAAATATTTGAGGATTATCCATTAGAATTCACAGTGAGAGCTCAGCGGTCGGGTTCTTCTCCCAAGACGATATCAAGCAAAGTTACGCTGACGGACGGAAGCGGATCGGAAAACGTTACGCTTAATCTCGCCACCGTGACTCACCATACGAGTTTATATACTTTGACGGGAAATTGTTCTTCGGCGGAGTATAAAATAGAGTTTACCAATTCTCCGACGCTGCAAGTGAACGAGTCGAGCAAAAACGTGCTCAGATGGCAGTTGTACGTCGGCGGAAAGGCGCAGACGGGCTTTTATATGGATTGCGACATAGACAGCAATCCCAAAGAAGTCACTTTCACAAAGCAGACCATATCTTATTCGGGCAAATACACCGAGTTCAAGGCTTCGGCTTGTCCGACGGGGTATTCCGTCAAGACGACGAGTTACAACGACGGCTACAAGATGGACACCACAGATCCTGCGTCTACCAATACCAAGAAGGGCTACAATGTAGACAGCTATACGACGATCGTCGACGTGTGGAAAGACGGCGATTTGGCTTCGGTCATCACCTTTACGATAAATTGGAAGATAGACCCTGCGCTCTTTGACTTGACCGACGTCAAGTGGCTCGACAACGGACAGTTGGCGTATAACGGCGGTGTGGCAGTGTCTGCTACGCTCGACCCGAAGACGCTGCCCAAGGGCTTGTTGGTTCAAGGATATTCCACCAATCAAGGCGCAACGGTGGGCGACACGGGTACGGCGTCGGTGGAATTCGAGCTCGATCCCGATTACGTGGGCAATTATATCTTGCCCGTCAAGCCTAATCCTTCAGACCCAGACGATCCCGTCACTTACGACGGTACGTTCACTTGGGAACAGCCTTGGGAAGTCGTGCCTCGCACGATATCTACGGCAAGCTGGCAGAGCGTGCCTCATCCCGACACCAACAAGAATTTCAACGTATTGGCTCTCAAAGACCCCGCAGCCGACACTATCGTGCAATATACGTATTACGAGACGGATTCCAACGGCACTATACCTGCGGGCGCAACGGGCTTGACTGCTAACGATCTCGAGTTGCCTGCGGACGGCGCAAAGTGGTACGTGGCAGTTCCGTCGCTGACCGACAGCGTCAACTATAAGTTCGACAAGTCCAATCCGCAGTCCAGACCTTTTATGATAGGCGCTATCAACGCTTCTATCATCAAGGTGGGCGTGTCGCCTGCAAAGACGACGTTCTCTTATAATACCCAACCCAGACAGGTCACGGTGCAGACTACGGGCGCAAATCTCAACAACGGTTATTTCGACCTCGCTTATTTCAAAGAAGACGGATTTACGCTCATGGGCGGAGCTCCCGTCGAGTGCGGTAAGTATTGGGTGGAGATCACGCTCAAGTCGGCTTACGCCAACAGATTCGTCATCGACGGCGACACGAGATTTGAATTTGAGATCACTCCCGCAGAGATCACTCCGACTTGGAAGAATTCCGCAAGACCGCCCGTGCTCGATCTTGCATTCGGTCAAATCAACGCAATAGAGTATACTATCACGGACGAGGCAGGCAACGAAATCACTTCGGTGACAGACCTCGTCAAAGATACCGTATATAAGATCAAGGCGTCTATTAAGCCCGCTTATCAGAACAACATCAAATTCTCCGTCGCAGACGGCTACGGCTCTGACTTCGATACGGATTATTTGACCTTCAGCCTCACGGAGGCGGACATCGCAGGCGGACTTTATGACCCCAACGATCCCAAAAACCCAAATTATCCCAACGTCGATCCCGACGCGCCCAATACCACTCCCAACGATCCCGACGATCCAAGCAATCCTAGCAATCCGAGCGGTAATAATCCGGGTGGAAGTGACGGAAACGACGGCAACGGTATCGACTTTGGCGCGATACTCCAAAAATTCAAAGACTATCCGATTTGGCAGATAATTGCCATTGCAATTTCGCTGTTGCTGACGATAATATTCCTCGCCAAGACAGCCAAGTTTGACAACGAGCGTAAGAAGTATAAGAAAAAATCCGATAAGCTGGATACGTCAGCCTACGCAATGGCGTATTTGGGAACGTCGTCGTCATTCTTGGGTATTGCGATGTCGATATGGACGGCGATAGCCTGCGTCATGATCGGCTTGGCAGTGGTGTCTTTGATCATGATGGTCGCCGCCAAGAGCAGACGCAACAAGGCGGAAGAGAATTACGAGGAGAGCCTCGAAGAGTATAACCGCAACCAAAAAGACCTCGACGAGCGCAAGAGAGAGGCAGAGTATTCTCGCAGAGACGACGAATATCGCCGTCACCGCGAAGAAGACAATATGCGCAGAGAAGAGGAGTATCGCCGCAGAGACGAGGATATGCAGATGATGTTCATGCGTATGTTCGGCGGAGCCAATATGGGACCCGGACCCGACGGCGCGCCGCAGGGCGGAGGCGCATATATGGGCATTCAGCGCGGCATGGCTCCCGAAGACGTCAGAGCTATCATCTCCGACACCGTCACGGCGTTGCTCCCCGGTATGCAACAAATGTTGCCTCAACCTGCAAGCAACGATAATACGATCAAAGAGCTGATTGACAAGAACGATAAGAATATGCAAAAGATGATGGAGCGCAACGACGAGCGTATGAATCAAATGATGAAAAATCAAGAGATGCTCATCGAAAAACTCCTTGAGCGCAACGACGAGAGACCTCTCGCCGCCGCAGTGGCAGAACCGCAGATAATCGAAAAAGTCGTGGAAGTGCCCGTGGAGAAGATTGTCGAAGTACCCGTAGAGGTCGAGAAAATCGTCGAGAAAGAGGTGCCCGTCGAAAAGATCGTGGAAAAAGAAGTGAGAGTCGAAGTGCCTGTCGAGAAGGTGGTGGAAAAAGTCGTGGAGAAAGAAGTCAAGGTTCACGCGGCTCCCCGCGCGGCGGTAGTCAAAGAAAAGGCTCCCAGACTTACGCTCGACGAAGCTTATGCAAAACTCTCCAAGACCCAACAAAAGTACTTTGACAGCCTTAGAGAATACGCTTTGAAGAAAGACAAGTGCAAAGAGAAAAAGTCCACTTACTTCATTCTCTTGGGTCAGTCTTCGGTCAATCCGCTCATCAAGCTGACGATAAAGAAAGACACGACCGTGGCTCTCTTCAGAATGGAAGACGAGTATCTCAAGGATATCCGCAAAGACGCCACCAACGACGGCACTAAGATCAAAGTCAAAGAGACCGAAGTCGTCGTCGCCGACGCTCAGGCTTGCAAAGCCGCAAAGAATATGATCGACCTCAGAGAAGATCAGATCGAGAGATATCAGGATTTGCTCAAAGAGCAAAGATTGATGAATAGATTGTAATAAGAAAAGACACCTCATCCCTCCCCTTGAGGGGTGAGGTGTAAAAAAGGATTAGACCTCTCCGCTGCGGTCGAGGTGACGGAAAGTACGTCGAGGTGACATAATCGTCGTCTTGACAGAACCAATGTCATTTCGCTTGAGCGAAGCGGAGTGGAGAAATCTCAACAATTAAGCCCCTTAATACGCGCTCAAGGTAGCCGCAGACGAAGTCCATATTCACACTTCGCTCAATACCTTGGGCGCAACTTTTATTTTTGTAAAGTTTTGATATATTTTTCCCCATATTATATTAAAATAATTTTATTAGTCTTGAAATTGCAAAAAGATTGTGTTAAAATATCGATTAAGAGAACTAATCCAAGGGAGACTTGATTATATGCAATATATCGATTATAAACAATACGGAAAATGCGCAAAATTGTCAAAGGGCGGCAAGACTATGCTCGTCACCGTCGACGTCGGTCCGAGAGTAATTTATTACGGCTTTGACGGCGGAGAAAACATATTCTATGAGGACGCTCAAGACCTCATCAACAAGGGCGGCGAATACTTCGATACCAATCTCCCCGGCAAGGGCATTTGGCATATTTACGGCGGTCACAGACTTTGGAAGTGTCCCGAATACCTGGATACGTATTATCCCGACAATGCTCCCGTCGACGTCGTCGAAGAGGGCGAGAGCGTGACTTTCGTCAGCGAAATCGAATGCACCACGGGATTGCAAAAGACCGTCAAGATTGCTATGGACGGCGACGGCAACGCCACTGTCGAGCATAAGTTCGTCAACAAAGGCAAGAGCGCAACTCCGCCCGTGGCTCTGTGGGCGCTCTCCGTCATGGATAAGGGCGCAAAGGCGTATATCCCTATCAGTACGCAGGATACGGGTCTTTTGCCCAACAGAAATATCACGCTTTGGAGCTATACCGACCTCAAAGACGACAGACTTAGTATTCTGAACGACGCTATCACTTTGCAACAAAAGAACGTCGCTCAACCTATCAAGATAGGCACGTTTGCCTGCGGCCCCGTCAGCGTGGATATCAAGGGTATGAAATTTACTATAGAGATCAACTCGCCCGACGGCGAATACGGCGATCACAACTGCAATATCGAGACGTATACCAACGATATCATGCTTGAGATCGAGACGCTTTCGCCTATCAAGAGCTTGGCTGTCGGCGAAGAAGCAGTACATATCGAAAAATGGAGTCTTACAAAATAATGAAAAAAAAGCGCGGATTTGCAATCGCATTGGTCTTAATCGCCGTGGTTTTGACGCTGTCGCTGACTGCGTGCAACGGTTGGTTGGCTAACAGTTCCGATACCTCAAGATTTTTTATCGACATCGGCAAGGTCGACGACGCCCGTACGGCAAGCATCGTCGCCAATAATACTATTGCGTCCTGCGTACGCGTTATTACCGAATATAAGAACGGAAGTACCGTCGTCAGCACCGCAAGCAGCGGCTTTATCATCACGGAAGACGGCTACGTGCTCACTAACAGGCATTGCGTCGTCAAGTACAGCACGACGGGCAGCGATACGCCTATGTTCAGCTCGGATAAGCCGATGAGCGCCAATTACAGCGTGGTCTTCGCCGACAACAAAGAGTATTCGGCGAGCCTCGTGGCTTTCAGCTCTTCAGCCGACCTCGCTGTGCTTAAGATCAATACCCTCAATCTGCCGCTCATATCCGACGGCAGTAAGTTCCAGGCTCTGGTCTTCGAGACGCAAGAAGAGCTGTATTACGGTCAGAGAGTCTATACTATCGGCAATCCCGAGAACATAGGACTCATTCTCACAGAATTGACAATCGCTTCGCCCGCAATGCGACTCGGCAAAAGCGACGAATTCGATTCAGTCATTCTCGACGGCAATATCAATCACGGCAACAGCGGAGGTCCGCTTTTTAATGCGTATAGCAGAATCAGCGGTATAGTCTACGCAAGAATCGAAGGCGCAAATAAGGATACCTACGGCATCGGTTGCGCAATTGCTACGGATACTATCCTCGATTTTTTGGACAGCATCAAGACAGTCAAGATCAATTATAAGACTACGCCCGTGACGGTAAACAGCGGAGACGTGGCGTAAAAGGATAGAGACCTCTCGACTTCGCTCGAGGTGACATGGAAGTATGTCGAGGTGACAAACCCAATGTCATTTCGACTGAAACGCAGTGAAGTGGAGAAATCTCAAAGATATAAAATGATTAGATTTCTCGACTACGCTCGAAATGACACGGAAGTACGCTCGAGGTGACACGGAAGTACGCTCGAAATGACACAGCCAACGTCATTTCGCTTGAGCGAAGCGAAATGGAGAAATCTCAACGATATAAAACTAAATAAAAATAAATTACACTATACTAAAGAAAAAATGTCGCAACAAAAGAAAAATAACCCTCATCAAGGTCACAGAGACAGAATGAGAGAACGGGTCGTCAGCCAAGGCATTGAAAACATGCCCGAGCATGAGGTCCTTGAGTTTTTGCTGTATCCGCTGATACCGCTCAAAGATACCAATCCTATCGCTCACGATCTGATAGAGAGGTTCGGCTCGCTCGAAAACGTGCTCGACGCCTCTCCCAAAGTGCTTCTCGAAGTCAAGAATATGACTCGCAACGCCGCGCTGTATCTCAGCGCATTCCCGCAAATCGTCAAAAGATATAATTTGCAAAAGCTTGGGGCTAAGCCTTTGCTCGATACCGTCGCCCACGCAGTGGAGTATCTTCAGCGGCTCTTTCTCGGCGACAAAGAAGAGTCTATCTATATGCTTATCCTCAGCGCAAAAGGTACGCTGTTGTCAAGCTGTAAGGTGGGCGTGGGTACGCTCTCTTCATGTCAGCTCAATACCCGAGAATTTATACTGCGTACCGCAGATTCGCAAGGCAACTGCATCATGATTGCTCACAATCATCCCTCGGGCAGTCACTTGCCGTCGTTTGACGATTGCGAGTTCACAAGGTGGCTGATCTCGCTCGCCGAAGTACTTGGTATTGCGCTGATTGACCATATCATCATCGCCGCAGACGGCTATTATTCTTTTAGAGAAAACGATATGCTTTCCGACTACGCAGGAGCTTTTAAAGTATATATGGACAATGCAAAGGCGGCGGATAAGTACGCCATGAAAGTCCGCAAGTTCACGGATAAAAAGTAAGCGATACAATTAAAATAAGATAATTAAAACCTCCGTCTTCCGACAGAGGTTTTTTGATTTTGCAGAGTTGGTTGTGTTATTTTTTGAACTCGGAGAAGTCGAGAGTGGCAAAATAGTCCTCGGGAGTCTCGGCTCTTCTGATGAGTTTGACGCTTCCGTCTTCTTTGAGCAGAAGTTCCGCAGAGCGGAGTTTGCCATTGTAGTTATATCCCATTGCGAATCCGTGCGCGCCTGCGTCGTGAATGTTGACGTAATCGCCTATCTCCACCTCGGGCAACATTCTGTCGACGGCAAACTTGTCGTTGTTTTCGCACAGTCCGCCCGTCACGTCGCACTTATAAGTGAGGGGAGCGTTCTCCTTGCCAAGCACCGTTATATGGTGGTATGCGCCGTAGATTGCGGGTCGCATTAGGTTTGCCGCGCAAGCGTCAAGTCCGACGTACTCTTTCCATATATGCTTTTTGTGTATTACTTTTGCTATCAATGCGCCGTATGGAGCAAGCATAAATCTGCCAAGCTCGGTGTATATCGCCACGTCGTCCATTCCGTTGGGCACAAGGACTTCTTCATACGCTTTGCGTACGCCTTCGCCTATCGCAAGTATGTCGTTGCCCTCTTTGTCGGGACGGTACTGTACGCCTACGCCGCCCGATAAGTTGATGAAAGATATGTGTACGCCGATTTCGTTTTTGAGTTCTACCGCAAGATTGAATAGTATCTTGGCGAGCGTGGGGTAATAGCCCGTGCCTACGGTGTTGCTTGCCAAAAATGCGTGTATACCGAAGTTCTTGACGCCGTATTCCTTGAGCTTTGCGTACGCTATCTTGATTTGCTCTTTGGTCATTCCGTATTTTGCGTCCTTGGGCGTGTCCATGATCTCGTTGTTGAGTGTGAAGTCGCCGCCCGGATTGTATCTGCAACACATCGTGTCTTGGAATGGCGCCAAGTCCTTGTAATAATCTATGTGCGTGAGGTCGTCAAAGTTGATGATCGCTCCAAGCTTTGCGGCAAGACGGAAGTCTTCCTTGGGAGTTACGTTGGACGAAAACATTATCTCGTGTCCTTTAAATCCTACTTTGTCGCTCATCATAAGTTCCGTCAAAGAAGAGCAGTCTGCGCCTGCGCCTTCTTCTCTCAGCACTTTCAAAATGTGCGGATTTGGGGTCGCCTTTACGGCAAAATATTCCTTGAATCCCTTATTCCAGGCAAAAGCCTTTTTGAGAAGTCTTGCGTTTTCTCTTATGCCTTTCTCGTCGTAGATGTGAAACGGCGTGGGATAGGTCTTGGTTATTTCTTCGATTTGCTGTTTTGTCACAAAGGGTACTTTTTTCATTGTCGTCAGTCTCCGCATGTTTATGATATTAAAAGTATATATCCCTTAAGTTTTTTTGTCAATTCTTTCGACTAGGTGGACGGGAATTATTGCAGAGCGTTGCGTCGAGCTTAAAATTTTGCGGATATGGACGATATTAAAAAATATGGACATTATGGTGATTAAGTCGGGTCAAAATTGTCCATAAAATTTGTTGAAAAAGGCAAAAATGTGATGTTTTTGCCTTTTTATAGCAAGAATTGGGCAAATCTTATTAAATTATTGCTAAATAATTTTATGGCGAATTTGGTAAAATTTTTTGATTTAGATATTGACAAGACAAAAGCGCAATAGTATAATAACAGTATAAATGTGATTTTGGGAGAAATCAATTATGATCGTTACCGGCAGCGAATTGTTGTTGAAAGCCAAGAGGGAAGGCTATGCCGTTCCGGCTTTTAACGTCGACAATCTCGAAAGCGTTTTGGGCGTGCTTAACGCCGCAAATTCTTTATCCAAACCCATTATTATACAGACTATTCCGCGTACTTTGAAATACGGAGGCGTTGCTACGTATTCTTCGCTCGTCAGGGCAAATTACAAGGGCGGCGCGGATTTGGCAATACATCTCGATCACGGCGGCGATTTGCAGGTCTGCAAAGATTGCATAGACGCAGGCTATACGTCGGTGATGATAGACGGATCTGCGCTTGAGTTCGATAAGAACGTGCAATTGACCAAGCAGGTCGTGGATATGGCGCATTCTTGCGGCGTCAGCGTCGAGGCGGAACTGGGTACTATAGGCGGCAAGGAAGAGACGGAAGCACAGATTAAATATACCGAAGTGGACGAAGCCGTCAAGTTTGCCGAGCTGACAGGCGTAGATTCTTTGGCGATTGGCGTCGGCACCGCGCACGGCGTGTATAAAGGTGAGCCGCATATCGCAATCGACAGAATAAAAGAGATTGCGGGCGCAGTGGATATACCTTTGGTGCTTCACGGAGCAAGCGGACTTTCCGACGAGGTGATAAGAAACTGTATCAATGCAGGAATAAGCAAGATAAATTTTGCAACTCACTTGAGACAGGCGTTTACGCAAGGACTCAAAAAGGGCTTGGCAAGCAAAGACGCGACTTACGATCCCAAGACGTATTTGCCGTACGCAATAGAGGCAGTGCAGGAAGTGGCAATGAGTATCATAAAATTGTGTCAGCCTGACTAAATATCAAAGATAAATCAAGCATATTCATAATTAAAAGAGGTAGAAAATGCAATACGTTACGTTTGAAAAAGACAGAAAATTCGATTTAATATTGATAGGAAGAATAGCAATAGACTTCAATCCGTTGGATTATTTCAAGCCGCTTTCGGAGAGTCAGCAATACCGCAAGTATCTCGGCGGCTCGCCCGCTAACGTGGCGGTGGGACTTGCAAGGCTTGGCAAGAAAGTTGGATTTATCGGCAAGGTGTCGGACGATCAGTTCGGCGATTACGTGACTGACTTTTTTGCAAAGGAAGGAATCGACGTGTCCGGGGTCGTGAGAGCCAAGGGCGGAGAAAAACTCGGCTTGACCTTCACGGAAATTCTTTCGCCGTCGGAGAGCAGTATTTTGATGTATAGAGACGGTGTCGCAGACCTTATGCTCGATCCGTCCGAAGTGGACGAAGAGTATATCGCAAGCTCCAAGGCTCTTCTCATTTCAGGTACTGCGCTTGCGCAAAGCCCTTCGAGAGAGGCTTGTCTCAAGGCTATGCAGCTTGCAGAAAAAAATAATACCAAGATAATATTCGATATAGATTATCGCGCGTATAATTGGAAGAGCAAAGACGAAATCGCGGTATATTATACGGCAGTCGCTGAACACGCCGATATCATTATGGGCTCGAGAGAAGAATACGATTTGACGCAAGCAATCTTTGCGCCCGATATGAACGACGAGCAGACGGCTGAATATTGGTTTGGCAAAAGAGCTAAGATCGTCATTATCAAACACGGCAAAAAGGGGAGCACGGCGCACACCTGCGACGGCAAGAAATACAATATCAAACCTTTCCCCGTTGAGGCGTTTAAGTCATTCGGCGGCGGAGACGGTTACGGATCGGCGTTTATGTACGGCATGTTTGAGGGCAAAGACATAATGGACTGCTTGGAACTCGGCTCGGCGTCGGCGTCTATGCTCGTTTCGGCGCACGGTTGCTCGGAGTTTATGCCGACTGTGAAAGAACTCGAGAAGTTTATTGCAGAGGAGAAAAAACAATTTGGCGATATGATCGCAAGAGGTTAAACAATGGCTTTTAATTATCCAAAATTCAATAGCAAAGGCGTCAAAACGCTTGCTAAAATGGACGGCAAAAACAAGGATATGCTGATGGATATCCTCGTCGTCAAGATCGCAAAGGGCGAGAGCGTGACGTACAGTCAAAAAGACAAGGAAATGTGCGTACTTCTCACCGAAGGCGCAGTGGAAATGAAGTGCGGAGAACTCGTCGGTAGCGGCGTAAGAAAGAACGTATTCGAGGATTTGCCCGTCACAATGCACGTGTGCAGAGGTAATACTATTACGATCAAGGCTTTTGCCGACAGCGAGATAATATATCTTGCCACTACCAACGAGAGGGAATTTCCCGCAAAGTTTTACGATAAAAAAGACGTCATAAGAAGTGTGTCTTGCGAGGGACTGTGGGAGAATACGGCAGTGAGAGACGTCAACACCGTGTTTGACTATTCCAACGCTCCATATTCCAATCTCGTGGTGGGAGAAGTCATTGCAAGACAGGGCAGATGGTGGAGCTATCTTCCCCATTCCCATCCGCAACCCGAGGTGTATTATTACAAGATGCCCACCCCCGAAGCATTTGGAGCTTGCTTTATAGACGAGTTCGAACCGCATACGATAGTGGACGGCAGCGTGGGATGTTTCCCCGGCGGAAAGACGCACGTTCAGGTCACTGCCCCCGGGTATCCGATGTATTGCTGTTGGATGATAAGACATCTTGACGGCAATCCTTGGGACAAGACGAGAATCGTCGACCCAAGATACGAGTATTGGGAGAAATAGAGAGATCAAGGAGGGATTATGAAGAGCGAGAGAATGAGCGTCGGCGAGGCAGTCGTCAGATTTTTGGACAATCAATACGTGAGCTTCGACGGCAAAGAAAATAAATTCGTCGAGGGAGTATTTACGATATTCGGTCACGGTTGCGTGCTTGGCATAGGCGAGGCATTGTCAATGGGCAAGCATTCGTTGAAAGTGTATCAAGGCAAAAACGAGCAAGGTATGGCGCAAGTCGCTACCGCATACGCAAAACAGAACAACAGACGCAAGATCATGCCTTGCGTGTCTTCCATAGGTCCCGGAGCGGCGAATATGGTTACGGCGGCAGGTACGGCTACGGCAAACAACATACCGCTGTTGCTCTTCGTGGGCGACACTTTTGCGACGCGTCAGCCCGATCCCGTGCTTCAACAGATAGAACAGCCTTATGACGCAGGCGTTACGACCAACGACGCATTCAAGGCGGTGAGTAGATATTTTGACAGAGTATCTCGTCCCGAAATGCTTATGAGCGCTATGCTCAACGCAATGCGAGTTTTGCTCGATCCTGCGCACACGGGCGCCGTAGCGATCGCCATGCCGCAAGACGTGCAGGGAGAAGTATACGACTTTCCGACGGACTTCCTCAAAAAGAGAGTGCATAGGATCACTCGTCCCACGCCCGTCAAGGAAGAACTAGACGATTTGGCGCAAGCCATAAAGAAAAGCAAGAAGCCGCTGCTTATCGTGGGCGGCGGAGTGAAATACAGCGAGGCGGGCGAAGTCGTCGCAGACTTCTGTCAAAAACGCAATATACCTTTCTGTGAGACGCAGGCGGGCAAGAGCGCAATCAGGTCGTCGCATCCGCTAAACGTGGGCGGACTTGGCGTAACGGGCAACTCAAGCGCAAACACTCTTGCAAAAGATTGCGATCTTATCATTGCCGTAGGCACGAGATTTACGGACTTCACTACGGCGTCGAAATCGCTTTATTCCGACAAGCAGGTCGTTACTTTGAATACGTCTCCGTTCCATGCGTCAAAACTCGATGCTGTCAAAGCCGTGGGCGACGCAAAAGCGGGCATACTTGCTCTTGACGAATTGCTTGGAGATTATAAGAGCGGATATACCACTCAAATTGCAGACGCAAAGCAGGCTTGGGATAGAGAAATGGACAGACTCACTCATATTGCCGTCGGCAAGGATTACAAGCCCGAGATCGACGAACATATGCCCAAAGTTGTGGAAGATTACCTCAAAGAACACGGAGAGGCTATGGCGCAGACGACGGCGATTGGCGTGATAAGACGCTGTATACCCAAAGACGCTATAATAGTCGGTTCGGCAGGAAGTCTGCCGGGCGATCTGCAAAGAATGTGGACGAGCGACGAAAAGGATAGCTACAATATGGAATACGGCTACTCATGCATGGGATATGAGATTGCAGGCTGTCTTGGAAGTAAGATGGCGCGCCCAGACAAAGAAGTATACGCAATGGTGGGAGACGGCAGTTATCTTATGTTGCACAGCGAAATGGTCACGGCAATTCAAGAGGGAATAAAAATCAACGTATTGCTTTTTGACAACGCTTCGTTTGGATGTATCAACAACTTGCAGATGGGACAGGGCGTGGATTCGCTTTGCACCGAGTTGAGATACAGAGAGGGCGACAAGCCGATACGCGAAGGCAAGTTTTTGAATATAGATTACGCAATGAGCGCAAGAGGATACGGCTTTGCGACTTATACGGTACGCAACGAAAAACAGCTTGAAGAGGCGATCGCCGACAGCCTTAAGCAGACGACGTCGACGCTGATAGATATCAAGGTATTGCCCAAGTCTATGACGCACGGTTACGACGGTTGGTGGAACGTAGGCTGCAGCCAAAACCCGAGAAACAAAAAGCAAGAAAAGGCTTTGTCCGAGAAAAAACAAATGCTTGACAAGGCTAGAAAATATTAAAATCGATATAGGTGGAATTATGAATAAGAATAATATCAAACTCGGTATTGCTCCGATAGCTTGGACCAATGACGATATGCCCGATTTGGGAGCGGAGAATACCTTTGAGCAATGCGTCAGCGAAATGGCGTTGGCAGGCTTTGAGGGGTGCGAAGTTGGCAACAAATATCCAAAGGATACTACGGCGCTCAAAAAGGCTTTGGATATGAGAGGGCTTGCCATTGCAAATCAATGGTTCTCGTCATTCGTGTTGACCAAGCCAATGGAAGAAGTGGAAAAAGACTTTGTCGCTCAATGCAATTTTCTCAAGGCAATGGGAGCAAAGAGAATAGGCGCTTCAGAGCAAAGCTACAGCATACAGGGACAGATGAATACTCCCGTGTTTGACTGCAAGTACGTGATGAACGATAGCGAATGGGATATGTTTGCAAAAGGTATGAACAGACTTGGCGAGATAGCAAATTCTATGGGCATATCTTTGGTATATCATCATCACATGGGCACCGTCGTGCAGACTGCCGAAGAAGTGGACAGAATGATGAAGATGACTGACAAAGACAAATTTTCGTTGCTCTTTGACAGCGGTCATCTTGCGTACTGCGGTCAGGATTATTTGGCGGTTCTTGCAAAGTATGCAGACAGAGTAAAGCACGTGCATCTCAAGGATATCCGTCCCGAAGTCGTGAAGAAAGTCAAAGAGCAAAAACTCTCTTTCTTGCAAGGCGTGAGAGAGGGAGCGTTCACAGTGCCGAGCGACGGTTGCATTGATTTTGCGCCGATATTCGATATACTCGATAAGGCTAATTATCAAGGCTGGATGATAGTCGAGGCAGAGCAAGACCCCGCAAAGGCAAATCCGCTTGAATATGCGCTCAAAGCGAGAAAGTACATAAAAGACGTAGCAAATATTTAACCGACTCAGTCGGACATTATACAATATACAATAGGTTAGAATTAGGAGGATATAGTAATGGCAATAAAGACACTCGGGTATTTTACCAACAACGAGTTCGTTCAATCGACGACGGATAAGTATTATCCCGTTTTCAATCCGTCCACGGGCGAGCAGATCGCGCAAATGCCCCGTTGTACGACGGCAGAGGTCAGCAAAGTAATAGACAATGCGCACGAGGCGTACAAAAAGTGGTCTAAAGTACCTGTGATAAAGAGAGTGCAGATACTCTATAAGGTAAGAGATTTGCTCATCGAGCATATGGACGAGCTTACGCAGCTTTGCGCAACGGAACACGGCAAGAATTGGGAAGAGAGCAAGGGTGATATTCTCAAGGCAAAGGAAGGCACTGAACTTGCTTGCTCCATGCCGTCGCTTTTGCAGGGCGAAAGCCTCATGGACGCATCTGCGGGATACGATACCGTGCTTTATAGAGAGTCTATGGGCGTATTCGTGGGCATAGCGCCGTTTAACTTCCCGGCAATGATACCCATGGGCTGGATGGCTCCGGTATGTATTGCTTGCGGCAACGCAATCGTACTCAAAGTGGCAGGCGCAACTCCTATGACGTCTTTGAGAATCGCAGAGCTTTACCGCGAAGCGGGACTTCCCGACGGCGTGCTTAATATCGTAAGTTGCGACCGCAACGACACGCAAGAACTCATTTCCAACTCCAAGGTCGTAGGCATAACTTTCGTCGGTTCGACGACTGTCGGCAGATATATCTATGAAACGGCAGCTAAGCACGGTAAGAGAGTGCAATGTCTTTGCGAGGCAAAGAACCATGCTCTAGTGCTTGAAGACGCCGCTTTGGACAGAACGGCGGCAGGTATTATCAACGCCTCTTACGGTTGCGCAGGCGAGAGATGTATGGCTTTGCCTGTAGTAGTCGCTCAAGAGAGTATCGCAGATAAACTCGTGGAAAAACTCGTGGCTTTGGCAAAGAATATCAAAGTCGGTCCTGCATATGACAAGACGACCAACCTCGGTCCCGTATACAGCGCAGAGCACAAGAAGAGCGTCGAGGCGTGGATACAGAAGGGCATCGACGAGGGCGCTAAAATGGTGCTCGACGGCAGAAAGACGACGGTCAAAGGATTTGAGAACGGATTCTACCTCGGACCTACCATTCTCGACAACGTGACTCCCGAAATGACGGTGGGTCAAAGAGAAATATTCGGACCCGTGCTTTGCATAAAGAGAGTCAAGAACTTTGAAGAGGGACTTGAAGTAATGAATGCAAATCCGTTTGCCAACGGTTCGGTAATCTATACGCAAAACGGATATTACGCAAGAGAGTTCGTCCGCAATACCCACGGCGGTATGGTAGGCGTCAACGTAGGTATTCCCGTACCCGTAGGCGTATTCTCCTTTACTGGACATAAGTATTCATTCTTCGGCGATCTCCATTGCCTCGGCAGAGATTCGTTCAAGTTCTATACCGACAGCAAGACCGTCACTACGCATTGGTTTGACGAGCATGAGGCGAAGTCGACGAAGGTATCTACCTGGGACGGCACTATTTAGGCGAGACGCATATAGCGGTGCGCCTTCCGCTTGATCATCGGGACTCGGGGTATCGACGTGTACGGCAAGTACACTTGACGATACCGCTCGCCCTTGCTAAAGCGAAAAACGCACCACTCTCCGCACTCGCTCAAGCGAGGTAGTATTATATAATGTGTCAATACTCCAATGTCATTGACGCTCGCGCAAGACGCACCTGCTCGCTCGCTATGCCGTCGCTGCGCTCCTTACGACCGAGCGGAGAAATCTAAATCAGTATGAATAACTGTCGCAATGCGACAACAAATAGAGGTAAAGTTATGATAAATATAGGAATTATCGGCGCAGGCAGAATAGGCAAAGTTCACTGCGAATCAATTATGTGTTACGCAAAGGGCGCAACGGTAAAGAGCGTTGCCGACCCGTTTATGAATGAAGAGACGGAGAAATGGCTCAAGAGCATGGGAGTCGAGAAGACGACCAAGGACTATCGAGATATTCTCAACGACAAGGCAATTGACGCAGTGCTTATTTGCTCGTCAACCGACACGCACGCGCCGATATCTATCGAAGCTATCAAGGCGGGCAAGCACGTGTTCTGCGAAAAGCCCGTAGATCACGATATTGAAAAAATCAATGAAGTTAAGAAGGCTTTGCAGGGCAGCAAGGTCAAATATCAAGTGGGATTCAACCGTCGCTTTGACCACAACTTTATGGCGGTTAGAGAGGCTGTCAAGCAAGGCAAGATAGGCGCGCTCAACGTGCTTAAGATATGTTCTCGCGATCCCGGCGCTCCTCCTGTGTCTTACATCAAGGTAAGCGGCGGAATCTTCCTTGATATGACTATTCACGATTTTGATATGGTAAGATACCTGTCGGGAGAAGAGGTCGAGAGCGTATTCGCTATGGGCGGAGTAATGGTCGACAAGGCTATTGGCGAAGCGGGAGATATTGACACTGCCGTGATTACGTTGAGACTTAAGAGCGGCGCTTTGGCAGTCATCGACAACTGCCGCAGAGCTACTTACGGATACGATCAAAGAGCCGAAGCCTTTGGCGAACTCGGTCAAGTTGCGATATCCAACGACTGCGCTTCCAACGCTGTCATTTCCAACAGTGACGGCGTAACGGCAGAGAAGCCTTTGCTTTTCTTCTTGGAGAGATATATGCAAGCATACGTAAATGAAATCAATCAATTTGTTGATTGTATCGTCAACGACAAAGAAGTACCCGTCAGCATTGAAGACGGATTGCAGGCAGTGGTAATAGGCGTTGCCGCAAAGAAGTCTTTGCAAGAGGGCAGACCCGTCAGACTTGACGAGATCTGCAAATAATTCAGCTTTACACATATCTAATATAGATTTTGTAATTTACCCCCTAAAAAACACGGCGCCCCGTATGGAGCGCTGTGTTTTTATCAGTCTGTAATTAATAGTCGCTGCGTTTTATTATTCGGTGACTCGTCACGGCTTGAGAAATAGATATGACGAGTTGAGCTATGCCTATTATCGCTATCATTACGAGATTTATCACGTTTGCGGATATATCGTCGGTATCGGAAGATATATATTCGATATATTGACCTTGAGCGTTGACGGTCACAATCAAATAGATTATAGCCAACAACGCAACCGCGACGCTTGCGCCGACTTTTGCAAAAGAACGATTCTTCTTGTCGTTTGACATGCTGTGGATATATGCGACGATCATTATTGAAACAATGATTATTATCGCTACTTGAAAGATAAGCGCAAACAGCAAGTTCGTATACAGTTCTGTCGGAGGGTCGGGGTAAGCGACTAATCCCGTTACGGGAGAAACCGTAGGTTCTTTGAATATAAATATCGTCGCTACCATCGTCAATGCAGTAAAGAAGTTGTAATGAACTGTCTCGTTGCTTTCTGCGGTGACGGTCATTGACGGCATTGCCGTGAGTATTGCCAAAAATGCCAGCGTCACTACGCTTAATGCGGCAAAAGATATTTTGGACACGTTGCGTTGCGCAGAGAGTTGATTGCCCAAAGTCGAAGTTTTGCCCACTATCGCAGGTATGATACATACCGTCGTCAATACGATGCCGAATATAGAGTAAGCGTTTGGTTTAAAGCTTACAATCTCGTTGCCGATTCTTGCTGAATTGCCGTTAAAGGCGCAGAAAAGCGTCAGCCCTAAAATATAAGCGATATACGTAGCAAGCGCATATTTAAAATACGTGTTTTCGCTATCGTTTTTAACGTAGTTTATATATTTCGTCAGCGTAACTATTGCGAGAATTACTACGCTAAGCATTATTGCCAAAGAAAATATCGTGCCGAATATTGCGTAGAAATAATAATGCGACATACAGAAATCGGGGAGCCCGAGGTCCTTAATCAAATCGATTTGCTTATAACATTCGCCGAAGTAATAATATAAATTTACTTCTAAAGACGGCATAACTGCCGCTTCCGAGCCCACTATCTTTGCGTCCGAAAAGCTGATGCCGATAAAGAACGTAAAGAGTAGTGAGAAAAACACTGCTGCCAAAGAAAAAATCCCGCAACAAGTTTCGCCTTTTCTTCTTAATCTTGTCAATTTGTTTGCAAAAGGTTTTTCCGCATAAGCTCCGTCTTTTATATCGACGTCGTCATTGTTTGCCTCTTGGATATTGCAACCGCAATATTCGCAAAACATAGAGTCGCAATCGATCAATTGACCGCACGAGGGGCATTGTTCTTTGCCGTCGATGCGTTGACCGCATTGCTTACAAAATACGGCGCCGTCATTGTTTTCCTGTCCGCAGTGATAACATTCCATAATTTCCTCCTTTGCGCAATAATATAAAAATTTTTATTGCTTATAATTTAAATGGTTATTATTTTTAATTATACAGTGCAAAGCACTGCAAGTCAAGAAAAATACAGTGTAATATACTACAATATTTTTATGGTAAATATAGAAGTCGGCAAAAGATTAAAGGAATGTCGTAAGGCAAACAAACTCACTCAAAGGGAAATAAGTGAAATGCTAGGCATTGTTTTGCAACAATATCAGACATACGAGAGCGGAAGGTACCAAATGGATTACGAAAAGTTGATAAAGGTATGCAAGATACTCAACGTCTCCGCCGATTATTTATTGGGACTTACCGATATTTAAATAATAAAATCGCATTCGGGAAAGTATAAAAAACGTTGCCTGACGCAAAAATACCCCTTGAATTATAAAAGTTCAAGGGGTATTTAAATTGTTGGATCGATTATTTTTTGATATAGATCGTCTTGATTTCGTAAGGGGTAAATTCAAAGGTCGTACCCTTGACGAATTTCTCTTTATTCTCCAGCATATCGCATTCGTAGACAGAAGAGTTGTCGAAGTTGATATCCAAAGAAGTTTTGACTTTTTGACCGAGGCTTTCGTACGCTCTGACGATTATGCCTTCTTGGTCTTCGGCAACTTTGATAGTTTCGACGACGATATTTTTGCTGTCGAATTTGACGAGCGTGTCTATCTCAAGATCTTCTTCGATGACGTCTATAGGATTGTTGAAGCAATATCCCTTTGCCATGAGGTCTGTGTCTTCGAACTTTTCTTTATGCGGATAGATAGCGTAACTAAAAGAGTGAGAACCTCTGTCGCAAGTCGGGTCGGGGAAAATAGGCGAGCGGAGCAGCGCCAACGACAGAAAACCGCTCTTTGCTCGATGACCGTACTTGCAATTGTTGAGTAGCGCAAAACCGTAGTCCTCTCCGTCGATATTGACGAACTTGTGCGCGCATACTTCGAATTGCGCCCACTTTGGATTGTAATCTTCGTCCTTGTCGTCTTCGCTCGTCGTGCGGTCGAAGTTGCCGAATTGTATATTGCACTTGACGTTGTCGGCAAAGACGGTGGGTACGAAGTCTGCGCGGAGCATTTTGAGTTCTTCATGCCAATCTACTGCGGTGTCAAAATTGACCATATCGCCGTCTAATCTCAACGTGACTTTTTGCACTATAGACGAGTCGTGGTAATTAAATGAGTTTTCTCTCACGAGATACGCTCCGTCGATATAGGTGTTGGAGGACGTCAACTTAAACTCCCACTTCTTCATCATCATATAATTGGTGTCTTTGTCTTTGCCCCAAGATATATCCCAAGCGTTGTAATACTTGAACGGGTCGGAGTATACGACGAGTTTGTTGAAATACTCCTTGACGAGTTCTTTATTCTCGGCTTTGTCGATGAGAGAGATTATCTCGCCGTTTTCGCCGAAAGTCACTTTGAGTTTTGCGTTTTCAATAGATTTTTCGTCGTAAACGAATTGACTTGTGTCAAGACTTGCCGGCGTGAGTTTGCCGACAGAATGCGCCTTGAGATCGGCAAGATACCATTCGTCTCCCACCTTGACGTATTCGCTTCTGTCAAAGTCGACGGGATTGACGGCGCTCGTAGATTTTTCCGTAGACAGAGCTTCCAAAATCGTCTTTTCTATCTCCGACAGTTCGTCGTACATAATCTTGTATCTTGCGTACGCTTCGTCGTAAATTCGCTTAATGGACGAGCCGGGGAGTATGTCGTGGAATTGATACAACAACACTTCTTTCCAAATCGTTTCGACTTTTTGTCTGTCGTAATTTATACCCTGCAAGAAAGCCACTGCGCCAAGCCATTCGAGTTTGTGCAGTTTTTCTTCGATACGCCTGTTCCATTTCTTTGCGTCAGCTTGCGAAGTGTAACAACCTTGGTGTCTTTCATAATAAAGCTCGCCTTCGTGCGTAGGCAACTTATCCGCCATATCTTTTATATCGTCAAAGAAATTGACTGCGGGAGAAGTTTTGCAAGGCGCCAATCCGTCGATATTCTTTTGGTGACGCATCATATATTCTAGGTGACCTTCGCCCGGACCGCCGCCGCCGTCGCCGTCGCCGTATATCAAAAGCGCCTTGTCGCATATATCTTTTTCGGAATATCTGTCTTCCGACCTTATGATCGCAAGAGGAGAGTTGCCTGCGTTGTAATCGCCGAGCGGCTCCATATGCGCAAGCAACTTGGTGCCGTCAAGTCCCACCCAGTTGAAGGAGCGGTAGGGGAATCTGTTGAAATCGTTGGACGTCAACTTGATTGTCATGAAGTAATCCATTCCGCTCTTTTTGAGCACCTGCGGAAGAGTAGCGGGGAATCCGAATACGTCGGGAAGCCAACACATTCTCGACTTGAAATCAAAGTTATCTTTCCAATATTTCTGACCGTAAAGGCACTGTCTTATCCAAGACTCGCCGCCTGTGAGATTGGTGTCGCTTTCTACCCACATACCGCCTTGAAGTTCTATTCTGCCTTCGAGAACGTATTTTTTTACTCTCTCAAAGAGTTCGGGGTATTCTTCGTGCAGCCACTCGAACATTTGCGGTTGGGACTCGGCAAAATAAAAGCCGTCGTATATTGCAAGGTTGCGAATTTGATTTGCAAAAGTGCGCGCGACTTTTCTCTTTGTTTCACGTATAGGCCAAAGCCAGCCGAGGTCGATATGCGCGTGACCTATGCAGTAATAAGTCGTCGCTTGGTACTCGGGCTTTTTTTCTATAGTGGGTTTTAAGAACTCTCTTGCCGCGCTTGCTCCTTGCTTTTTGTATACTTTATAGCTCTGCTTAAGAGCTTTGTCTATCTCTTTGAATCTTTGACTGTCTTTATCGAGCACGGTCATGATGAAGAAAAGATCGATATAATCGTAGTAATATTGATTTATCTCTTCGTCGTGTATGCATATATCGCAGCGTCTCAAGTGCGCCGTGCATTTGCGTATTCTAAACTTGCCGTTGAACCCTGCGTCGACGTATAGGTCTATTTTTTCGTCGCCCGTCGAATTGTCCGTGATATCTATGCGCTGTTTTGCAATGAGGGAGTGGAAGACGTCGCCTTTGCTAAGCACTTGGGTGATACCTTGCAAAACAATGCCGTCGGGATTGAATACCAAGCCTTCGCCTTGCAACTTGATTCTGCATATCACGCTTTTGCCCTTTGCCTTGGGCGGTACCTGTCCCGTGAAGTGGAACCAGGCGCAATCAAAACTGTCTGCGTATTCTTTGCGTTTGCCCCAAGCCTGCCATTGCTTGATAGGTTTAAAGGCGCTTTTATCGAGATCGTCCCATTTGATAGGCTCTTTGCTTTTGATTACCTCTGCTTTGAGGTCGCCTACCTTTTTGTTGATAGAGCATTTCAGATCCCATATATTGAAGATATGTCCAGATTTGGACAAGGCTTTTTTTACGATGACTTTTTTATCGTATCCCATTAGTTCTCCTCTTAGGCGTTTACGCTTTTGTTGCCGCCGAATATATTTTCTATCAATGCATATTATACCATAATTATATATTCGTTAGCAATATCATAAAAGTATAATTTATTATAAATATTATGGACAAAATGGATTAAAATAGTAAGTTAATTGCAAATGCAATTTAAAAATGCTAGAATTATATTATGAGCGAAAGACGTACTCTGCAATTGGGACAGGAGAATATCCAATATATTTTGACGCGCAAGAAGATGCGCAATATGCGAATGAGAATCACTTCGAAGTGCGAAGTGACGGTATCATGTCCTTTTCACACTCCGATAGCCGACGTCGAGAAGTTTATTGAAAAAAACTTGGATTGGATAAAGAAGTCGCAACAGAGCATTTTGCAAAACGCCACGTCGCTTGAAAGATACGAGTATATGACGGGCGAAAAGTTCTTGTATCTTGGCAAAGAATATACGCTCATGGTAAAAGAGGGAGCCGAGAGAAAAGTGCAGTCCGCAGGGGATTATATCTTCATGACGGTATACGATCTGTGGGATTTTGAAGATAAGAGAGCTTTGCTGGATAAGTGGTATAAGTCGCAGGCAAACAAGATTTTTGCCGACAGATTTTCATATTTGAAGTTTTTGCATAAAGATAAATTCGCAGGGAATTATCAACTCAAGATAAAAAAGGGCGTGTCCACTTGGGGAACTTGCGCCGTGAGCAAAGGCGTCGTTACGCTCAACTTCAGATTGATTTATGCGCCGATTGAACTCATTGATTCAGTCATATTGCACGAGTTTTGCCATTTTTATCATATTCATCACGATAAGGATTTTTACGGATTGCTGTCGACGCTCGATCCGCTGTATAAAGAACACAGCAAAGCGTTGGACAGAAAGTATATCGATTATACGCATTACAATGATTGACGGCGTATTATTTGCAATGTTTTTCGTGGAAAGTCAAGAGATATTTATCGCTCATTCCCGCAATCATATCTATCGCCACTCTGTGAGGAAAGTCTAGATTTTCTTGGAAGTATTCCTCGACCTTTTTGCTGTTGGGGTAGATGTAAGGACGGTAGTATTTGTCTACGATTTTTCTTTCGCCTTTTAAGTCTGTCATTATCAACTCGAAGACGTCGTCTACGATCTTTTGCAAATCGCCGTCGCTGTAGCCGTCGACTTTGGAGTGGTCGCTCTTGTATATCAAAGCGTAATTCTCGTCCTTGATTTTCATCAGCGCGTCAAAGGCATTGTCGCTCATTTTGATATGATTTTTTCCATAAGAATTATTGATAATATCAGAGCAAAGAGAGGAGATAATTTCGTGATTGAATTTGCCGAGTATCGTGTCGGAGAAGTCGTCGAATCGCGCGTATCTCAACTTTTCCGCATCCTGTCTGTCCTTGCCGACGTACGCAATAACGTCGCATATGCGTACGAGACAGCCCTCGAGAGTGCTTGCCATAAGCCCTGCGTCGTTGAGTTTGCCGACGTAAGCCTGATCGAGCTTGTTTTGCAGATCGTCGAAATTTTTGCAAGACTTTTCGTTGGGCGCATAGCAGGGCAAGATCTCTTCGCCGTTGTGGCACAGCACTCCGTCAATTACTTGCAATGATAAATCGCTTTTGACGATGCTCAGCAGGTATCTTGCGCCCTGCACGTGGTGGAAGAATCTATATCCGTATCTTTTAGCCACGTTGTCAAGCAGTTTTTCTCCTCGGTGTCCAAAGGGGCAGTGTCCGAGGTCGTGCGCCAACGCTATCGCCTCAATCAAGTCGCAGTTGAGCGACAGGGCAGAACCTATCGTGCGGGCAATTCTCGACACGAGTTGGACGTGATAGGCGCGAGTGGAAATATCGTCGTTGTCGAGGAGAGAGAAGACTTGAGTTTTGCCTGCGTATCTGTTGAACAAAGGCAAGTTTAGCACGACTTCGCAATCGCGTATGTACTGCCGTCTGAATATCTTGGGAGTATATTCGTCTTTGCGGACAGCCTTAGCGTCTTTTGCGGCGAATTTGCTCAAAAGTTCGTCTCTTTGTGAATATTGTTTTGCCAAAGCGGTTTCTATATTTTTATCAAGTTGTATTTTCATAGTTTTTTCCTCATATATGTTTCTTCTTCATAGGAGACTTTATTAATTGACGCGAGCAAAATTGCGTTAGCGATTTTTGTGATAAGGAGGATAGGCGTTACGCTCGTAGCAGAGTTACGAGCGTGTTGTCTAGACGAACTTAGCGCGTAAATCGAAAGCAATTCTGCCGTGAGAAATTAAGCAAAGTCTCCTAATTAAAGAGCAAGTCCTTGATAGCCGTGTAGTACACGTCATATATTTTTTTGAAATCGGCTATGCTCAATCTTTCGTCTTTTTGGTGTATCGTGCTTTCCATACCCGGGAACATAGGACCGAAAGCAACTCCGCACTTGAGAGCTCTTGCGTAAGTGCCGCCGCCTATTGTGATGGGCGAAGCGTTTTCGCCAGTGACTTTGTTATAGGATTTGAGAAGGCTTTGCACAAGCTCGTTGTCCTTGTCGATGTAGAGTGGATCGTGGAAGTTGCGTACGCTTACGTCTTTTGCGAAAAGACTCTTTTTCAATCTTTGCAATATATCTTCTTTGGTGTAAGTCACGGGGTGGCGTATGTCTATAATGAGGTGTAGTTTGTCTTTTCCGTCGGCGGATTTTTCTATATTGACCACGCCCACGTTGAAAGTGAGTTTTCCGCTCTTTTCGTCTGCAAGTTTGACGTCGGCGCCGCTGCCGTCGTTGTGACACAGTTTTTCTTTGAGGAAAGTATACTCGCCGCCGAGTTTTTCGCTCAAAAAGTTCAGAAGTCTCCACAGCGCATTGTCGCCTTCCCAAGGGGTAGAGGCGTGAGCAGGTTTGCCGTAAGAGGTGATATAGGTTTTGCCGTCCTTAATCTTGACTTGCAATTTTTCGTCGTCGTTGCCGCAAAGTTCGCCGTCGATTACGCAACTGCACTTTGACATGACGATATTGCCTCGGCTACCGCCGTCGACGTCTATCATGCCTTTGGGTACGTCGAGATATACGTCGTAACCTACCAAGCCTTTTTCGCAGTTGATGACGGGGAAGTCTCCGTCGGGGGAAAAGCCTTTCTCGGGCATTACGTCGACTTCGTTGTATTTGTCAATGCACTTCCAACCGCTCTCTTCGTTTCCGCCGAAGATGAATCGTATCTTGCATTTTGGTTTATACCCCTCTTCAAGCAGTTGATTGACGGCGTAAAGACAGCAGATCATAGGTCCTTTGTCGTCGAGTATGCCTCTGCCGTATATAGTATCGCCCTTTATTTCGCCGAGAGGATTTGCCGACCAATCGTCGTCATAAGGCACGACGTCGATATGACCGAGTATGCCGAAGGTTTCGCCTTCGCCCACGTCGCAAGTGCAGTAATATCCGCCCTCGTTATGCGTCGTCATACCCATTGCCTCGGCAGTCTCGCATACGAGGTCGAGACACTTTGCCACGCCCTCGCCGAATGGGGATTGCGAGCAGGGAGTTGACTGCACGCTGTCAATGGCGATGAGCTGCATTGTCTTTTGTAGCATTACTTGGAAATGATCTTTCATTGTTTCTCCTGCGCCCGACTTGATTTAAAAAAGGTCGGATATCAAAGTTTTTTGATTTATTGCATAATTATTATACACAAATTGTTAAGAATGTGTTATATTATTAATCGAAAATATCACAAAAACGTAAAAAGGAAGATGTTATGAGCAAGGTAAGAACGAGATTTGCCCCATCACCCACGGGATTTATGCATATAGGGAATTTAAGAACGTGTCTTTACGCGTATCTTTTCGCCAAGAAAAACAACGGCGAATTCGTGCTGAGAATAGAAGATACCGACCAAGAGAGATACGTCGAAGGCGCAGTCGACGTGATATACAGTACGCTTAAGAAAGCAGGTATACAGCACGACGAAGGTCCAGACAAGGACGGCGGGTACGGACCTTATATCCAAAGCGAGCGCAAGTCGCTCTATCTCGATTACGCCAAAGAACTTGTCGACAAGGGCGGGGCGTACTATTGTTTTTGCGACAAGGAGAGACTTGACTCTCTCAAGGACGATAAGGGAATAGCAAAATACGACAAGCATTGTTTATCATTGTCAAAAGAAGAGGTCGACAAGAGACTTGCAGACGGCGAGCCGTACGTCATCAGACAGAATATTCCGACGGAGGGCGTAAGTGAGTACGACGATATGGTATTCGGACATATCAGCGTACCCAACGAGGATATGGAAGACGGCGTGCTTATCAAGTCGGACGGTATGCCTACCTATAATTTTGCCAACGTCGTGGACGATCATCTTATGGCAATCAATTACGTAATAAGAGGCGTCGAGTATCTTTCTTCTACGCCAAAATATAATCTTATGTACGACGCGTTTGGTTGGGAAAGACCGCATTATATGCACCTTTCGCCAATCATGAAAGACGCCCAACGCAAGTTGTCCAAGAGATACGGCGACGCAAACTTCGAGGACTTCCTTGCAAAGGGATATTTGCCAAAGGCAATCGTCAACTATATTGCGCTTCTCGGTTGGTCGCCCAAGGGCAACGAGGAAAAGTTGAGTATGGACGAGCTCGTCGAGCAATTCGACGTCGACGGCATATCCAAGTCGCCGAGTATTTTCGACGAAGCAAAGATGCGTTGGCTCAACGGCGAATATATCAAGCAAATGACTCCCGAGGAGTTTGTCGAAGTGGCAAAACCGTATTTTGAGAGCAGTAAAATCGCAGGCAAATATGATTATCTTGCGCTTGCAAAACTCTTGATTCCCAGAGTGGAAGTGCTTGGCGAAATTGCCGAAAAGGTGGATTTTCTCGAGGAGTTCGGCGAGTACGACACTGCTATGTTTGAGCATAAAAAGATGAAGATTACCAAAGAGATAGCTCTCAACAATTTAAAAGCTATCAGAGAGGACTTCAAAGACTTTGAGGATTGGACCGACGAGGCGCTTAAGCAAAGAGGTATGGCGCTTGCGGAAAAACTCGCTTGCAAGAGCGGACAGATATTCCTGCCATTGCGTTTGGCGATCACGGGCGTGGCAAGCACTCCGGGCGGAGCTACGGAAATGGCGGAACTTCTCGGCAAAGAAGAGAGCATGAGAAGACTTGACTTCTCGATAGATCTGCTTGCGCGTGATATGCAGTGAATTAAACGGATAGAGATTTCTCGACTTCGCTCGAAATGACAAAATCCAATGTCATTTCGACCAAAACGCAGTGAAGCGGAGAAATCTAATACGGATAAGACCTCTCGACTTCGCTCGAGGTGACATATAGAATTACGTCACTCTGAGCGAAACGCAGTGGAGTCGAAGAGTCTAAGACGTTATTGACGTTAAAAAATTATATTAAATTAAGTTAAATTTCTTTACAACTTTTATTTGTTGTGATATTATTTTAACGTATCTTTTGACAAAAGTTAAAAAATACGCACCCTTGTTCGGACCAAAAAGTCCGAGCCATCAGACCAAAAGGAGGTATAAAAATGAACAAGTACGAAATGTTGTATATCATCAAGAATGATATTACCGACGAGGCAAAACAGGAAGTAGTTGACAAAATGGCTTCGGTTATCACGTCAAACGGCGGAGAAATCGAAAACACCGACAAGTGGGGTACCAAGAAATACGCTTACCCTATCGACTACACCACGGAAGGCTATTACGTTTTGGTAAACTTTACGGCTCCCGCTAACGTTCCCGAAGAACTCAAGAGAATGAACCGTATTACAGACGAAGTCGTAAGATCAATGATTATCAAAAAGTAAGGAGAAGATTATGAACAGAGTTATATTGATAGGCAACTTGACGAGGGATCCCGAGTCGGGCGCAACGCAAAGCGGAGTGTCTTATTGCAGATTTTCAATAGCTGTCAATCGCAGATTCAGCAGAGAAAACGACGCTACTGATTTTTTCAACGTGGTTTGCTGGAGAGGCTTGGCAGAGAATTGCGCTAAGATTTTGCAAAAAGGCAGAAAGGTCTGCGTAGTAGGCGCTATCCAGACGCGCCAATACGACGCTCAGGACGGTTCCAAGCGTACGGCGTACGACATAGTTGCCGACGAAGTTGAATTTCTTCCGTCCGGCGCCGGCAGAACTGACGGCGACAACACTCAAAGCAGTGAGAATAATGGATACGGCTCAAACGCAAAGTCTAACAACGGCGGTTTGACTCCCGTAGACGAAGACGATTTACCATTCTAATAAGGAGATTTAAGACAATGAGCGAAGAAAAGGTAGTTAAGCGTCCCGCTAAAAAGCAAATGTCACGCAAAAAGGTTTGCATCTTTTGCGCAGACGGTGTGGACGAATTAGATTATAAAGACGTTGCAAAATTGCGCAAGTTCATCACGGAGAAGGGCAAGATTGTTCCCAGAAGAATGAGCGGAACGTGCGCTAAGCACCAAAGAGTAGTTACCGAGGCTGTCAAGAGGGCAAGAGAAATGGCTTTGCTCCCATACGTAGCTGAGTAAGACAGTTGGTGTCTTCCGACAAGACTGATTTACACAAATCTACCAAAAAAGACTTGCAGTAGATTAGGTAAGTAATGTAGGAAGATAGACAAAGAGAAAAAACTATATAATAAACAAAAAATAGTAGGAGACCTTACAAAAGTAGGGTCTTTTTTCTATGCTTAGGAGACTTGGAACAAGCCTAACTTGATTGGGGGAAGTGTCAAAGAAAATTGTCTGGCTTGCGTAAATCAGTCTTGTCGGAAGACATAGAGTGATTGAGCAAAATGAGAAATAAAGAAGAATTTAAATAGAAAAAAGAAGAATTTTATAAGTTTAAGAGTGAAATTCTTCTTAAATTCGAAAAGCAAAATCTTCTTAATTTAATATTTAAAGAAAAAAAAGGAAGTTTTTAGGATGCGGAACAAGAATACTCATAGCGTAACAATGAAGAAGAAACTGAGCAAGTGTCGTTTGATATTTTATGCTTACAGTGAGTTGCAGTACAAGTACGGCTGTCAGTTAGATTCAAGCAGTGAGATAGCAGAGATAAAGTGCAATGTTCCTATAGATGTCTCTAACGTAGAAGGCAGTTTTACTACAGATTTTTATTGCATTAAAACTAATGGCGAGATAATGGTTAGAGAGTGTGTCTATAAAGATAAGCTACTTAAACCATATTACATTAAGATACTTGATGAGAGTAGGAATTATTGGTTGTCTAAAGGAATAGTGGATTGGGGGATAGTACTTAATGAAGATTAATGATTTATTCTATAAAGGCGACTGTATTTATAGGGTCTTAACTATTGAAGATGACCGCATACAGATTATTGATTGCGTCAAGAGGAATATGCCTTATTGGGTGGGCGAGGACTTCTTATCAGATTATCTACAGATAGAAGAGGAGGAGTTGAGAGTAAGAGTCGGTGTTAATCTTGTGAGCTATGACAGTCTCTCTCAACAGCAAAAGCAAATAATTCATAGCAAATATGGCAGTATCAGTTTTATCATTCCAACTGTAGGAAATGACTACGAAAGAAATCAAGCCATTGCTTTATGTGCCGAGAGGTTTCATTTGAGTAAGAATACAATCAAGAGTAGATTGTGCGATTACTTAGCTTTCCAAGACATCTGCATCTTTTTGCCCAACAGTAAATGCAAAGAAAAACCGCTTACAGCAGATGAGAAAAACTATAGATGGGCATTGAACAAATATTATTTCAATGCTCTTAAAATGCCTTTAATAGAGTGCTACCGCCGAATGTTGAAAGACAAGTACTGTGATAAACAAGGTAGATTGCTCTCTCATATCCCAACCTTCAGGCAGTTCGATTACTTTTTCCATAAGACAGTAAAACGAGAGAATCTGATTATATCGAGAGAGGGCAAGGGGGAGTTCTTAAGAAATCATCGTGTTATGCTCGGTAATGTCAGAGACTTTTGCTCTTCTATAGGCGTTGGATTATTTGATAGTACTGTATGCGATATATTTTTAGTCAACGATAAAGGAGAATTGTTGGGACGTCCAACGTTAACGGCTTGCGTGGATGGTTACACTTCTCTTTGTATGGGGTATTCTTTATGCTTCGATAAGGGTATAAACTCACTGAAAGCATTGATAGAGAATATCGTTGCAGATAAGCAAGAGCATTGTAAAAAGTTTGGCATTGAGATAGATTCTAACACATGGGACTGCAGTAGTTTACCCCACAAATTCGTTACGGATAAAGGTCGAGAATACACTTCAGAGACATTCTCTCAAGTTGCAGAATTAGGCGTAGAAATAATAAATCTTCCACCTTATCGTCCTGACCAAAAGAGTTTAGTCGAGCGATTCTTTGGTATCATACAGAACTCCTATAAGACGGAACTTGCAAATAAAGGCGTAATATTTGAGCACTATCAAGAGCGTGGCGGTGTTGACTATAGGAAAAATGCTACGCTCACATTAAAAGAATTTGAAAAGATAGTCTTGCTTTGCATTATCAAATACAACTCTAAGAGGATTATAAATCTACCATATGAGACTGTAGGAATCGTTCAGCCATTTGCAAATGAGTTGTGGAATTATTGTCTGCCGTCAAGCAAAAATAACCTTATAAAAGTTGATGACGAAATGCTTTGGCTTACATTATTACCAAGAGGCAAAGGCTATTTTAAGAGAGACGGACTACACGTAAATAAAGAAAGATACAAGAATTTAAACTATACTGAAAGATACCTAAAAGGTGGCGAATGTGTTGTTGCCTACAATCCCAACAATGTAAGTAGAGTATGGCTGTGCGAAAATGGCGTTTACACACCTTTTGAGATTATAGAATCATATTTTACCGATATGGATATGGAAGAAGTACAAGCTATAAAAGAGAAAAAGAAGCAAGTAGAGAGAAGTGTTGAGGATATAGCTATACAAGGTAGTATTGACCTATCAAGGGATATAGAACTGATTGCCAACTCTATCTTAGGTCAAAAGGTAGACTTAACAAATGTACGCCAACATAGAAAGTCGGAGATAAACAGAGGAGGTAATAATGGATAGAATAAAAGAACAGTTAAATAAGTACCTTTCAAGCGAGGAACTTATTAAGGCACTCACAGTATTGCCACACTATCAAGAAGGCTTAATAGAGATGCCCGATAGACTTACAGCACTTATAGACGTATACAAACTCTATATCCCCAACAAGATAACACTATACGTCTATAATAGGCTTTATATGGCGATTCTTAATTCGTTGGAAAAGAAGAGTACGCTATTGGAAGTTAGCTTGCAGAACGATAATTTTAGGGCAATTAAAGGCTTGAAACGCTATGGCTTGGTTGGCGGTTTGGAATCTTTTAAGATAACAGGAACTGCAGGATTAGGGAAAACTTCGAGTGTCCAAAGATGTGCTGACATTATTGCAGACAAAATACTCATTAGCCAAAAACCATATCGAGAGATTATCCCGATCCTGTTCATAGAGTGCGTTTCAGACGGTTCATTTAAAAGCCTTTTATACGCAATTTTACAAGGGGTTGACAGATTGCTCGGCACGAATTATTTCGTTGCAAATAACTACGTTACAGCAACCACAGACGCATTATTAGCTGCGGTGAGCAACGTGCTAATAAATCATGTTGCACTTCTTGTAATAGATGAGATATAGCGTGTGGCAAATGACAGCAGAAAAGGAATTACTCTTATAAATTATTTAACTCAACTTGTTAATCAATCCAACATTGCAGTTTGCTTTGTGGGGAATGAATCGGCTAATAGATATTTTGAAACAAAGGAGTATTTAAGTCGTAGGACTATAGGAATATCTATAGAGAAAATGGACTATGACGAATACTATTTTAACTTCGTGAGAATACTGTTTAAATATCAGTACACTTTAAAAAGGGTTGAGTTTAATGCCGAGTTCGCAAGGACTTTATATAAGTTATCTAATGGCATCCCATCTATGCTCGTCAGTTTGTTTGTAGAAACGCAACGTAACGTAATATTAAATGGCAAAGAGGAACTAAGTACTATTGAATTTGAGAATACTTTCCAAGAGAACTTTGCAACGATGTCACCGTATATCAAGTTGGATGAGATAAAGGTAGCAAAGACGAAGGAAATTAAAGAAGTAAAGTCAAGTGTAGTCGTTCCATTAGATAATCAGCAGTTGCTATATAGTATCAGAAAGCAGTCAAAGAAAGACCTTACTTTGTTTATCAACTTGCTCAAAGATAATATCAACGTGGAGTATGTCAAACTATGATAAAGTATATTGACACTATTTATCCTGATGAGAGCGTATACTCTTATCTATGCAGGCTTTATGTTCATAGTGGTTATGTGTGGCACAGAGGGTTTGCAAATGACGTATTTGCTCGGTGGAATGAGAATCCAGAGTATAATTTTATTAACTCTTTAAGCAAAGAATTTAGAAAGACACTTGAAAGATTTATTCCATATAAAGAATTACTATTAGAGCATACTCTATTTGCCTATTATGCAAGATTTCTACCCAAAGAGAAAAGAGTAAAAGCCTATAATTACGCTATGACAAATAAGCCGTTACTTCGTCAGTACCTCCCAATATCACAAAGGAAGAATGAATATTTTTTGAGTTATTGCCCCAAGTGTGTAGAAGAAGATAGACGGCAGTATGGGGAGTGTTATTTTCATATTCAGCATTTAATACCGTCAATCCACGTTTGTCCATTTCATAACTGTGAATTAGTTGATACCGTGTTACCCAATAAAGGAAGGAGTGCAACTTTAATTCCGTTAGAGCAAATTATATCTTCAAGTGGAGTAGGTAAGGTAGTAGAATATAAAGAAGACGATATAAATATAAGAGTAGCAAAGTATATTAATGACGTTATTCATCAGCCGTTTGATTTAGATACGGATATATCGCTAGGAGACTATCTTACAGTTAAGTTAAAAGATGAGTACGTATCGCCACGTGGGGAACAAAGGAATTTAGTTGAACTAGAAAGAGATATGGCAATGTATTATGATGGATTAAAGTCCTATGATATTAATAAACTTCGGCTTGCTTATATATTTAGGAATAAGTTCTTCAATGCCTATGAAATATTATTAGTTGCAATGTTTGAAGATATAACACCTAAAGAGTTGTGCTTATATAAAGGTTATACCGAGCCAAAGCATATTACCTTTGATAGAAGAGTTAGAGAACTAAGTCAACAAGGTAAGAATACATACGAGATAGCCAACGCAATGAATGTATGCCACGAAGTAGTAAGGCAGGTATTAATGGGAACATACGACAAACCCAAACCACAAGGTTCTTATAGCCCATATAGAAGTAAAAAATGGGATTGGGAAACCATAGACGACAAATGCTGTAAAGAGTTCAACAGTAAAGTAGAAAACTATATTGCAAGTAATCCTAAGACTATTATCAGTAGACGAATAGTAGGGGAATTATTCAATCTAAAAGATAAGAGCCTACGTAACTTGCCTAGATTACAGAAGATGATTAGTAACTATAAAAAGATAACCAGCCAATAAAATCCACTTGATTAACTATTAAATAAGCATAATTTTGTCTGTCTTGCAAAGTTGCCTTAATGACATAAATAATCTTTATTTTTTTTGTTGAATTTCATATTATATGATATTATAATATTATTATTAATTAATGTTGCAAAAGACGGAGATATATATGATTTCATATGAAGAAATTGCTAATAGGTTAGGCAATATAAAAATCAAATTGAACATAGAAGATGATGAAGTTGAGTTAGCTGATATAGCAGATGCTCCTTATTATAAACAACCACTTTTAAATATCCCCCCTTGCTCTACGGCAAAAGGTGCAGAAAAAAAGTGGAGAGAAGGATTAAGCAAAATACTTACTTTTATTAAGAGACACCAATATGTGCAAAAAAAATGTTCAATGATATATGTATCTACAAGAAGTAAAACAAATCATCATATTTGGGGTGTCACACAACCATAGGCAAAGCTATAAAAAAAATGATTAATATGGGGCTTTTGAGCCTAGGTTATAATATTGATTACAATTACAATTCTTCCGAGAGGAACAAATGTTGTGAATACAAATTCTATAGGGAGAACGCAGATAATTTTATTAAGTATTGTAAAGACAATAATATCGAGCCTTATGTTATTAAGAACTATGACTATGATAGTAAAGATATTGACGATGATGACAAACTTTCAAACTTTAATAAAGCAAGAGTGTTGTTTAAATCAAATTTAAGATTACGTAAACCTGAAGGAATGGGCGAAATTGAGTTTGAGAAGTTTCTTACGAGGTGTTTAAATAAAAACTATCCACAATTAGAATATTATCAAAAATTGGCAGATTCTATAAATGAAATATATTATACTGGTTTGGAAGAAATGAGCATTGTGTTTAAGCCGTCATTTAAATGGTCTGACTCAAGGAAAAGTATTACGAAAATTGGGATACGGGCTACAACCGCACTAAATAATACTAAAAAAGCAGATAGAGATGCTTTATTAGAGAAGTATGGATTAGATAAAGAAAAAGAGAAAGATGTAAGAGCGTCTGTGCCAAGATTGACATTATCTTTAAATAATGATGAGTGGTTTTTAGAAAATGTAGATTTATACGGGAAAATTTATATGAATTGTAACCAAGACGAGGCTTTTACAGACAAAATGCGGGAAGCAATAAAAAAGTTGTTTATGAGAGCGTATTTTGACAGCACTGAGAGAAATATGGTTAATCATACTTGGCGTGATATGAAAAAAAGTGGCGTTACGAAGCAAGATGTTGACGAACAAATGCGAAAATTAAAAGTTGCCATCGAAAAAACCTGTGGCAAGATATATGGAACTGAAATATTCTTGGCTGAATCTTGTGTGTACTTGCGAGTTTTGCAGAGATTGTTGGAATCGGGACGTAAATGTTGGTTATTGTACGATTGTTTCTACTGTAGTGGCTTAGAAGGTGAAGACAAGGAAACTTATTCAGAAACTATAGATAGATATATTGAGGAAAGTTTTAATGAGTATAAGAAGGTAGAAGGGAAATAATAAGAAAAAAATTTATATATCATCAAGGCAACTTTGCAAAATATAGACTGATACTTGACTTTTGAATAATAAAGTAAATATAATAGTCGCACAGAATTAATAGGAGATTTAATTATGTGGGGAACATTAGTGGGCGATATAGTTGGCAGTAGATTTGAGTTCAACAACTTATCAACATAAAGATATTTAAAAGAAAAAAGCACCGCTAAAGAGTTGCGGTGCTTTTTGACATTAGGGTGATTATAAATTTACCCCCTCTAAATTTTTATTTATAATTCCATACAACAAGTCTATTGTCGGGATTCCAATTGCTACTCCATTCACTTGGCGTACTACTTGCCTCACAGTAGATAGTCAAACTGCTGCATCCTGAGAATGCATATTCGCCTATACCTGTCACGCTACTTGGTATTACCATGTTTGACAAACTGCTACAGTTATAGAATGTGAGATTGCCTATACTCGTCAATTGTGAGTTATCTTCAAATGATACGCTTGTCAAACTCTTACATAATTCAAATGCATCGTCGCCTATGCTTGTTACGTTATTAGAAATGCTAATACTTTCAAGGTTAACACAATTAATAAATGCTCCGAAAAAAATTACCCCTCCCAATATGGAAACATGCTTCAAGCTAGTAGGGATGTGGTATGTTGTATAAGTATCTCCTAAAACATAACGTTGTCTAGTTGTGGCTGAACCGGTATAGCTTGTTTTACCAAATACGTAACCGAATAGAGTTGATGGGGATGCTGTAGTTTCTGAAGCGTTTGCACCTATGAAAGGGAGTGTTAGTTTTTCAAGACTTCCACATCCTGACAATGCACCTTCCTTGATTGTATTTCCACCCAAAACAATTAATTCTATTAATGAGCTGGGTATAGCATTTTCATAAAATAAAGCGGTTAGTTCGCACGAAAGCGATGGAACAGTTAATTTTTTCAAACTATTACACTTTTCAAATAATCTAGGGAAGAAGTCAAAATACTTAATACTGCTTGGTATATCGATACTCTCAAGTTTTTCACAACCAAAGAATGCTTGTTCGCCGATAGATTCTAACTTATTTCCTAAATCTAAAGTTTTTAAAGAAACACAATTTTGAAATGCTTGCTGTCCAATGCTTTCAATTGTATCCGGTAGGCTAACGGCTGTTAAAGTTTTACAGTTGTAGAAACACTTATCAGGAATAGTGTTTATTCCACTTCCAATTGTTATGCTCGAAAGGGAAGTGCAACCTGAGAATGCAGCTTGATAAATAGCAACTACATTGTTTGGAATATTAATGGTTTGCAAAGACGTACAGTTTGCAAAAGAAAGGACGCCTATGTATTTTAATGTATTTGGAAGAGTGACATTTTTGATATTAGAGCTATTTATTAAGCCTTCACCGATTGGGTATCCGTATATTCTACCTATAGAAATGACAGGCTTGCCATTGTATGTTGATGGAATCGCTAATGAAGTTTCTTTGCCAGTATAATTAACAACTGCATATCCTTCGCCAAACTCTTCAAATGTAAAGCCATTAGTATTTTCTGCAACTGTGACTTCGCACGTTGCAGTAATTCCACTTGGAGAAATTGCGATAATTACGGCTGAGCCATTACTTATGCCTGTTACTTTACCATTATTCACTGTAGCGATAGATGGGGCAGTACTTATCCAATTTATAGTTTCTGTTGCATTTGTAGGTATAATTGTTTCTACAAGTGTTTCGCTTTCATTAATATCTAAATTAATTGAAGATTTATTTAAGTAGACTTCTGAAATTGCAATTGGTGTAGTAGGTTTGGTATAAGTACAAACTGAACAAATGTTATTCACAAAAGTATGCTCGGAAACGTCACCTCTTTCAGCAGAATGTTCACATGTTGAGGAATGCCAATGGTAAGTGGAATTATATGTCCAGTCAGTAGAGTATGTATGTCCAGTAGCCTTTGTAACTATACTGGTGTGGTCAATTATTTCATTAGTAGCATTGCTATCAAGAAACCATTTTCCACATGAACAAACGTAATAAAGCAAGTTTCCATCTTCAGTGCAAGTAGCAGATTTAGCAGCAACAGGAGTTGGATTATGAGTATGACCTATTGGAGTGGCAATAATATAGCCACACACAGTACAGGTCTGTGGAGTAGTTTCTGTTGCGTTTGCTCCTGCAATATGATTTTCGAGTTGAGTTTTATTATTACAAGTTTCACATTCTAACCAATGACTATTTTTGTCCATTTTCCATGTGGCGGAATAATTATGAGTGTGCTGTTGAGAATCGTCTAAACCATTATTGGGTTGAGAATTATCTGAGCCACTATTAGACTGTGAAACGCCTGAACCGATATTAGACTGAGCGTTTCTGAATTGTTGTCAGGATTTTGATTGCTGTTGTTTGGTGTGCAGGCAACTAAGCAAATAACAAAAATTAACATGCATAAGATACATAAAAATATTGTAGCGATATTCTTTTTCATATATACCTCCAATAAAAAAGCGTATTTCAATGAGAAATACGCTGAAAACATATCTCTCAATGTTGCTACACATCATCCTTATGCAAAGGCGAGAGAATACATTTTTTGCAAAACTATTCCCTTTACATAAGGTTATTAAGATGTGTAGCAATATAATTATATCACGCTGTTATTTCAAAGTAAATCATTTGAGTGAGTTACATTTGGTCATATTTAAATTCAATTATAGAAGATAGTTTTGGAATGAGTAATATATTATGTGGGTATTGTTGGATTTAGTTGACTTCTCTGTAAAAAAGTTATATAATTATACTACCATGAAGAGTGTGGGAGTGACAGACACTGTGAACACACAGCAACCTACCAATAGGCAAGGTGCTAAAATCTGAATGATGGGTTTTCATATTTAGCATATCAAAGCTCATCGAACGATGGGCTTTTTTCAATGCCTCTTTATGGAATAAATTTTGAGGTTAGGAAATGGAAAACGACAAGCAATCTAAATTGAAAAGCAAACAATATATATGGCAGTACAACTGTTTAGATGATAAATACTTTGAGAAGTTAGAGCAAGTGTCGGTGGAGGATATTCGTAGTTTTTCAAAGCAAGAACTAGATAATATTCCATTGACATGGCTTGTAGATTGGGCAGAAGTTCACGATTTGTTGAGCAATCAGTTAGTTGTGGATTGGTTGGAGAGAATTCGTGCAGATAGAAGCCGACCTAAATTTGATAATGAGAAAATTATATTTAAAGGGGTATCAGGGAATAACCGTACCTATGCCGTCAAGCACTATTTTTATGAAGACGAATTTACTTTGCTAGGTGGAAGAATAAGACGAAAGAATAAAATTTATGCGCCAACATCCGAGCAGGTAAAATTATTGAATGAGTGCTTTCGAGATTTCCTTGTAGAATACAAGAAGGCAATACAGATGGATGATGGGTTCTTGTGTGCGACATTCATAGATAAAAAGATATATTTTAGAAGGTTACCAGACTTTCGCTATCAATTCATAAGTGTAGGGAAAAAGGATGATATAAGACAAGACGTCTGCAGTGTACAGACTTTTTTGAAGAAATCTACTTTCTTCGGTGCTATAGAGCAACAGCAGAATAGACTCTCTGACAAACTTATTGCTTGGGTTAAAGGTGGAGATTTTCCATTATTGAATGCAGGTGATATGTATTTACGTTATGAGTGTAAGTATCTTTGCGATTGTGCAACTCAAAAGATTGCTGATTATTTGACCAAACTTGACGGGCAAAATCGCTGTGTGCCACAAAGACAAGTCTATAGTTTGAATATGTTAACTATTCTTTCGGTAAAAAAGAAATATGTTCGTTATGCTCCTATCAATCCGAGAGGATTGGAACTTGAAATGATATTAGACGATAAACATTATTTTGCTACATGGCAAAGAGATATGTTTCACATTTGGATACAAACGCATCACAAAGACGTAGCGGTGACCATCACAAAAGAAGTAGCAGATTATTTGACAGAGTTGTTAAATTCTAGGACAAACAATTAAAGGGGTATAGTACCAAAACAATCCTTAAAATAATTTGTACCAAAATTGCTTGACTTCAGGGATATAATCCCGTATCAGGTCTGTACCAAAAGTAAGTATAGTTTCTTTTGGTGCGGAGAGAAAGAGTATGGCAATATACGGATACGTTAGAGTAAGTACAAGAAAGCAAAAGTTAGATAGGCAGATAACAAACATAACGTCAGTCTACCCATCAGCAATAATTAAAAGCGAATTTTATACCGGTACAACTACACTTCGTCCAGAGTGGGAGAGGTTGAAGAAGATGCTTAGGAGTGGGGATATTGTAGTTTTTGACAGCGTGAGCCGTATGAGTAGAAATGCAGACGAAGGGTTTGCAAACTATCAAGAATTGTTCAACAAAGATATAAATTTAGTTTTTCTTAAAGAGCCCCATATAAATACGGAAGTCTATAGGAAGTCAGTAGCAAAGGTTTTGGATATAGAAGTCAATACAGGTAACGATGCTATTGACGAATATTTTGTAGGTAATATGGAACTTGTAAATAAACTATTGATGAAACTCGCTCAACAACAAATTAAGGTAGCATTCGAGCAGTCAGAAAAGGAAGTAACAGACTTGCATCAAAGAATATCAGAAGGAATGAGAGAAGGCAAGGTAAAGGGAAGTCAAATAGGTTTGGTGAAAGGTACTAGCCTAACTACGAAGAAGTCCATAGACTGTAAGAAGATAATACAAACTCATTCCAAGAGTTTTGGCGGAAGTCTTTCTGATGATGAAGTTATTAAACTATGTGGGTGTAGTAGAAATAGCTATTACAAATATAAAAAAGAACTTATGAACTAACAAAGTGACAAAACCATTAACAATTACAGAAAAACATTGACTTTTGAGTTGAAATGTTTTATAATATAAATATAATTTTATTAATTAAGGAGAATTTTATGAGACTAACAAGAAAAGATTTCGTCAAAGCGCCCTGTGTTAGTAAAACTGGGGAACAAGTTTTTGAGATGATAGGGGCCCCTATAGAATTAGGAAAAGCGTTGTACCATAGTTTTGGGTATGTTATCATTCCTAAGAATTGTTCATCGCAAAAGCATTCTCATCCTATTGCAGAAGAAACTTATTATATATTGAAGGGATTTGCTAAAATGGTAGTTGATGATAAGGACTATCATCTTACACCTGGAGATGCTATCTTGATTCAGCAAAATGAGAAGCACCAGATTTTTTGTGAAGGCGACTGTGATCTAGAGTTTATAGTTGTTTGTGCTCCAGCTTGGACCCCAGATAATAGCATATATTATGATGAGGAGTAGACTGAAATTTACAAAAGATGAATTTTGAAGAACTTTATAATAGGATCGACAGTATAAATAGTGACGAAAAAATATCTAACCTGCAGTACAGAATTCATAAAATAATATATTTTACTGAAAAGAAAATAATAAGTTACGCGTTTTCGTTTGCAAAAAATAAAGTTGTTTTATTAATACAACTAAAGAGCTGTACTCGTGATGATTTTGATCTCCTCCATGTAGCAATAGAAAAATCACGGAGGAATAATCCCTCTCTATATGATGAATTGGAAGACTTAGGCTGGGATAATAATTCGCAGTCGATTTATTATGCATACAAACGATGTATTCCATTATCCCATTTGGATTTTACTAAAATAGAACATATCTCATTATTAACACAAATACTTAGTTCAAGTTGCAACTATTTGCAATTATGCAACAACCAACACATATTGTGCGGCAATATTGATCCAGTAGGCATATTTATTAATGAGGATAACAAGGTGATAATATCCGATATAATTTTTCTTCATTATCTAGATGTTAGTAGTGAAATTTATCAACCATCTATTGCATACAAAAGATATTTCTCTCATCCCATCTATAAATTTGGTTTTGAATCAGCCGCTTTTTCAATAAAAAGATTATTGCTTGACCTTTCCACAAAAAATTACTCAAAAATTATTGGAGAAGATAAGTTATTTAATATAGATTCAGACTCATCGAGCGATTCAATGTCTGCAGAAGAATGGATGATGCTCCCAATCAAACAATTCTTTTCAACAATATATACTTTTACAGGGATAAAGCTTCCAGACAATGATACAGTTTATCGTTGTGAGAATATGCCTACAACAAATAAAGTGGCACTACAAATTAATACTGCAAACTCGAAAAAAACTATAATACTACATATTAACCATTATTTAACAGATATCCTAGAATTAAACAAGCTTTTTGCTAGTCTGTCGTCTTCTTTAATATATATCGCTATTCCGTATAGTAATTATGAAATAGCACCCGTTCCAATTTATAAAACACTTTATGCCAATGTAGATAATGGTCAATTCTTTCTAAAAGATGATAAAAAAAACATTGAAACAGTTGATGATTTTAGTGCTACAATGGATAAATTAATTGATTATGCAATAGAAGAGGTAATTGTTCCTAAATTAAATGAAGATAGATCTTTAAGACTTTTAATAGTAGAGGACGGAGGGTTTCATTACGTTAGATTAGATAAACAAATTAAAAAAGGATTAATTGATAGAAATCGTATAATTGGTAGCATAGAACAAACGGCGTCTGGGGTAAGAAGATGCCTACATTTCTATGAAACAAATTCGCTTAATTACCCCGTGTTAACGGTAGCACGTTCTAATATTAAAATGAGAATGGAGTCTTTTTTTGTCGCTCGCCGTGTTATTGATGAATTAAATTATTTATTATATATGGCCGACTGTTTTTTATCCTATCATACAGTCGTGGTTATTGGATATGGTAGTATAGGCAGGAATCTTGCATTATCGCTAAAAGCAATGAAATGCAATGTATATGTATATGATATCTCTGAAAAGATAATACAAGCCGCTAAAAATGATGGTTTCACCATAGTATGTGATGACAACCTATTTCCTTTTACTGACGCAGATGATATTATAATCATTGGAGCAACAGGAAACTCTTCTTTTACTTTTGAAATGCTTAGGCAGTTTATTTGTAGCAATATTTCCCATATCTATTTAGCAAGTGCATCTTCTAAACGTGTTGAATTTCAAAGTGTAATTGAATTCTTTGATGGTAGTCACCATCATTTGGAGAATGAAATTGCTGACGAAATAAATTCCATTAAAATTACAAGGAAAAATTTCGGAACGGAGTGTAGCTTTATTTATAATTCCAATGGTAAAAGTATTACTTTAATCGCAGATGGGTATCCTGTTAATTTTTATAGAAAGGACACAATTAGTTTGACTTACAGCATTATTGATTTAATTAATGCAGAGATTGTTAATCTTGTGAAGGAATCATTAAACCGTCACTATGACCTGCGTAAGGAAATATATTTTCTAGGAGACAGAAAGCTTCCTTTGGATGAGGCTCCTTTGCTAGCCGAATGGTTTTATGCTTTCAAAAGAAATATTAATGATGTATGGACCTATTTTGATATTCATCCATGCGAAGAAATATTGCGATCTACCTATATGAAAAAAAGTAAGGAATAGAATTATGCCAAATGTATTGATTAGAAATTCGTTCGCTGAAGTAGAAGTACCTTCCCCTAAAAGGAAGTGTGCACTTTGGCATATTACTTCACGATGCAATTCAAATTGTATTTACTGCTATGGAACTTTCGATGGGAGCTCCTATTTAGCGCAAAACTCCATAGCGCGTGAGGCCTCGTTTGAAGATATTTGCAATGGAATTGCCTTTTTAGCAAAAAAAGGCTTGGAAGTGGTACATATATGTGGTGGCGAGCCGTTTTTAAGAGATGATCTAGAAGATATAATTGCTCAATTTAATAATAATGGCATTAATGTGTGCTTGTTATCAAATTTCTCTTTTTGGCCGCAATCTATAGATGTGATGCTTAAGAAAGGAATGATTAAAATGATTTCTACTTCAATTGATTCTAATATCATTGAAATCAATAATAGAACTCGACTATATGGAGATAACGCATTAGCAAATATAAAACACGTGTTGCAATTGCGAAAGGAGTATTTTTTAAGCTATGATGTAGGAATTTATAGTGTTTTAACAAAATACAATTTAAAATTTGCTTACGATCTAATTGATTGGGCTATAGAAAATGGAATAAATTATATTACACTGCAACCAGTTTATTTACCAGATAATCATCCAAGATACAAAGATCTTTCAATTGATAGATCGCAGTATTCCGATTTATCTAAAATATTCGACTATCTGAATGACAAAAAGGATAAAATACAATCAACTGGACAAGTCATGCAAAAAATTATTTCCATGCAATATCTTGGAAGTGATAATATAGCATATAATTGCTTTGGGCTAAATGGATTATATTATTTTATTGATGGTGAGGGTACAATAAAATCTTGCCCTATTAGGAAAGAGGTACTAGGGAGAATACAAGATTTGGAACAAGTCCAAAATATCCAAAAGACGACATCGACATGCAATAAATTATGTATGGATTGCATTGGCTCATGGGAGATTATGTATCCTGAAGAGAGGAGTTGAGAATGTACGCAGAAAAATATTTACAAGAACTACATAGGCAATATAGTAAGATAAAAATATCAAGTAGCAATACTGAATTGAACTTCGTTGACATTTTTGTACCTATTGAACTTACTGCAAAGGTAGCGATTTATTATGATAATTCCTTAAGAATTAGTCTACCATTATCTAAAATTGATACCATTATATCTAAAAATCCCGCTATTGAGTTAACTATAAAGAGGATGGAACTTATTGATATACTCAACCTAAATCAACATGCATGTATTGAGTCTTCTGATTTGGATATTCAACTAATTATAGGATATTTTGTTGAATTACAATTTTATAAAAATATAACTTATCCGGACATTTTAAATCAAGGTAATTCAAATTGGGCACAAGAACTTTCGTTTTCTACTTCATTAGTTAAAAGAATTCCCTACGTTATAAACATGTCTGAATTATGTGATGAATTAGAAACCGACGAAGATTTAGAAAAAAACTTATCTTGTAGATTTTATCGAGAAGATGCGAGTAACTATTTGTTAATAATTAGTGATACTGAAGAAGGCGATGTTGATAAAAAAAATAAACTTTTAACGGCAATAAAAAAAATTTTTCACGATGATTCTACCCAGTATATTTTTGTTGTGTCAAATGGCGCAGAATGGCTTAAGAGATTATCTTCTAGTTCTTCATTGGTACAAACCTATAAATTAAATCGATTAGATATTGCAAAACAAAAAAAGATCGTTGATCAAATAGATTATTTTTTAAATTCTCATAAAGTGGGCTCTAAAAAGGTTGCAAGTAATTTTTTTGTACAAATTGATGAGTCATCAATTGGCACTTTAGTTGAAACTCATTTTTGGTTAAGAGAATTATATTGCTTATATTATGTAACCAACCAAATCCCATTTTCTCACTATCGTGCCGCTTCTGTAGTTGCCGATAAAATAATACAGTTATTTTTTGATGTTTATTTATCAAGATTAGAAGTAGAGAAAAATAAAATTAATGATTTTTTCTGCGAAATAATTTATTTGATATATGATAAGAACATAACTGGGGATTTCATACATTCTATTGGGAAGCAATATGGGTTTTCTACTGGAACCATTAAGGTTTTGGAAATCCTTATCAAAAACAATAAATTTAGTCTCATTGAGTTTAACAATAATAGTAACACATTCTATTTAAATTTAGATAGTATTTGTGCTGCAATGATTGCTCAGCAAATTTCAAAAGATAGTCATTATACTTCAATTATACAGAACAAACTTATTGAGGACTATGATAAATGGAAAGATATCTTTATAAATTTAATACAATTATTAGAAGGCGAGCCGGCTTTGTCGATGATAACACTTGTATTAGAGAATTTGTATGAGACTGAAACAAACAAGGATCTATACATATTAATTTCTGCAACAGCTTATGATTGCGTTCAAAGAGAAGATCCTGTTTTGATAGAAAAATACATTTCTTTAAGAAATAAGCTAACGAATGCCTTAATTGATATTATTAACTCGGAATCCGAATCAACACAGATACGTTATGAGGCACTGTCCTTACTTTCTTGTATAGGAGATCAGAGAAAACTAAATTTACGCATTCCAGAGTTCATAAAAATTGAATCTGGTCCAGTTATGTTAGGCGGTGATAATTTAACAAGCGGGAAACCATATCAATTCGATTTAAAATATCCTTATCTCATAACAAAGGTACCGATTACTAATTTTCAGTATCAGTGTTTTTTACAAGAAAATGCTGATGCTATTGTTCCATATGATGAAAATGGAATTTGGGACGTAGAAAGACGAATAGTTGAGAAAAGATACCTCAATCATCCTGTTGTAGGTATTAATGTTGAAGAAGCATTAAGATACTGTCAATGGCTTCAAAGACAAATTTCTCTACCACAAGGCTATATTGTGACATTACCTTCTGATGCAGAATGGATGAAAGCAATGCGTGGAGGTATCGCAATAGGAAATCATAAAAATCAAAATCCAATTAGAATTTATCCATGGGGAAATGAAGAAAAGTTTGAAAATGCCAACATACCAGAATGTCCTAGACCGTTTCATAATACTACACCGGTTGGGCTGTTCCCTGCTGGAGCATCTCCTTATGGTGTTTTTGACTTATGGGGAAATGTGCTAGAATGGACCTTAACATCCTGGGGCGGCGAGGATGTTAATCGCCCTATTTTTACACCTCCCTACAGTCCTACTGATGGAAGAGATGATCTTACTAGGGAAGATTTACGTATTGCCCGCGGCGGGTCATTTTTATTTTCCGAAGGCGCAGTAAAATGTTCATGTCGATTAAATCCTAAGGAGAGGCTACCTGATGCAGGTTTTCGTATAGTGATATCTCTAGAAAACAAAAATACCACCGTTGTCTCGTCGAAAGATCTGGACAATCTTATTCTTAAAGATGAGAGCAAAGAGACTTCGCTTTTAGATGATATTCTTTATTATAATAGACAAATTAAGCATCTTATTGACGATATTTTAAGTAAATTAGAGGACTATGCGACTGTTGCGCCTGAACTTTATAAAAAGTTCAGACAGTCCTTTTCTGAACTATCAACCTATATAGAAGAATTAGAAAGTGATGGAATGAAAGAGGATAGGCTTATGGCAATAAAAATAAGGTTTAATTTAATAAGAAAAGATTGGAAAAATAGAAGCTAATAAAAATTATTAAGGAGTCCAAATGAAAAGTTTAAAGGAAAAGATAATTAATCCAACCGATCCAAATTTAATGCAAAAAATTTCTTCGAATTTTAATAAACTTGATTATATATTATTGTATTGCGTTCAATTTATAAATCAAAATCTGTTCTCATTTATTTCAGGTATAATTGCTAATATACCAATATCACTCATTTTGAATTTGCTTTCTGTGAATATCATTTGCAATACGTATGGAATATTATATTTAGTTTTTTATGTTATCTCGATAATTGTATCTATATCCTTATGTATAGAAGCGTTTGCTTTCACATTGAAACACATTGATATAAATGAACGCGCACGTAGTGAATCAGATAAGATTATTATGAATAATTATTTGGTGGAACACTATATAAATATTTCGAAAAGAATGAAAAAGAATTTTTTTCTCACTATACTATGTGGCGTAATGACCATTACAAGTCTCGTTATGGCAATCGTTTTTCATACTTTATTGTAACTCTTATTTTCTCTTTTGTTCCCAAAACGAGAAGTTGATATTGGTTCCGATAGGAGAAACGAGAAGAGACCTGATTTGCTTTTAATTTATAGATTCATTTGGATTTGTTGACGTATTAGAGATATAATAGCCTACCAGCTAACGCATTATGACGCTTACTCAATATAGGTATAATTATATTGTTTATAAGTTTCTAGGGATGTAAATTGTATATCATTGTATTCGGTAAATGTGTTAACTTTAAAAGCATCACCGATATTATCATTGAGAAAGACGCATTCCCAAAACAGCGCACGATTATCAAAAGAGAAAATTAAACGGTTTGAGTGTCCAATCCCCTTGTAAAGGAGTCTTTTACAAGAAACTGACGAAAGATTATATCTATAATATATATTGATATAATTAGACGGCTAAACTGATTAGAAGAAATTGGTGAGGTATACCTTTATATAGTATAGACCAATCTCATATTAGAGGTGGGCCTTATAATATATAGATTCTATGCAATACTTATTTCCTTTAGTTTACTTTTCTTTTGAATTGTAGTATAATATATTAATAAGGTCGCCTAATAATATGTCTTCCGACAAGACTGATTTACACAAATCTACCAAAAAAGACTTGCAGTAGATTAGGTAAGTAATGTAGGAAGATAGACAAAGAGAAAAAACTATATAATAAACAAAAAATAGTAGGAGACCTTACAAAAGTAGGGTCTTTTTTCTATACTTTGGTGGCTTGGAACAAGCCAAATGGGTAGGGGGAAGTGTCAAAGAAAATTGTTAGTTTTGTGTAAATCAGTCTTGTCGGAAGACAGGTATAAGCGTACAAGCCTGACTGTCGCTAAGTGTACAAAAACATCCGATGCACGGTAGGCACAAGAACTTAATAACGAGACAGGAAAGACCTTGTGAAAACGAGGTCTTTTTTATACTTCTTATTAGATTATTTATACAATTATTTAGTTATTTAGGATTCCAAGTCTAATAATTCATAATTGAAGTATTCTTCACTTAAAAACTCACTTACGCTCATATTAAATCCTTGAGCTATCATAATAATGGTCTTTAAAGTGATTCCTTTAGTACGTCTTTGCATAATGCTTTTTATAGTCGGATAGGGTATACCACTAACTTCCGCTAATGCGTATTGCGTTTGGATTGGTCCATTTAATAATTGATTTATTCGGCATACAACTGCTTCATTAATAGTTTTCGGTGTTTCCATAAATTTGTCTCCTATATGATTAGTTTAAGTCACGGGCAGATAAAAATTAGGATGACACATCATTCTTTTGGTTGACACATCATCCTATTTGTGTTATAATTCAAAAAAAACTTAGGAGGATTTATATGAAAAGAAAATTTCTAGCAATGCTATTGGCAGTAGTTACGGCAGTCGTATGCGTATTGAGTTTTACGGCATGTTTTGGCGATGGCAATAGCGACAACAAAAACAACGGCAATAAAGGAAGTAGCGACCTTGACGAAGGAGCTACCATTGGAGTGGAATACGTTTTAGAAGACGGAACGTATATGGTTAACAATATGGGGACTTCAAAGGCAACCGACGTAGTTATTTCGTCAACGTATAAGGGGGTGCCCGTAACGAAGATTAACGGATTTGCTTTCATGTACGCTTACAATTTGGAGAGTATATCTATACCAGACAGCGTGAAAACTATTGGAATGGGGGCTTTTACTAATACCGCACTATATAAAAATGAGAGTAATTGGGAAGACGACGTATTATATATAGGTAAGTTTTTAATTAAAGCTAAAGATACGATATCGGGTAGTTATACCATAAAGCAAGGAACGACAGTAATCGCCGAAGAGGCATTTGCCGATTGCTCTAATTTGACGGATATAAATATTCCCAATAGTGTAGAGGAAATTGGTATTATTGCATTTTACGGGTGTCAAGGTTTAACTAGTCTAACTTTGCCAAGCAGCGTAACTGCGATTAAAAATAGAACGTTTATGAATTGCATTGGCTTGACTAGTGTGACTTTGCCGAATAGTATAACATCTATCGGTTGGCGCGCGTTTTATTATTGTGAGAATTTGACAAGCGTAACAATACCTGACGGCGTAAATGACATACAAATGGAGGCGTTTAGTTATTGTAAAAAGTTAACGAATTTAACGATACCTAATAGCGTAACATTTATTGGGCAGCAACAGTTTGAGTATTGCGAAAAGTTAACTAGCATAACATTGCCGAATAGTATTACGAGTATTACAAGTTGGACTTTCCAGAATTGTGAAAATTTGGCAAGCATTACTATTCCTAAAAGCGTAACGGAAATCGGTGGACAAATATTCAATAATTGCGTCCAATTGACCGATATTTATTACGCAGGCAGCAAGTCAGATTGGGAAAACATCAAAAAAGACAATTATTGGGATCAATATTCTGGTAACTATATAATACATTGTTCTGACGGATTAATATATAAGACTAAGAATTAAACGTAATTATTTAGAAAGATAAGTGTTGAAATCGTCGTATGGTAAGTACGACGATTTTTTATTAAGACATCGTTAAAAAAAAGATGTAAAATCTACCAAATATTTGTAACATTATATAATAAAATTAGATTGAAAACCTTTTTACATTATGTGATAATCTACAGTGTATTGTTTCTAGTCTAAATTATAATGAAACCCTGAG